>JBMNUA010000011.1:0-25075 GCA_050945995.1 Christensenellales bacterium
CCAGGGCGCGCGCAAGGAGGACATCGCCGCGAGCATCTATCAGGCGGTCGTCAACCAGACGATTGCGGGGCTTGCGCAGGGCAGGCGCATCCGCGGCAAGGTGCTGTTTTTGGGCGGGCCGCTGCACTTTTGCAGAGGGCTGCGCGCGCGGTTTGTCGAGACGCTCAATCTTTCGCCCGAGAACGCCGTGTTCCCCGAATACGGGCGCTACGCCGTGGGCATGGGCGCCGCGCTGTACGCGCAGAACGCGGGCTCTGAAATGGTACTCAAGCAACTGGAGGCGCGCATCCTCGAGCGCAAGGGCGCGGCGAAGGGGCGCGGGCGGCTTGAGCCGCTGTTCCAAAATGTGGATGAATACGAACAGTTCAAGCGCCGTCATGCGGGCGCGGATGTGAAAACGCGCGACATCGAGACGTACTCCGGGGACGCGTATTTGGGCATCGACTGCGGCAGCACGACCACCAAACTTGCGCTGATCGCGGACGACGACAGCATCCTGTACGCCTACTACGCCTCGAACCGGGGCGCGCCCGTCGAGATCGTCAAAGAGCAGCTTGCGCGCATCTACGCGCTCATGGGCGAAAACATCACCATACGCGGGAGCGCGGTCACCGGCTACGGCGAGGAGCTGATCCAGCGCGCGTTCGGCGTGGACTACGGCATCGTCGAGACGATCGCCCACTACACCGCGGCGCGTCATTTTCAGCCGGACGTCGATTTTATATTGGACGTCGGCGGGCAGGACATCAAGTGCTTCCACATTAAAAACGGAGCGATCGATTCGATCATGCTCAACGAGGCGTGCTCGTCGGGCTGCGGCTCATTTTTAGAGACGTTCGCGCGGGCGATGGACTTGCCGATTGAGGATTTTGCGAAGAAGGGGCTATTTGCCGAGAATCCCTCGGACCTCGGCAGCCGCTGCACGGTGTTTATGAACTCGTCCGTGAAGCAATCGCAGAAGGACGGCGCGACGGTGGAGGACATCTCGGCGGGGCTCTCGATCAGCGTAGTAAAAAACGCGCTGTACAAGGTGATACGCGTGAGCTCCGCGGAGGAGCTGGGCGCGCGCGTGGTGGTGCAGGGCGGCACGTTTTTGAACGACGCGGTGCTGCGCGCCTTTGAACGCGAGCTTGGGCAGGAGGTGATCCGCCCGGCGATCGCGGGGCTGATGGGCGCATACGGCGCGGCGCTGTACGCCCGTCGCGCAAAGAAATCCGCGCTGATCTCCCGCGAAGCCTTAGGCGCGTTCACGCACGAGGCGACGTCCGCGGTCTGCAAATTATGCGAGAACAACTGCCATCTCACCGTCAACCGCTTTGGCGAGCGCAAATTCATCTCCGGCAACCGCTGCGAGCGCGGCGCGGGCATGCCGCGCACGAACGAGCGCGCGCCGAACCTCTACGCGTTTAAGCGGAAGTATCTGACCTCGATCCCGTCTGTGGACGGCGGGCGCGGGCGGATCGGGCTGCCGCTGGCGCTTGGCATGTACGAGCTATTGCCCATGTGGCACGCGCTGTTTTCCTCGCTGGGCTTTGAGGTGGCGGTGTCCGACATGTCCACGCGCCGCACCTACGAGAAGGGGCAGTTTTCGATCCCCTCGGACACGGCGTGCTACCCCGCGAAGATCATGCACGGGCACATCGAGGAGCTGATCGAGAAACAGGTTGACGCGGTGTTCTACCCCAGTTTGACCTACAACGTGGATGAGGGT
Organism: Christensenellales bacterium; assembly: GCA_050945995.1. Classification (GTDB taxonomy): domain Bacteria; phylum Bacillota; class Clostridia; order Christensenellales; family Aristaeellaceae; genus RUG11247. Next base: position 1,712 of record JBMNUA010000011.1, read on the forward strand.
GGATCGGACAACCATTTCAACTGCCCGGTGGTGGCGTACTACGCGGAGCTGCTCAAGGGGAATGTGGATTCGCTCGCCGAGACGGCGTTCCTGTACCCCTACCTGAACATCAACCGCAAGTCGCAGCTGATCCGCGCGCTGGGCGAGAGCCTTGCGCCGCATTTTCCGGGGATCACGCGGCGGGCGCTCGCGCGCGCGGTGGACGCGGCGTTTAAGGCGCAGGACGCATACATGCGCGCGGTGCGCGCGGAGGGCGAGCGCGCACTTGAATACGCGCGGGCGCGGGGGCAGCGCGTGATGATCCTCGCGGGGCGACCGTATCACATCGATTCCGAGATATGTCACGGCATCGACGAGCTTGCGGTTTCGCTCGGGTTCGTTGTGGTATCCGAGGACGCGGTTTGCCATCTTGCCGATCCGGGCGCGCTGCAGGTGCTCAACCAATGGACGTACCACGCGCGGCTCTACCGCGCCGCGGCGTTTGCCGCGCAGGCGCAGGATGTGGAACTGGTGCAGCTGGTCTCCTTCGGCTGCGGGGTGGACGCAATTACGACAGACGAGGTGCGCGGCATCCTCGAGGACAAGGGCAGCCTGTACACCCAGATCAAGATCGACGAGATCACCAATCTCGGCGCGGTGAGGATCCGGCTGCGCAGCCTCTTGGGCGCATTGGAGGAAAAGGCGAATGAAGTACGTTGAGTTTACGCGCGAGATGAAGCGGGATTATACGATCCTCGTGCCGAATATGCTGCCGATCCACTTTGAACTGATCATACAGGTTCTGCGAAACAGCGGCTACAAGGCGGAATTGTTGCGAACCGGCGGGCACAAAATCGCGGACACGGGGCTGAAATACTGCCACAACGACGCGTGCTATCCCGCGATATTGGTGATCGGGCAGTTCATCGACGCGATCCAAAACGGCGGGTACGACCCGGACAAGACGGCGCTGATCATGTTCCAGACGGGGGGCGGCTGCCGCGCGTCGAACTACATCTTTTTGATCCGCAAGGCGCTGGAGAAGGCGGGGTACGGGCAAGTGCCGGTGATCTCCCTCAACCTATTGGGGCTGGAGAAGCATTCGGGCTTCCGGCTGACGGTGCCGCTTGTCAAACAGATGATCTACGGGATGATCTACGGGGACATGCTTTTAACGCTTGTCAACCAGACGCGCCCGTATGAGGTGATCCGCGGCACGGCGCGCGCGCTCGCCGACCGCTATGCGCAGGACATCGCCGCGGCGATGGCGCGCGAGGGCGTGTCCCGAAAAAAGGTGAAGGTCATGTGCCGGCGGATGCTCGAGGATTTCAAGGCGATCCCGGTCAAGCGCGTGCCGAAGGTGAAGGTGGGCGTGGTGGGCGAGATCTATGTGAAATATTCGCCGCTTGGGAACAACAACCTGAACGATTTTCTCGTGTCCGAGGGCGCGGAGGTGTTCATGCCGGGGCTGCTGGATTTCTTCATGGCGTCGAGCTACTGCCGCATCACGGATTACAAGCTGCTTGGGATGCGGAAATTCGAGTACCCGATTCAGAAGATGGCGCTCCAGTTCATGCTCAACCGGCAGCGTGATTTGATCGATTTGATCGAGGCGCAGGGGTATTTCCAGCCGCCGACGCCGTTTCTGCGCACGGTATCCTTGATCGAGGGCTACATCAGCCCGGGCGTGGAGATGGGCGAGGGCTGGCTGTTGCCCGCGGAGATGCTGGAGCTGTACGAAAGCGGGGTCAAAAACATCGTATGCGCGCAGCCGTTCGGCTGCCTGCCGAACCACATCGTCGGCAAGGGCATGATGAAGCCGCTCAAGGAGAAGAACCCGGGGATGAACATCGTCGCGATCGATTACGATGCGGGCGCGACGGTGGTCAATCAGGAGAACCGGATCAAGCTGATGCTCGCGAACGCGCGCGAGGCGCTCGAGCGGGAGACGGTGCGCGAGCCGCGCGAGGAGGAGACGGCGTGAGGATTTGTTAAAATATATCGGTACGATTCGGCGGGCGTTTTTGCCGCCGGATCGTTTTTTGTTTCATGGGCTGTGGGCGCGGGTATAATGAATGCAACAGGTTAGCAGAGACTAACAAAAGCGGCGGACACATGGTCAGCCGCGCAGAAAGGGGAAAACATCATGTTTGAGCAGTTAAAATTGACATATGGATTTGACGCATTGGAGCCCCACATCGACACCCTCACGATGCAGACGCACTACACAAAGCATCACGCGGCGTACACAAAGAATCTAAACGACGCGGCGCAGAAGGCGGGCATCGCCGATCAAACCATCGAGGATGCGCTGATCGGCTGGAAGGACATCCCGGAGGATGTGCGAACGGTCGTTCGCAATAACGGCGGCGGGTTCTACAACCACAACCTCTACTTCGGGCATCTCGCCCCGAATGCGGGCGGCGAGCCGACCGGCGCGCTCGCGGACAAGATCCGTGGCACATTTGGGACGTTCGGCGATTTCAAGGATCAGATCAGCAAGGCCGCCGCCGGGCAATTCGGCTCGGGCTGGGCATGGCTTGCGGCGGACGCGGGCGGCGCGCTCAAGGTGCTGGCGAGCCCGAACCAGGACAACCCGCTGATGGAGACAGGGGGCGTCTGGCAGCCGATCCTCGGCATCGACGTGTGGGAGCACGCCTACTACCTGAAGTACAAGAACCTGCGCGCGGACTACATCAAGGCGTTTTTCGAGGTGGTCGATTGGAACAAGGTCGCCGCGAATTACGAGAACCGCAGAAAGTGACCGCGCATGCGGATCGATAAAATATTGCCCGGCGGAACATACCGCCGGGCATTTCCTATGTACCTCGGCGCCGAGTTCTTTCGTAGGAGCACATTTCTTCGTCCCCCGGCGCCTATATCAACCGCTTCCAAGCGGAAACGGACCTTTTGTAAATCAGCTTAAGTTCGTCATCGCTGATCCGCAGCGCGGGCAGCTCACTCCGGTGGTCGCGCAGGTTGTGCCGCAGTTGGAACATGTGCTCATCCTGCAGGGGGTGGTTCTACCGGTACCTCTGGGGGGGCAGACGATGGGGCCCGTCGCGCCGGCGACCTCTTCAAACAAGCAGGTAGACTGCGGGAAGAGGGGCAGGGAGAAGAACTCATCGCACACCGTCTCCGCGAACTCCTCGCAAGGCGGTATCTCGCAGAATCCATATGTGGGAACCATGATGTCAACCTCGGCGAGCACCTTGAGCACGACGGTCACGCAGATGGTGATCTCGAACTTGCAGGAGCCGATGTAAGTACCGGAGACGCAGATTGCGCTGACGAGGCTTTCGATGGTGAAGGGGATGATCGAGTCGTCGGGGATGCACAAGAGAACATCTTTCGCGACGGTGATCTTCGCCTGCCCCATCCACTCCTGGCAGCGCTGGTCGGTAAAGAGGATGTCGATCGGCACATCGACGTCCGCGCGCACGCGCGCGAATTGCGGCCTGTCGCACAGTCTTTCGATGCTGAGGTTTGAGATGTTGCCCTTCGTGGTAGAGGAGCGGCAGCTCTCAAACGTCCATGCGCCGAACGGCTGGGGCAGCGGGCAAGGCGAGCTCTCGGCGTTCTCGACCGCCTCCTGGTGGGAGATGTGCGTACCGCAGCTGGCGCAAGTGCAGGTGCAGGTGTTGTTCTCGCACGTGCAGTCGCAGCCGCGGACGGTTCCGCGCGAGCAGGAGGAAGGTAGCACCGGGACGATATTGGAAATCGTGACTTCCTTATCGTCGAGCTGCTCCTGCTGCATACAGGCGTCGTAGACGTTTTTCACCTGGATGCACACTCTTTTGTTGAGTCCCGTGAGTATGTTCCCGGAGACGTTTCCGGGGCTCACGTCGCTGTTGGCGTTCTTATAGCTGTAGAACGACATGGATATTCCTCCTCGGGATGTAGTGTGGGGGGTCAGCCCACAATGCATCATATGAATCTTGCGAAAATCGGTGAGTCGGAGTATAATGGAAAAAAAGAGCGGAGGCAGCCATGGAGATTCGGGCAAAATACAACCACGATCCGGCGTTTCGGCGGCGCGCTGCGTTTTGGCGCATGTATCGCGCGCGCAATTTCAAGCGCCGTTTTTTATTTGAGATGGCGCTGTTTGCAATAAGCGCGGCTGTTGCTGCGGTCATTTGGTTTACGGGGGGCGGTTCGGAAAGACTGCTCTATGTGTTCTATGCGGCGGGGCTCATCGCGGTTTATCTGTTGGTGCGGCTATTGCGCTCCGTGGTCGTCGCGTGGCGCGTGCGCCCGCTTGACGCGGCGCGGGCGGCGCGCGAATTTTTGTTTCACGACGCGGGGTTTCGCTTCGGTCCGGTGGACGAGGCGGGCAGCATGCTCGAGACGCGCTGGCGGGACATCGACCGCGTATATTTTACAGAGGAAGCGATCTACATTCTGTGCATGGCGCGCAGGCACTGGGCGGTCGTGGACAAGGCGATGATATTGGAAGGTACGGCGGAGGAGCTGGAAGCGCTCATCCGCTCGAGCATACCCAAGCGACTTACGACAGGATGACGAAGGAGGACGACATGAAACAGATTCGCATCGGCACATGCATCCCCGGCCCGTTCGCGCAGGCGTGGATGCCCCATCTCGTGGAAGCGGGGTTTGAGACCGTATCGATCAACAACCACATGAGCCTAAACGGCATCAAGATGGAGGAGCAGGCGCCGAAACTGCTGGAGCTGCTCGAGGGTACGGGCGTCGAGATCACGACCTTTGGCTACTACTGCAACGCGCTGCAATTTGACGAGCACAGGCAGACGCTGGAGTATGCGATCGACAACGCGCACCGCTACGGCGCTACGGTGGTATCGACCTTTGCCGGCGCGCTCGAAGGAAAGAGCGTGGACGAATCCATGTCCAAATTTGGCGAGGTGTACCGCGAGCTCGCCAAGCGCGCCGAGGACAGGGGCGTGCGCATCGCCATCGAGAACTGCCCGATGGGCGGCACTTGGGACAATTTGACCTGCAACCTCGGCTTCAACCCGCGTGCGTGGGAGATGATGTTCAACGAGGTGCCCTCCCCGGCGCTGGGGCTCGAGTGGGAGCCGGCGCATCAGATGATCCAGCTGATCGACCCGATCCCGCAACTGAAAAAGTGGATCAAGAAGGTCTACCACATGCACGGCAAGGACGCGTCGGTGGACATGGCAGCGGTGCGGGAGTACGGCGTGATGCGCAGTTCCGACCACTACGCGCCGCAGCGCACCGTGGGCTTTGGCGACACGAACTGGCGCGACATCTACTCGATTTTATATGCCGGCGGGTACGAGGGCGACATCTGCGTCGAGGGCTACCACGACCCGGTGTACTCCCGCGCATGGGAGATGGTGGGGCAGCTTCACGCGCTCAACTACTTAAAATGGTGCCGCGGCGGGGATTTTGTCGAGAACCCGTGGCAGAAGATGCGCTTCGAGGGCGCGCCGGACATGGAGTTTTAACGTGGCGCGCGGTTAACAAAGGGCGAACGAAAATATACTGATGTGATTACATGGTAGTTGACAAACAGCCTTCTATGGGTTATTATTTGTGTGTATTGTGTTAACGCTTAGCGTTACACGAGAATATAAGGAGGTATCCGTATGAAGAAGCTGTTGGCGATCCTCATGGCGCTGTGCCTGCTCGTGCCCGCGTTCGCGGTTGCGCAGGCCGAGGAGGAGACCACCATCACCGTCTGGTGCTGGGACCCTGCGTTCAACCTCTATGCGATGGAGGAAGCGGCCAAGATTTATGCCGAAATCAACCCGAATGTGACGGTTGAGATCGTGGATGTCACATCCGGCGACAATGAGACGCTGCAGACCACCGCGTTCATGTCGGGAGACGTGAGCTCGCTGCCGGACATCATCCTCATGCAGGACAATTCCGGGCAGAAGTTCCTCGGAAACTTCTCCGAGCATTATCTCGAGCTCTCCGATTACATCAACTACGACGACTTCGCGCCCTACAAGATCGCGAACTTCACCTACGAGGGCGGGCGTTACGCGGTGCCGTTTGACAACGGCGCGGCGGCGATGTTCATCCGCACCGATATCCTCGCCGAGGCGGGCTACACCCTGGCGGATGTCACCGACATCACCTGGGACGAGCTGATCGAGATCGGCAAGGTCATCAAGGAGAAGACGGGCAAGTACCTGATCTCCGCGCAGGCGGGGTACAGCGACTTTATCATGATGATGACCCAGTCGATGGGCGTGTGGTTCTTTGACGATGCGGGCGCGCCGCAGCTGACCAATGATGTGTTCGTCGAGATCGTCGAGCAGGTGGTGCGGATTGCCGAGTCGGGCATCGTGTACGAGGCGGTGGACTGGGCGGACTACATCGCGGGCTTCCAGAGCGGAAACTGCGCGTCCACCATCCAGGGCTGCTGGATCATGGCGTCGATCGTGCTGGCTGAGGATCAGGCGGGGCTATGGGGCATGACCACCATCCCGCGGCTCAACCTCGAGGGCGCGGCGAACTACTCCAGCCAGGGCGGCTCGTCGTGGCTGGTATTGCGCAGCGAGGACGAGGCGGCGGCGGCGGATTTCCTGGCGAACACGTTCGCGGGCTCTTCCGAGCTGTATCAGATCATACTGCCGACATCGTCTGCCATCACCACCTACCTGCCCGCGGCGGGCGGTGAAGCCTACGGCGTGGCGCACGAGTTCTTCGCCGGGCAGAAGATCTTTGAGGATCTGCTCGCGTATGCCGAGAACATCCCCTCGGTCAGCTACGGGGTGTACAACTATGAGGCGCGCGACCTCGTCGGCGAGGCCGTGATCGAAGTGCTCAACGGCGCGGACGTCGCGGGTGCGCTGCAAACCGCGCAGGAGGAGCTCGAGTTCGCGATGGAGTAACATCCGGAAGTCGGACGGATCATCCAAACTGCTTCGGATGAGACCACAACGGGAGCGGTCGCTTTTGTGACCGCTCCCCAATGACAGAGGGGGAGCGGCATGCAGAAAACCATGGCTCCAAAAAAAGTCGGGCTGCAGGCGCGCACAATGCGCTACGGCTGGCTGTTCATCGCGCCGGCGACGGTACTGATCATCATGCTGGCGTTTTATCCCATGGTCGAGGCGTTCATCTACTCCCTGCAAAAGGGGCAGGGCAACGCGCTGACGTTTGGCGGCTACGCGTCGGTTGCGGAGCTGTTTCAAAACGCCGAGAGCACGGGGGAGGCCGTGAACGAGCTGATGTACAACTACATCCGGCTGTTCACGAAGGATAGTAAATTCAGAGAGGCGCTGTACAACACCTTTTATTATCTGATCATACAGGTGCCGATCATGCTCGTCACCGCGCTGGTATTGGCAAGCCTCCTAAACAATAAAAAGCTCGCGCTCAAGGGGATCTACCGCACGGCGATCTTTTTGCCGTGCGCGACGTCGCTTGTGAGCTGCGCGATCATATTCAAGCAGCTGTTTGCGAACGCGGGCTTTATCAACACGGTGCTGATCGACTTGAACATCTTAACCGAGCCGGTCAAGTTTCTGACGCAGAACAGCACGGCGAAGATGGTCATCATCATCACGATGCTGTGGCGATGGACGGGGTACAACATGATCTTCTACCTCGCGGGGCTTCAGAACATCGACCCCGGCATCTACGAGGCGGCGAAGATCGACGGCGCGAGCGCGTTTCAGCGGTTTACGAAGATCACGCTGCCGCTGCTCAAGCCGATCATACTGCTGACCACGATCCTATCGACAAACGGCACGCTGCAGTTGTTTGACGAGGTGCGCAACATGACGGCGGGCAACTACAAGACGATGACGCTGTCTACCTACATCTACGAGATGACGTTTGAGGGCACGCCGCGGTTTGGGTACGCGTCGGCGATTTCATATGTGATACTGATCATGGTGGCGGTGCTCGCGCTGATCCAGCTGAAGGTGGGTGAGTCGAAATGACCGAGGGCATCAAGAAAAACAGAAAGCGCGTCCCGATCTCGACGGTGGTGACGCATGTCGTGCTGGTCGTGTTCGCGTTTCTCTCCGTCTTCCCGTTTTACTGGATCATGGTCTCGTCCACAAACCACACGGTGGATGTCTCGCAGGCGCGGCTTTTGCCGGGCAAGAACCTGGGCAAAAATTTGTACGGGCTTTTGACGGACAACCAGAATCTCGACCTAGTGTTTATGCGCGACGCGGACGCCGAGGTCGATCCGGGCGCGGTGCGGGTCGAATCGCTGTGGGCGTTTTTGAAGATCGTGTTTTCGAGTAAGATCATGGTCGCGTTTATCAATTCGCTGCGCAATACGCTTTTGATTACGGCGGGGTCGCTCGTCGTATCGTCCGCCGCGGGGTACGCGTTTGTCGTGTACCGGACAAAGGGCAAGGAGCTTGTGATGAAGCTGATCATGCTCTCGATGATGATCCCCGCCGCGGCGACGCTCGTGCCATTGTTTCGGATGTTCAGCTCGGTCGGGCTGACGAACAACTACTGGGGCGTGGTGATCCCGGCGCTGTCCACGGCGTTTTTAATCTTCCTGTTCCGGCAGGGCGCGCAGTCGTTCCCACGCGAGCTGATTGAGGCTTCGCGCATCGACGGGCTGAACGAGTTTGGGATTTTTCTGCGGGTGTTTATGCCGATTATGAAGCCCACCTACTCCGCCGCCGCGACGGTCACGTTTATGAACTCGTGGAACTCGTACCTCTGGCCGCTGGTCATACTCGCCGGGAATCCGAAGAACCACACCATGCCGATCTATATTTCGGGGCTGATGGGCGGATATGTGCTGGATTACGGGCAGATCATGCTGGCGGTTACGATCACGACGATTCCGACGGTGATCATATTCTTCCTGCTTCAGAAGAATTTCGTGGAGGGAATCCTCGGGTCGATCAAGCAGTAGGTTGCATGAAGTGCCAGAAGCGCCGCGTTGCGGCGCTTCTGGCATGGCGCGTTTGTTGGGCGCATGGGAGGACGGATGGAGTATTTTGACATCAACCAAATGCGCGGGTTTCGGATCGGGAGCGCGCAGGACGAGGAAGCGATGACGGGCGTGACCGTGGTGATCTGCGAGGACGGCGCGAAGGGCGGGATCGACATCAGCGGGGGCGGACCGGCATCGCGCGAGACGCAGCTGCTCACCCCGCTGACGGCGGACAACCCGATCAACGCGGTTGTGCTCGCGGGCGGGTCTGCGTTCGGGCTTGCCGCGGCGGACGGCGTGATGCGCTATCTTGAGGCGCGTGGGGTGGGCTACGACACGGGGTTCGCGCGCGTGCCGCTCGTCGCGCAGTCGTGCATCTACGATTTGGGAATCGGGCGCGCCGACGTGCGCCCCGACGCGCAGATGGGCTACGACGCCTGCGTCGATGCCGAGCGCCGGGCGCAGGTTTCCGGGAGCGTCGGGGCGGGCGCGGGCGCGACCATCGGCAAGATGCGCGGCATGGAGCATGCGCAGAAATCGGGGCTTGGGCTGTCTGCTGTGCGGATCGGCACGCTCGAGGTGGGCGCAGTATGCGTGGTGAACGCGCTGGGCGACGTGTTCGATCCGGAATCGGGCGCGAAAATCGCCGGGATGCGCGGCGGAAACTGCGAGGAGGATCTGTATGCGCGCATTGCGCCGACCGACCTGTTTGCGGGGAACACGACCATCGCCTGCGTGATCACGAACGCGCGGCTCGACAAGGCGGGCTGCTCGAAGGCGGCGTCGATGGCGCGCGCCGCGTATGCGCGCTGCATATCGCCTGTGGGCACGATGGCGGACGGGGACACGATTTACACGCTTGCGAGCGGCGCGGTCGAGGCGGATGTGAATGTCGTGGGCACGCTTGCGGCGCGGGCGCTTGCGCGCGCGATCATGGACGCGGTGAAACAGGCGGAGCGAAAGGGATGAACAACATGAAAAAGATATTCATTTCCGCGGATATCGAGGGGACTTGCGGCATCATCCATTGGGATGAAACGACGATGAACAAACCCGATTACGCGCCGTTTGCGCGGCAGATGTCGCGCGAGGTGGCGGCGGCGTGCGCGGGGGCGATGGCGGGCGGCGCGGATGAGGTGCTGGTGAAGGATGCGCACGACTCCGCGCGCAACATCATGGCGGAGCTGTTGCCGCGGCGCACGAAGCTGTGTCGCGGGTGGGCGCAGGGGCTGTATTGCATGATGGAGGGGTTGACGGGCGATTATGACGGCGCGATGTTCACCGGATACCATGCAGCCGCCGGGATCGACGGAAATCCGCTGTCGCACACGATGAGCCTGCGGATTCACGAGGTGCGCATCAACGGGGAGATCGCATCGGAGTTGCACATCAACTGCCTGATCGCCGCGATGCTGGGCGTACCCGTGCGGTTGGTGACGGGCGATCGCGCGCTGTGCGAGTGGATGGGGTCGGTGAACCCGAATGTATTGACCGTGCCCGTGAACGAGGGGTTCGGGCGCGGGGCGATCAGCATCCATCCGGAGGAGGCGGTGGAGCGCATCCGCGATGCGGCGGAGCGGGCGATGGCGCTGGACGGCGCGCTGTGCCAGTTCCCGATGCCGGAGGGGTTTGCAATCGATGTGTGCTACCGCGAGCATGCCGCGGCGCGCAGCGCGGGGCTGTACCCCGGCTGTAAGCAGACCGGCGCGCGCACGGTGCGGTTTGAGACGGCGAATTATGAGGATGCGCTGCGGTTTTTTCATTTTTGCTTGTAGGATGTTTGGATGAATGAAGCGAACGCGGGAGTCGGGGGGTGTTGCCCCCGACTCCCGCTCATTTCTATCAAAGCTCTCGCAGCGCGTCGAGCAATATGGTTTTCTCGGCGGTTCCCGCGTCCTTGTTCTTGATAAAGCGCGCGGGGACGCCTGCGACGACCGCGCCCGGCGCGACATCGGCGATCACAATGCTGCCGGCGGCAACGACCGCGCCTTTGCCGATGGTGACGCCCTCGATGACGACGGCGTTTGCGCCGATGACCACATCGTCCTCCACGACGACGGGCTTTGCGGACGGCGGCTCGATGACGCCCGCGAGCACCGCGCCCGCGCCGATGTGGCACCTTGCGCCGACGCACGCGCGCCCGCCGAGCACCGCGCCCATGTCGATCATGGTATCCGGTCCGACGACCGCGCCGATGTTGATGATCGCGCCCATCATGACGACGGCGCGGTCGCCGATCTGCGCCATGTCGCGGATGATCGCACCGGGCTCGATGCGCGCGTTGACGTTTCGGATGTCCAGAAGCGGCATCGCGCTGTTGCGGCGGTCGTACTCGACCTCAATGTCGCTGATCGCGCTGCTATTTGCCTCGATTGCGGCGGCGATGTCCGCCCAATCGCCGAACACCACGACATCGCCCTCGCCGAACACCTTGCAGTTCGGAAACGCGACGGGCTGCGACAGCTTGATGTACGCCTTCACCGGCGTTTTTTTCTTGGCATCGCGGATGAATTGTATGATTTCCTGCGCGTTCATATTGCACCTCCGTTGATATGTTATAAGTCAAATAGGTCGTCCATGGTATAAAATCCCTTGCGTGCGCCCGCCATCGCGCGCGCCGCGCGCACCGCGCCGCGCGCGAAGATCGAGCGGCTCAGCGCGGTGTGCTTGATTTCCAGTTCCTCGTCCTGCCCCAGAAACAGCACGGAATGTTCGCCCGGCGCGGTGCCGCCGCGGATCGCGCCGATGCCGATCTCGCGCCCGCGCGCGCCGGTGATGCCCGCGCGCCCGAACACATGGCGGTAGCTGTCGTCGGGATCGATCGCCTTGAGCAGCGCCATCGCGGTGCCGCTGGGCGCGTCCGCCTTCTTGGCGTGGTGCTTTTCGACGATTTCGCAATCAAAGCCCGAGGACATGAGGGCTTGGGCGAGCATCGCGGCGGCGCGCTTCATCACGGCAACGCCCAGCGAGTAGTTCGCCGAGTACATGACCGGTGCGTGCGCGCCCGCCGCGCGCAGGGCGTCGAGCTGCTCGGCGGAATAGCCTGTTGTGCCCACGACGAGCGCGCAGCCCGTATCGCGCGCGTAATCGAGCATGTTTTTGAGGTTGCCGGGGTAGGAGAAATCGATGATGGCGTCGATGTCGCCCGGCACATCCTGCGGGCGCGCGAACAGCCCGGGGTGCACCGCGCCGACAATGCGCATTTCGGGGAACTCCGCCATCGCCGCCTCGATGTTGCGCCCCATGCGCCCGTAGCCCTGTAAAATGATATTCATGCGCCCAGCACCTGCATGGCGCGCGCGAGCACGGCGCGGCAAGTTTCGTCCATCTCGCACAGCGGCATGCGGTAGCCGCCCACGTCCATGCCGCGCATGTTCATCGCTTCCTTGATGGGGATGGGGTTGACATCGACAAACAACGCGTTGATGAGCGAGAGGTATTTTAGCTGGATCTCGCGCGCGCCGGCGACATCGCCCGCGAACCATTTTGCGCACAGTGCGTGCGACTCTTCCGGGCAGAGGTTGGCGAACACGCTGATCACGCCGCTGCCGCCGAGGGCGAGAATCGGCAGTATCATATCGTCGTTGCCGGAGAGCAGTATGAAATCATCGCGCAGGTAGCGCGCGATCTGCGCCGCGTAGGAGATCGAGCCGCTTGCCTCCTTGATGCCGGCGATGTTTCTGTGCTTGGCGAGCGCTTCCACGCAGGGCGCGGACAGCGCGCAGCCGGTGCGCCCGGGCACGTTATAGAGGATGATCGGCACGCTCACCGCGTCCGCGACGGCGGTGAAATGGCGGTACATGCCGGTGTCGTTCGCCTTGTTGTAGTAGGGGGTGAGCACCAATAGCCCGTCCACGCCCATGTCCTGATAGGTGCGGCTTTTCATGAGCGCGGTTTCGGTGGCGTTGGAACCCGAGCCCGCGATGACGGGGATTTTGCCGCCGACGGCGTCCATCACCGTATGGATGACCAGATCGTCCTCCTCGTGGGTGAGCGTGGACGACTCGCCCGTCGTGCCGAGCGCGACGATGCCGTCCGTCCCGCACGCCAGATGCCATTTGCACAATTCGCGCAATTTTTCTACATTGACCGTGCCGTCGGGATGGAAGGGGGTGACGAGCGCGACATAGCTACCTTGAAACATGGGAATACCTCCTCGCGATGGGAAGGCGGGGATGACCCGCCCGTGTGGCGGGACGGCTCTTTTTTGATGAAACAAAAAGACGCCCCGTTGCGAGGCGTCTGCTCCTTGCGCGAAATGGCAGGGTGTAAGCAAGCGCCTCTGCTTTCGTCGAAAGCAGGAATATTGCGGATATTCTCTCGCAATCTCACACGCCCGCAGCGCCCCGCGCGCATGTTCGGCGATGGCTACCTTTCCCGTCGTTCATCGAACGCCTTCTCCCAACGGTACTCTGACACATCGCATCCTCTATGCCTTATGCGGGTAAGTATATCACCTTGCCGCGCTGCCGTAAAGGGGGTTTATGTTAGGAAACGCTGATTTATTCGGCGGCAGGCTTGCCGGTCGCTTTTCCATCGCTACTATGTCGCTCATCCGGTCAACGTAGCGCTGCTACGCCTCCCTTCCGGCTCCGTGCAGCGACGAAAAATCGCCTCGGCAATCCACCACCTCATTCAATCATCGCTTCCTTCGACTCTTGCATGGTTATTTCGCCATGAGCTTCAATACATCCTTCTGGCTGCCGGCGACGAGGATGTGCTCGTCGCGGCTGAACACATGGCTGGCGTCGATCATCGGAAGCACATACGCGCCGATTTTCACGCCGATGATGTTGACGTTGTAGCGCGTGCGCACGCGCAATTCCTGCACGGTATGCCCGACCCAAGAGGCGGGCGGGTTTGTCTCGAAGATGGCGTATTTGGGGGTGAGCTCGATGTAATCGAAGGCGTTTTTCGCGCTGTATTTGATCGCCGTGCGATACGCCATGTCGCGCTCGGGGTGGATGACCGCGTCCGCGCCGATCTTTAGCAGAAATTTCGCGTGCATTTCGCGGTCGGTTTTGGAAACGACCATCTGCGCGCCCGCCTCTTTTAAGAGGGAGGTGATCTCGAGGGAGGACTGGAAATTGTCCGAGGTGCAGACAAAGCATACGTCGAAGTTGCGCACGCCCAGGGAGTGTATGACCTCCTCGTCCATGCAATCGCCGATGTGTGCCGCCGTCACATGTGGGGCGACGCGGTTGACCGCGTGCTCGTCGCGATCGACGACCATCACCTCGTTGCCGAGCTCGTGCAATTTTGTGGCGAGATGCCTGCCGAATCTACCAAGACCGATGACCAACATGGAATGCATATCTATACACCTATCCTACAATAATCTGTTCCACGGGGTTCCGAAGGGCGTTTGTGTGCCGCCGCTCGGAGAGCGCCATCGCGACCGACAAACTGCCCAAGCGCCCGGCGAACATGAGCAGCATCAAAACGATCTGCGAGCCGCCTGAGAGTGCGCGGGTCGCGCCGCGCGTAAGCCCGACCGTGCCGAGCGCGGAGATCGCGTCAAACAGCGCGTCGTGCAGCGAAATTTCGTTGAATGCGAGCAGCGCGAGGAGACCCGCGGTCGCCATGCACAGATAGAGCATCGCGCCGCAATGCGCGCGCCGCTCGATCTCGCGGGGCATGCGCCGCCGCCAGATGTTCACATCCTCGAACCCGCGCGTATAGGCGAAAAGCGACATGAGGATGACGACGACGGTGGAGAGCTTGAGCCCGCCCGCGGTCGAACCGGGACCCGCGCCGATGAGCATGTTGAGCATCACAACCGCCGAGCCCATCTCGCTCAAAGACGCCATGTCGAGGGTGGTAAAGCCCATGGTGCGCGGCGTCGCCGCCAGAAAGACGCTCGAGAGCAGCCGATCGCCCACGTCCATGCCCGCCATCGACGCGCCGCGCTCGGAGAAAAAGAGGGCGAGCGCGGACAGCGCGGTTAATGCAAGCGTGGATACGAGGATGATGCGGGTATGGAGCTGGTATTTGGAAAAGCGCAGCCCTTGATCGAGGATGTCGCTCCAGACGATGAAGCCGAGCCCGCTGACGAGGGTGAGCGCGAGGACGGTGCCCAGAAAGAGCGGGTCGCTTGCAAACACTGAGATCGAGCCGTAGGGATGGACGATGCCCATCAGATCAAAGCCCGCGCTGCAAAAGGCGGAGACGGAGTGGAAGATGGCGTACCACGCGCCGCGCCGCAGACCGAGCATCGGCACAAAGCGGACGGCGAGCAGCGCCGCGCCGCAGAGCTCCATCAGCGCGGTGATGATGAGGATGCGCCGCGAGAGCCGCACCACGCCGCCGATGTGAAACGAGCTGACCGCCTCTTTCAAATACGAGCGCTCTTTGAGTCCGATGCGCTTGCCGAGGATCAGCGAAATGAGCACCGCAACGGTCATGAAGCCCAGCCCGCCGATTTGGATCAAAACGAGGATCACAAACTGCCCGAGGGGGGCGAACTGCGTCCAGGTATCATGAAGTAAAAAGCCCGTCACGCAGGTGGCGGAGGTCGATGTAAACAGCGCTTCGGGAAAGGGGAGCGCCGCGCCGCTGCGATTGGCGGCGGGCAGGCTGAGAAGCCCCGCGCCGCAGAGGATGATGGCGGCAAAGCCGATCGCCAACAGTTGCAGCGAATTGAGCCGTATCCTTGGGAATTTCAATGTGAACCCTTCGTTTCTGTCCAATGATAGTTCGCCCGTGCGGGCAGATTCGATTATATACAGCATGCGTAAAGAATGCAAGCGCGCCGCCTTACAGGCGAAAACACGAACATTAGAAAGCAAAATATGCGTATGATCGTCCAAATACGACAAATATAACGAACGAATGCGCGATGATGCTTGACTGCATTCGGATAATATGATAATCTTTGCGTATGGAGGTGGTCGCGATGAAGAAGGTTGCGGTCTTAATGGGATCGGACAGCGATTTGCGCGTTGTCGAATCCGTTTTTCAAACGCTTGAACGCTTCGGCGTACCGCACGAGGCGCATGTGTACTCTGCGCACCGCACGCCCGAGGAGGCGCGCGATTTTGCTCTGCAGGCGCGGCTTTCGGGTTTTGGCGTGATCATCGCCGCGGCGGGCATGGCGGCGCATCTGGCGGGCGCGATTGCAGCGAACACCACGCTGCCCGTGATCGGCATACCGATCAACGCGGGGCTTTTTGGAATCGACGCGCTGCTTTCAACGGTGCAGATGCCCCCGGGCATCCCCGTCGCGGCGGTCGGCGTGGACAACGCGACAAACGCCGCGCTGCTTGCGGTGGAAATCCTCGCGGTGGCGGACGATGCGCTTGCGGCGCGGCTCGACGACATGCGCGCCGAGATGCGCGAAAAGGTACTAAAGAAGGACCGGGCGGTCGCTGCGCGCTTCAACGCGCGGACGGATGAAGGCGGAGAGGGTATGCGCACATGAATGATTTTTCCTGTTCCGAGAGTTACAGGCAGGCGGGCGTGGACATCACCGCGGGCTATCGCGCGGTGGAGCTGATGAAGGGGCACATCGCGCGCACGACGGGCGGCTTGCAGACGGCGATCGGCGGCTTTGGCGGGCTATATCCGCTCGATATCGCGGACATGAAAGAGCCGGTGCTCGTCAGCGGCACGGACGGCGTGGGGACGAAGCTCAAGCTCGCATTCTTATTGGATCAGCACGACAGCGTGGGCATCGACTGCGTGGCGATGAGCGTCAATGACGTGATTTGCGCGGGTGCGAAGCCCCTGTTCTTTTTGGATTATATCGCTTGCGGCAAGAATGTGCCGGAGCGGATCGCCGAGATCGTGGGGGGCATCGCGGAGGGCTGCGTGCGCGCGGGCTGTGCGCTGATCGGCGGGGAGACGGCGGAAATGCCCGGGTTTTATGCGGACGACGAGTACGATCTCGCGGGTTTCTGCGTGGGCATTGCGGACAAATCGCGCATCATCGACCATGCGTCCATGCGCGCGGGGGATGTGGTGATCGCGCTTGAATCATCGGGCGTGCACGCGAACGGGTTCTCGCTCGTGCGCAAGATATTTGCGGACGCGGATTATCGGGCGCCCGTTGACGCGCTCGGCGGGGCATCCCTCGGGGACGCGCTCCTCGCGCCGACGGAGATTTACGCAAAGCCCGTGCGCGCGCTCCTCGATCAGGTTGATGTCAAGGGCATTTCGCACATCACGGGCGGCGGGCTGTACGAAAACATTCCGCGCAGCGTGCCGGAAGGGCTGTGCGCGCGGATTGCGCGATACGTGATCCGCACGCCCGCGATCTTTGAACTGATCGCCGAAACGGGCGGCATTCCCATGCGCGATATGTACAACACCTTCAACATGGGCATAGGGATGTCGGTGGTGGTCGGCGCGGCGGACGCGGCGCGCGCGGTCGGGATATTGAACGCGGCGGGCGCGCGCGCGTATGTCGTGGGCGAGATCGTGCGCGGGGACGCGCGGTTTGCGTTGGTATGAAAAAATCTATCACACGAATTGCCGTGTTTGTTTCGGGCGGCGGCACGAATTTGCAAGCGCTGATCGACGCGGCGCGCGCGGGGATCATCAAAAGCGGGGAGATTGCGCTCGTGCTCTCGAACCGCGCGGGGGCATATGCGCTCGAGCGCGCGCGGGCGGCGGGCATCCCCACCGCGCATCTTCCGCGGCAGGCGCTTGCGCATGGGCTCGAGCCGCTGATGCGGGCGCATGAAATCGACATGATCGTGCTGGCGGGCTTTCTGTGCATACTGCCCGCGCACTTCACGCGGTTATACGAAAAGCGCATCATCAACGTGCACCCCGCGCTCATCCCCGCGTTTTCGGGCGAGGGGTATTACGGTTTGCGGGTGCACGAGGCGGCGCTAGCGCGCGGCGTGAAGGTCACGGGCGCGACGGTGCATTATGTAAACGAGGTCTGCGACGGCGGCGAGATCATCGCGCAGCGCGCGGTGGCGGTGCGCGCGGGGGACACGCCCGAGACGTTGCAGGAGCGCGTGATGCGGATGGCGGAATGGCGGATACTGCCGCGCGCGGTTGAAAAAGTCGCAAGGGAGATACGAAATGAACGCATTTGATTTGCCCGCGATCGGGGACAGGCTCAGGGGCAATCGCTACCCCGGCAGGGGGATATTCATCGGCATGACGGCGGACGGGGCGCGTGCGGCGGTCGCCTATTTTTTGATGGGGCGCAGCGAGAACAGCCGAAACCGCGTGTTTGCGGAGGAAGGCGGCGATCTTGTGATCCGCCTGCACGACCGGGCGAAGCTGTCCGATCCGTCGCTGATCCTCTACGCGCCGATGCGCAGGCATGAGAACCACCTGATCATCACAAACGGCGATCAGACGGACACGATTTTTGATGCCGTGCGCGGCGGCGGATCGTTTCGCGGTGCGCTCGACACGCGCGAGTTTGAGCCGGACGCGCCGAACTACACGCCGCGCATCAGCGGGATGCTGACGTTTGCGGGCGGCGAATTTTCGTACCAGATGAGCATATTGAAGGCGGCGGATGGCGCGGGGACGGCGTGCTTGCGCCAGTATTTCAGCTATCCGGCGATGCGCGGCGTGGGGCACATCATCCATACCTATCGGGCGGACGGCGATCCGATCCCGTCGTTTGAAGGCGAGCCCGCGCGCGCCGCGGTTCCGGACGCAATCGACGCATGCGCGGACGCGTTGTGGACGAGCCTTGACGCGCGCAACCGCGTGGCGCTCTATGTGCGCTATGTGGATGTGCGCACCGGCGCGCACGAGACGCGGATCATCAATCGACATGAATCGGGAGGTGCGCAATGAAGGAATTTGAACTAAAATATGGCTGCAACCCGAACCAGAAGCCCGCGCGCGTGTATGTATCAAACGGCGGCGCGCTGCCCTTTGAGATCCTGTGCGGGCGTCCGGGATATATCAATTTTTTAGATGCGCTGAACGGCTATCAGTTGGTGCGCGAGTTGAAAGACGCGCTCAGGATGCCCGCAGCAACCTCGTTTAAACATGTCAGCCCGACCGCCGCCGCGGTGGGGCTGCCGCTGCCGGACGCGCTCAAGCGCGCCTGTTTTGTAGACAACTTGCCGGGATTGGACGACTCGCCCCTCGCCTGCGCCTATGCGCGCGCGCGCGGCGCGGATCGCATGTCCTCCTTCGGCGATTGGATCGCGCTTTCGGACGAATGCGACGAGGCGACGGCGCGGCTGATCAAGCGCGAGGTATCCGATGGCGTGATCGCGCCGGGGTACAGCGAGAGGGCGCTAGCGATATTGCGGAGCAAGCGGCGCGGGGCGTACAGCATCATCAAAATTGATCCGGATTATGTGCCCGAGGCGATCGAGCGCAAGCAGGTGTACGGCGTGACGCTCGAGCAGGGGCGCAGCGATGCGCGCATCGACGCGCAGCTACTGTCAAACATCGTGACGAAAAACAGGGAGATGCCGAAAGAGGCGGTGCGCGATTTGATCGTATCGCTCATCACGCTGAAATACACGCAGTCGAACTCCGTTTGCTACGCGGTGGACGGGCAGGCGATCGGCGTGGGCGCGGGGCAGCAATCGCGCATCCATTGTACGCGGCTGGCGGGCGGGAAGGCGGATTTGTGGCATTTGCGGCAGACGCAGCGCGTGCTCGAACTGCCCTTTCTCTCGTCGATCGGGCGTCCGGAGCGCGACAACGCCATCGACGTATACTTGGGCGACGCACCGGAGGATGTGCTCGCGGACGGCAAATGGCAGGCGCTGTTTTCCGAGCGTCCGCGCGCGTTCACAACGCAGGAGAAGCGCGAATGCCTGTCCAAGGTGGATGGCGTGTCCCTCGGCAGCGACGCGTTTTTTCCCTTTGGCGACAACATCGAGCGCGCGCGCAGAAGCGGCGTGCGCTACATTGCGCAGCCGGGCGGCTCGGTGCGCGACGACGATGTGATCGAAACCTGCGACCGTTACGACATGGTGATGGCATGCACGGAGCTGCGGCTGTTTCACCATTGAGGGGGATGAAGATGGATGTACTGGTGGTCGGCGGGGGCGGGCGCGAGCACGCGATCATACGCGCGCTGAAACAAAGCCCGGAGGTCGGCAGGCTGTACGCGCTGCCGGGCAACGGCGGGATTGCGCAGGACGCGGTGTGCGTGGACATCCCCGCAACCGACATCGCGGGCATCGTGCGATTCGCGCGGGAAAATAAAGTCGGGTTCGCGGTGGTCGCACCGGACGATCCGCTGGTGCTGGGCTGCGTGGACGCGCTGGAGGCAATCGGCGTGCCCTGCTTCGGGCCGCGCGCGAACGCCGCGATCCTTGAGGGCAGCAAGGCGTTTGCGAAGGATTTGATGCGAAAATACGGGATTCCGACCGCGGCATCCGAGACGTTTGACGAGCTTCCCTCCGCCGCGCAGTACATCGCGCGCGCACCGCTGCCCATGGTGATCAAGGCGGACGGACTCGCGCTGGGCAAGGGCGTTGTGATCTGCCAGACGCGCGAGGAGGCGTTATCTGCCGCTACGGCGATGCTCGAGGGCGGCGCGTTCGGCGCATCCGGCAAGCGGATTGTGATCGAGGAGTTTTTAGAGGGCGTTGAGGTGACGGTGCTCGCGTTTGCGGACGGTGAGACGGTCGTGCCCATGGTTTCGGCGATGGATCACAAGCGCGCGGGTGAGGGCGACACGGGGCTCAACACCGGGGGCATGGGCGCGATTGCGCCAAACCCCTACTATACTGACGCGATCGCGGCGCGGTGCATGGACGAGATTTACCTGCCCACGGTGCGCGCCATGAAGCGCGAGGGCAGGGAATTTCGCGGCTGCATCTACTTTGGGCTGATGCTGACGGCGGACGGTCCGAAGGTGATCGAATACAACTGCCGCTTTGGCGATCCGGAGGCACAGGCGGTGCTGCCGTTGATGCAGACGGATTTATTCGCCGCGATGCGCGCGACCGCTGAAGGGCAGCTCGCCGCCGAGGATGTGCGGTTTTACAAAAATCGCCACGCGTGCTGCGTGGTGGTTGCGTCGAAGGGATATCCCGAGCAGTACGATTGCGGTTACGCGCTTAATCTGCCGGAGGTGCGCGCGGGCGAGTATGCGTTTGTCGCGGGCGCGCGGCAGGGCGCGGACGGGCTGATCAGCGCGGGTGGGCGCGTGGTCGGCATGACGGCGGTCGATGCGCGCCTGGAAACGGCGATTGCGCGCGCCTACGCGCTGGCGGCGCGCGTGGGGCTTGCAAATAAATACATCAGGCGCGACATCGGCGCGCGGGCGATGGAGGCGTTGAGTTACCATGGTTAAGCGGATATACATCGAGAAAAAGCCGGGGTTTGCAAACGAAGCGGCGGAGATGTTGCGGGATTTGCGCGAGTTTTTGGGGATCGACGCGCTGCGCGAATTGCGGCTATTCAACCGTTACGATGTCGAGGGGATATCGGACGCGCTGTTTGCGCGCGCGGTTGCGACCGTGTTTTCCGAACCGCAGCTCGACATCGCCTTTGCGGATTTTCCCGCGGGCGACGCCGCGCATGTGTTTGCCGCGGAGTTTCTACCCGGGCAGTACGACCAGCGCGCGGACTCGGCGGCGCAGTGCATCCAGATCATCTCGCAGGGGGAGCGTCCGATTGTGCGCGCGGCGAAGGTATACGCGCTGTATGGCGACATATCCGGCGCGGACATCGCGCGCATCAAGGCGTATATCATAAACCCCGTGGAATCGCGCGAGGCGTCGCTCGCGATGCCCGAGACGCTGCAAATGAAGATCGACGCCCCGGAGGATGTGGAGGTGCTCACAGGTTTCATCGGAAGTTCCGATGAAGAACTTGCGGACATGATCGATCAGCTTTCGCTTGCGATGGATTTTGACGACCTCGCCCTCTGCCGTGCATATTTCTCTGCCGAGGGGCGCGACCCGACCATCACCGAGATTCGGATGCTCGACACCTACTGGTCGGATCACTGCCGGCACACGACATTTTTGACGGCGATTGGCGATGTGCAGATTCACGACCCGGTGATCCAAGCGGCATACGCCGATTACCTCGCAACGCGCGAGGCGCTCGGGCGCGCGGACACGCCCGTGAACCTCATGGACATTGCGACCATCGCCGCGCGCGCATTGCGCAGCGAGGGGCGGCTCGAGAAGCTCGACGCATCCGACGAGGTCAACGCGTGCACGGTGCGCATCGATGTGGATGTGGACGGCGAGATGCAAGAATGGCTTTTGCTTTTCAAAAACGAGACGCACAACCACCCGACGGAGATCGAGCCCTTCGGCGGCGCGGCGACCTGCATCGGCGGCGCGATCCGCGATCCGCTGTCCGGGCGCGCGTATGTCTACGGCGCGATGCGCGTGACCGGCGCGGCGAACCCGCTCGCGCCCGTGTCCGAGACGATGCCCGGCAAGCTCCCGCAGCGCAAGCTCACGGCGACCGCCGCGGCGGGCTACGCATCCTACGGCAACCAGATCGGCGTCGCCACCGGGCAGGTGGACGAGATCTACCACGAAGGGTACAAGGCGAAGCGGATGGAGATCGGCGCGGTAATCGGCGCTGTGCCCGCAGCGAATGTGCGCCGTGAGACGCCCGCGCCGGGGGATGTGGTGATCCTCATCGGCGGGCGCACGGGGCGCGACGGCTGCGGCGGAGCGACGGGGTCGTCCAAATCGCACACGCGCGCGTCGCTGGATGAATGCGGCGCGCAGGTGCAAAAAGGGAACGCGCCGGAGGAGCGGAAATTGCAGCGGCTGTTTCGCAACCCGGCGGCGGCGCGGATGATCAAACGGTGCAACGATTTCGGCGCGGGCGGCGTTTCGGTGGCGATTGGCGAGCTTGCGGACGGATTGGAAATTGACCTGGATTGCGTGCCGCGCAAGTACGAGGGGCTGGACGGCACGGAGGTTGCAATTTCCGAATCGCAGGAGCGCATGGCGGTGGTCGTCGCGCCGGAGGACGCGGCGCGGTTTCTCGCGCTTGCGCAGGAGGAGAACCTCGAAGCGACGGAGGTCGCGCGCGTGACGGGCGATGATCGGCTCGTGATGCGCTTTGGCGGGCAAACGATTGTCGATGTTTCGCGCGCGTTTTTAAGCTCCAACGGCGCGCAGAAGCGCATTGACATCGTGATCGATGCGCCGGAAGGATTTGATAAGCCCGTGCCTACGGATTTCATCGTCGGCATGGAGGCGCTGGTGGGCGATCTCAACGTCTGCTCGAAGCGCGGGCTTTCGGAGCGGTTTGATTCCACGGTGGGCGCGGGCACGGTGCTCATGCCCTTTGGCGGAAAATATCAACTGACGCCGAGTCAGGTGATGGCGCAGAAGGTGTCCGTCGAAACGGGCGACACGCGCACCTGCTCTTTGATGGCATGGGGGTACAACCCGTTCATCGCCGAGAAGAGCCCGTTTCACGGCGCGTACCTCGCGGTGGTGGAGTCGGTTTCCAAATTGATCGCCGCCGGCGCGCAGTTTGAGGATGTGTATCTCACGCTGCAGGAGTATTTCGCAAAACCGGGGCGCGACGCGCGCCGCTGGGGGCAGCCGCTGTCCGCGCTGCTGGGCGCGCTGCGGGCGCAGCGCGAG
>JBMNUA010000012.1:0-24696 GCA_050945995.1 Christensenellales bacterium
TCTTGATGCCCTTCGCGCCGCCCTTCATCGCGCGCCCGAGCGACTGCTTCATCGCGCGACGGAAGGAGATGCGCCGCTCCAGCTGAGAGGCGATGTTTTCGGCGACGAGCTGCGCGTCGGTATCCGGGTTTTTGATCTCCATGATATCGAGCGAAACGGCCTTGCCGGTGAAACGCTCGATCTCCTTTTTGAGCGCCTCGACGCCCGAACCGCCTCTGCCGATGACGATGCCCGGCTTTGCGGTGAAGATCTGCACCTGGATGCGCGCGCCCGTGCGCTGGATGTCGATGCGGGAGATGCCCGCCATCATCAGCTTCTCTTTGAGCATCTTGCGAAGCTCATAGTCCTCGATCAGGTTGTTTGAAAACTCCCGTTTGCCTGCGTACCATTTGGTGCTCCAATCCAGAATGACACCGACACGCGCGCCGTGGGGATGTATTTTCTGTCCCATTCTATATCCTCCCTCACTTCTGGTCGAGCACGATCGTGATGTGGCTGGTGTGCTTTTTGATCACGTCCGCGCGACCGTGCGAACGCGCCCAATAGCGCTTGAGCGTGGGCCCGAAGTTCGCGTAGCATTCCGCCACATAGAGCATCTCGCGATCCATTTCGAGGTTGTTCTCGGCGTTCGCGATCGCGGAGTTGAGGATCTTCTCAACCACGGGGGATGCGCTCTTGGGCGTGTACATGATGATCGCCAGCGCGTCGTCCACGCGCTTTCCACGGATCAGATCGAGCACGATCTGCACCTTGCGGGGCGCGACGCGCACATATTTTGCGGATGCGCGCGGGCGTTTATCGGCGTTTGCCTTGCGGATCGCCGCCTTGACTTTCTGACGGGTTGCCATATCTTCTCTCTCCTTCCGTTACCTGCGCCCGGATGCGCGTTCGCCGGCGTGTCCCCGGAAGGTGCGGGTGGGGGCGAATTCGCCGAACTTGTGTCCGACCATGTCCTCGGTAACATACACCGGCACATGCTTTCTGCCGTCGTGGACGGCAACCGTATGCCCGACAAAGTCCGGGTAAATGGTAGATGCACGGGACCAAGTTTTGAGAACCTTCTTCTGGTTTGACTGGTTCAGCTCCTGTACGCGCTTGTAGAGCGCCTCCTGGATGAACGGGCCCTTTTTAACGGATCTGCTCATTTATGTGCCTCCTTTCGGCTTACTTGCGCTTGCTTGCGATCAGTTTGTCGGAGTATTTGGTGTTCTTGCGGGTCTTGACGCCCTGCGTCTTCTTGCCCCAGGGGGACATGGGCGCGGGCATGCCGACCGGGCTTTTGCCCTCGCCGCCGCCATGCGGGTGATCGACCGGGTTCATCACAACGCCGCGCACGGAGGGGCGGATGCCCAGGTGGCGCGAACGCCCGGCCTTGCCGATGCGAACGTTCGAGTGGTCGGTGTTGCCGACCTGACCCACCGTCGCGCGCGCGTTCATGGACACGCGGCGCACTTCGCCCGAGGGCAGGCGGATCTGCGCATACGCGCCTTCCTTGGCGAGCACCTGCGCGGCCGTGCCGGCGGAGCGAACCATCTGCCCGCCCTTGCCGACTTTGATCTCCACGTTGTGCACAAGCGTTCCCAGCGGAATAGCGCTGATCGGCAGGCAGTTGCCGGGCTTGATGTCCGAGCCCTCGCCGCTCATCACCTTGTCGCCGGGCTTGAGCCCAAGGGGCGCGAGGATGTAGCGCTTCTCGCCGTCCGCGTAGTACAAAAGCGCGATAAAGCAGGTGCGGTTCGGATCGTACTCGATCGCCTTCACCGTCGCGGGAATGCCGTCCTTGTTGCGCTTGAAGTCGATGATGCGGTACTTGCGGCGCGCGCGCCCACCGTGATGACGCACGGTGATCTTGCCCTGGTTGTTTCGCCCGGCGCGCCGACGCAAATCGGTGGTCAGGCTCTTCTCGGGCTCTTTTTTCGTGATCTCCTCGAATGTCAGCACCGACATCTGCCGCCGGGCGGGCGAGGTCGGCTTGTAGATTCTAATACCCATTTGGTTTAACTCCCCTTTTCTTATGCGGTTCCTTCTCGGCGAACCGTACCATTGTGTCGCTTCGGCGCGCGAGCGCCTCGGCTCTAGGCCTCTTCCTCCTGCATGCCCTCAAAGAACGGGATCCCCTTGGAATCCTCCCGCAGGGTGACGATGGCCTTTTTCCGCTCGGGGCGGCGGCCCATGGTGCGTCCCTGGCGCTTGATCTTGCCCAGAACGCGCATGGTGTTGACGCTGCCAACCCTGACGCCTTCAAAAATCTCCTCGACCGCGTTTTTGATCTCGGTCTTGTTGGCGCCGACGGCGACCTCGAATGTGTATTTGCGATGCGCCATCTCGTCGTATGACTTTTCGGTCAAAACGGGACGGATGATCACGTCGTATGCGCTCTTCATTCTGCGTAAACCTCCTCGACCGATTCGACTGCGTCCTTGGCGATGATCAGCTTGTCGCAGTTGAGGATGTCGTAGACATTCAACGATCCGACGAAGGTCGTCTTCACGCCCTGAAGGTTCGCGCTCGCGCGCACCATCATGGGATCGACCTCGCGGGTGACGATCAGCGCCTTTTTCTCCGCGCCCAGCGCCTTGAGCAGACCGACGACGTTTTTCGTCTTCGCAGCTTCGAGCGCGAGCGCGTCGATGACCATGATCTCGCTTTCGCGAACCTTGGCGGAAAGCGCCGATTTCATCGCCAGCCTTCTGACCTTGCGCGGAACGGAGATCCGGTAATCGCGGGGCTTGGGTGCGAACACCACGCCGCCGTGGGTGAACTGGGGCGCGCGCCGTCCGTGGTGGCGCGCATTGCCGGTGCCCTTCTGGCGGTAGATTTTGCGCCCGCCGCCGCGCACTTCGGTGCGCGTCAGCGCCGATTGCGTGCCCTGCCGCTGCGCGTTCTGATACGCGCGCACCACCTGGTGCAGCGCAAAAACATGGGGCTCGGCGCCAAATACCTGGTCGGATAACTCCATTTCGCCGACCGGGGCGCCTTGCATGTTAAAAACCTTTACATTCGGCATTCTTGCGTCCTCCTTAAGCCTTCACCGCGTCGCGAACCATCACGAGGCTGCCGTTCGCGCCGGGGATCGCGCCCTTGATCAAAATGAGGTTGCGCTCGGCGTCCACCTTCACGACCTCGAGGTTCTGCACCGTGACCCGCTCGCAGCCGTACTGCCCCGCCATCTTCTTGTTCTTAAACACGCGCGAAGGGTCGGAGTTGGCGGAGAGGGAGCCCACGCCCCTGTGGTATTTCGAGCCGTGGCTCTTGGGTCCTGTTGCGTGGTTCCACCTTTGGATGACGCCGGTGAAGCCGTGTCCCTTGCTCGTTCCGATGGCGTCCACCTTGTCGCCTTCCTGGAACACGTCGCATTTGATCTCGTCGCCCACCTTGTAGGAGGAGATGTCCTCCAGGCGGAACTCGCGCAGATGGCGCGCGGGCGCGACGCCTGCCTTCGAGAAATGACCGAGCTCGGGCTTGTTGAGCAGTTTCTTCGCCCTCTGTTCGGAGAGCTCGCCGAAACCGACCTGTACAGCTTCGTAACCGTCGCTCTTCGCGGTCTTGACCTGCGTGATCTTGCAGGGCCCCGCTTCGACAACGGTCACCGGCACGAGGCGTCCGTCGGAGACGAATACCTGCGTCATGCCGAGCTTTTTGCCGAGAATTGCCTTTTTCATCGTTGCACCTCTTTCATGTATCAGAAAAAGCTGGTCACAGCTTGATCTCGATTTCAACGCCCGCGGGCAAATCGAGCTTTGTCAGCGCGTCCACCGTGCGGGGGGTGGGCTGCAAAATGTCGATCAGCCGCTTGTGCGTGCGCATCTCAAACTGCTCGCGCGCATCCTTGTGCTTGTGGGGGGAGCGAAGGACGGTGATGATCTCCTTCTCCGTCGGCAGCGGGATCGGCCCTGAAATGCGCGAGCCCGTGCGCTTCGCGGTTTCGGCGATGCGGGCCGCGGACTGGTCGATGAGCGTGTGCTCATACGCCTTGAGCTTGATGCGGATTTTCTGGTTTGCCATTGTTCTTCCTCCTGTCGAACTCATGCACACGCCGCCGGGCGTGCTCTTTGTTTTTTCATTCGACGGGCAATCGCTCCGTCGTCCGATTGGCGGACTGGTCCCCGAGAATTACCGGCGGCGCAACCGCCGCAACCTCCCGGATCATCCCTCGCTTGCCAAAACGGCGCATACACGCCGCAGCACAAGCCTTTATATTATACACCCTCCGCCGCCTTGATGCAACAATATCTCATGCTCAAATGTTATTTTTACGATAAATATCACCGTCCCAACGCCGCATTTCCACCGCGATTCGCCCGTTCGTCGATTGACAAGCGCCGCGCCCGGTTATACAATGATGGTATAGAATGGCAAAGGTGGTGTCCTATGAACGAGTTATCCCCCAATCGCAAACCGATTATCTTCTATTATATCGTCGCAATGGTGCTGCTTTTGCTGATCAACGCCTTTTTGATCCCGCGCATCAACGCCGCAAAAATCAAGGAGGTTGACTACTCGACCTTCCTTCAAATGGTCGAGGAACGCGACATCGGAAAAGTAGATGTCCAGGAAAACCAGCTCGTGTTCACCGACCAATCCGGCGAATCATACTTTCGCACCGGAAGAATCGGCGACCCCACGCTTGTCGATCGGCTCTATGAAGCGGGTGCGGGCTTCTCCACCGAGATCATCGAGGAAACCTCGCCCCTCATCTCCATCCTTGTCAGCTGGATTCTCCCCATCGCCATGCTCGTCATCGTCGGGCAGATGTTTATGAAGCGCATGTCCAAGAGCATGGGCGGCGCGAACACCATGATGTTTGGAAAAACCGGCTCGAACGCGAAAATCTATGTCAAATCCGCGGACGGCATCATGTTCTCCGACGTCGCGGGCGAGGACGAAGCGAAGGAAATTCTGCACGAAATCGTCGATTTTTTGCACAACCCCGAAAAATATCGGGAGATCGGCGCGAAGATGCCCAAGGGCGCGCTGCTCGTCGGCCCGCCCGGCACGGGCAAAACGCTGCTCGCCAAAGCCGTCGCAGGCGAGGCGAACGTGCCGTTTTTCTCGATCTCCGGCTCGGAATTTGTCGAGATGTTCGTGGGCATGGGCGCGGCGAAGGTGCGCGACCTGTTCAAACAGGCGAGCGAGAAAGCGCCCTGCATCGTGTTCATCGACGAGATCGATGCCATCGGTCAAAAGCGCGACGGCAGAATCGGCGGCAACGACGAGCGCGAACAGACGCTCAACCAGTTGCTCACCGAGATGGACGGCTTTGACGGCACAAAGGGCGTCGTCATCCTCGCCGCCACAAACCGCCCCGAATCGCTCGACCCCGCGCTCTTGCGCCCCGGCAGGTTCGATCGGCGCGTGCCCGTGGAATTGCCCGATCTTCAGGGGCGCGAGGAGATATTAAAGGTACACGCAAAAAACATCAAATACGATCCCAATATCGATTTCAACGCCATCGCGCGCGCCGCCGCCGGCACATCCGGCGCGGAGCTTGCCAACATCATAAACGAAGCCGCGCTGCGCGCCGTGCGCGAGGGGCGCTCGCAGGCGGTGCAGGCGGATTTGGAGGAGTCCATCGAGGTCGTGCTCGCGGGCTATCAGAAGAAAAACCGCATCCTCTCGGATCATGAGCGCAAAATCGTCGCCTATCATGAGATCGGGCACGCGCTCGTCGCCGCGAAGCAGGACGATTCCGCGCCGGTACATAAAATCACCATCATCCCGCGCACCTCCGGCGCGCTCGGCTACACCATGCAGGTGGAGGAGGACGAACGCTTCCTCATGAGCAAGGAGATGCTCGAAAACAAAATCGCAACCATCACCGGCGGGCGCGCCGCGGAGGAAATTGTGTTCGGCTCGATCACCACCGGCGCGTCCAACGACATTGAACAGGCGACGCGCATCGCCCGCGCCATGATCGCCCGCTACGGCATGTCCGAGGAGTTCGGCATGGTCGCCATGGAGACGGTGACCAACCAGTACCTCGGCGGCGACGCGTCGCTCGCCTGCTCCGCGGAAACCCAGTCGCGCATCGATCAGCGGGTGCAGGAGCTGATCGCCGCGCAATTGGATAAGGCGAAGCGCATCCTCAGGGAGAATGAGGCGAAGCTCCACGAGCTTGCCGAATACCTCTGCGAGCATGAGACGATCACCGGCGAGGAATTCATGCAGATTTTGCGCGGCGAGCTCGCCCCCTCGGGCACGGGCGCGTGCGGGCAGTCCCCCGCCGTGGTAAAATAAACCACAACATCACTTGCGCTCCGGGCTTTCATCGCCCGGAGCGTTCTTTGTCCCATCACAATGTCAATCGATACGCATCCCCAAACTCCCGAAACCCCACGCCCTCCGCCAACCGGCGGGATGCGATGTTGTCCGCGCGCGCCGACCATGTGGGGCAGATTCCGCGCGCGAGCATCGCCCGCAGCGTCCCGGCGCACGATCCCATCACAACGTCAATCGATACGCATCCCCAAATTCCCAAACCCCACGTCCTTCACCAGCCGGCGGGGTGCGGTGTTGTCCGCGCGCGCCGACCATGTGGGGCAGATTCCGCGCGCGAGCATCGCCCGCAGCGTCCCGGCGCACGCTCCCATCACAGTGTCAATAAATACGCATCTCCAAACTCCTGAAACCCCAACCCTTCCGCCAGCCGGCGGGATGCGATGTTGTCCGCGCGCGCCGACCATGTGGGGCAGATTCCGCGCGCGAGCATCGCCCGCAGCGTCCCAGCGCACGCTTCGCGCGCATAGCCCCGCCCCCGGTGCGCCGGCAGTGTGTTGATCCCGATCTCGCGCACCCGATCCGCCATATGCGGCATAGACGGCAGATCGGTCGCCGAAACGATCCACCCATCCACGAACACGCCATACGCCATGCCGGATGCCGCCAGGTCCTCGTAATACTCCGCCATCCATCCGTCGTCCCCGGAAAACAGCGCGCGGTAAAACGCGTGCCACGCCGGAAAATCATCCGCCGTCAGCAGGCACGCACGGCTTTGGATCGCGGGGAGCGCGCAAAATTCGTACTTGACGGCGTGCCCCGGGCGCTTCCCAAACGCGGCATACAGCGCCTCGGGCAGCGGGCGCGTCAGATCGAGCGCGGCAATCCCCGCCCTCGCCGCGTCTCCGTAGCCGACATGCGCGCCGCCCTCGCGCAGCGAAAGCGCGAACACATCAACGCGGTCGGCGTACCCGCGCGGCGGCTCGTTGCGCCCGGCAAAGTATACGCAGCCACTCGCCGCCGGAAAATCGGAGAGCCCCAGCCATCCGGCGTAATACGCCCGCGTGCGCGCCGCGGTGTCGATCAAGCACGGCTCGTCAGGCAGTCGTACCAATGCACATACACCTCCCCGTTGATGATCAGCCGCTCGTTTTCGGGCAGCCGCTTCGACCATGCGCCGCCATAGCGCGCCGCCTTCCAGCCGTCGGCGTTGAACCTGCGCCGCAGCACCGTGCGCCCGCCGCGGTCGATGTACTGCTCGACAGCGACGCCCGCGTCATTCTCCATCAGCTCCATCAGGCATATCGTGTCATATACATTCCCATCCATCGCGACCGCATACCTGCCCACCACGTCGGTTGCGCCGCCCTCGCGCGCCGCGATGACCTGCGCGCCCGCGCGCGTGATCGCCCCCTTCGGCGAAAGCGGTATTTCGCGCCCGCAGTTGTCCGCGCCGTACCCCCAATCCGCGATGAACGCGTCGCCGTCCAAAAACGTGACGGTGCGCTTCACATCCCCGTCCATATGCGTCTCGGAAAGTATGCGCAAATGCGTGTCCGTCAACTGCATCACGAACGCGCGCTCGACCGCTTCTTCGCCAAAATGATCCCGCAGGATCACCTCCACGCCCGCCTCGCCGTGCACGCTCGCCTTGCCCGCGACCCGCACCGTCATATGGTTCGTCCTCGTCCTCTCCGGGAAATCGTACATCGCCCATTCGATCTCCTCGCCCAAGCGCGGCACGATGAACAGCCCCGGCGCTTCCTCAAACCGCACCGCAAACGGCGCATCATCCAGCCTAGTCATCGTGTAATCGGGCATCCGCTCCGGCAGATTCTTCATACCATCTTCTCCTCCCATCGTCAAGGGGTACGCATCGCGAAACCGCCCGCGCGCCGCGTGCAACCGGCTTTTCACCGTGCCCTCCGGCACGCTGAGCCCGCGCGCGATCTCGGAAACGCTCCGGTCATTGAGGTAATACAGCCGCAGCACATCCCGGTCGCGCGCGGGCAGGCAATCGAGCGTGTCGGTCACGTCCCTGCGCGGCGGTGTTGGCGCGAGGCGCTCGCGCCACGCTTGCGCGGCGGCGTCCTCGCGCATCCGCCCCCTTGCGCGGTAAAAATCGCGGATCTGGTTTCTGGTGATCTGTATGATCCACGCCCGAAACCGCGCCGGATCAGAAAGCGAACCCCGATTCCGATACGCCTTCACACTCGCCTCCTGCACCGCGTCCTCCGCGTCCGCGCGCGAGGGCAGCTTCGCAACGGGGTCTCCGCCACCTCGCAATACTGCCGTCCGCGTCCGCGCGCGAGGGCAGCTTCGCGTTCGCAAGCCGCAACATCGCGCCCCGCGCCTCGGCGAGCATCGCCGCAAACCGCGCATCGTCCACAGCCGTTCCCCCCTCTCACCTAGAAAGACGCCCGCGGACGCCCCCGCGGTTCAATTCCAACAACAAAAAAATGCCCCGCCGAATTTCGGCGGGACTTGGCGATCCGGAAGGGGCTCGAACCCTCGACCTCCAGCGTGACAGGCTGGCATTCTAACCAACTGAACTACCGGACCATATGGTGGGCCTTCAGGGACTCGAACCCCGGACCGATCGGTTATGAGCCGACTGCTCTAACCAACTGAGCTAAAGGCCCTGAACAATAGCGCGCGCGGGGGAGTAAGATGGCGACCTCTACGGGGTTCGAACCCGTGTTACCGCCGTGAAAGGGCGGTGTCTTAACCACTTGACCAAGAGGTCGCGTCTGGTCGGGGTGACAGGATTTGAACCTGCGGCCCCATGCTCCCAAAGCACGTGCGCTACCAAACTGCGCTACACCCCGACGCAGGATATGGGCCTGTGCCTTACAAGCGACATCACTTATTATAGCAACTGCCAATGCGTTTGTCAACATCGCCGCGTGTAAAAATAGCGTGTGGCTGTTGAGGGCGCCAAAAGTCCCATTTCCACCGGAGTCACCACAATATATTGTGCTCATTACCGATTATCTGCACAATATGTTGTGGATCCATCGCGGGAAATGGGCTTTTGGCATCCGAATTATGACTTGACGCAAGATAAGGCATGGTGATACAATCGCAAAAAACGCGAGGTTTCACTATGGATAAATGGGACAAGCGGTTCATCGAGCTTTCGCACGTCATCGCCACTTGGGCGAGCTGCTTTCAGGAGGATCGCAAGATCGGCGCAGTCATCGTCAAAGACAAGCGCATCATGACGACCGGCTACAACGGCGCGCCCGCGGGCGTGAAAACATGCGTCGAGCGCGGCGTGTGCATGCGCAAAACACGCGGCATTGCCTCCGGCACGCAGCACGAGCTTTGCTATGGCATCCACGCCGAGCAAAATGCCATCATCCAGGCGGCGAAGCTCGGTATCTCCATCGACGGCGCGACCCTGTATTGCACGCACCAGCCCTGCGTCATCTGCGCGAAGATGATCGTGAACGCCGGCATCCGACGCGTGGTGTACGCGCGCGGCTATCCCGATGATTTTTCCGTCGAAATGCTCACCGAGGGCGGCGTTACGCTCGAGCGGTACGAGTAGGAAGGGAACGCTGGGGCGCCGCCCCAGACCCCGCTCAAGGGCTTGCGCCCTTGAGAATCCCTTGCGCCGACGCTTGCGCGTCGGCAGGAACGAAGAATAAGCATACATCCAATCCAAAAACATGAATTCGTCGCCATGGGGTTGGGTCCCCATGGCGACGACATACTTATTCAATTATCCCCCTGCCGCTGCGTAGCAGCGGCGCATGGGTTTCCAAAGGGCTGTGCCCTTTGGCGGGAGCGCGAGGGCAGCGCCCTCGCCGTCCCCTCCCCGTCTCCCCCGCGCCTACTGCGCCTGCTTGATCTGCATCCACACGCCCTCGTAGAGCTCGTTGTACGCGCTGATGTCGGTGAAGAACTCGCAGCGGTCGATGATCTCC
This sequence comes from Christensenellales bacterium, assembly GCA_050945995.1. Classification (GTDB taxonomy): domain Bacteria; phylum Bacillota; class Clostridia; order Christensenellales; family Aristaeellaceae; genus RUG11247. The sequence continues at coordinate 10,149 of JBMNUA010000012.1, forward strand.
TGCGAGGGGTTCAGCGTCAACTCCGCGCGCTCGTCGTCGGTGTACATATCAACGACCGCGCCGACGGGCGTGGAGTAATAGATGTACTGCTGGTTCATAAACGCGATGTCCGGGCGGCACATGAAATCGATGAACAGCTGCGCCGCCTCGGCGTTCTTGCTGCCCTTGGGGATGCACATGCCGTCCACCCAGATGTTCGATCCCTCCGCGGGCACGGCGTATGCGAGGTTGTCTGCTTTGTCCATGGCGTAGAGCGCGTCGCCCGACCAGACGAGCGCGAGCGCCGCCTCGCCCCCCGCCATCATATCCTTGGTCTCGTCCACATAGTACGCCTTCACGATGCCCGCGCGCCGCTGCTCGATCAGCACATCGCGCGCAGCGTATAGCTGCGCCTCGTCGGTGGCGTTCATGGAATACCCGAGGTACTTCAGCCCCACGCCCAGCGTGTCGCGCACCGAGTCCATCATGAACACGTCGTTTTCGTACTTCGCGTCAAATAGCGCGCCCCAACTGTCGATCTCGCCCTCGACCATGTCCGTGTTGTAGAGGATGCCCACCGTGCCCCACATGTAGGCAACGGAATGCGTGCCCGCCGGGTCGTAATCGGGCGCCTTGATCCAGTCGAGCAGCCCCGCGTAGTGTTCCATGCCCGAGAAATCCATCTCAAGCAGCATGTCCTCATTGATCAGCCGCTCGATGATATAATCGGAAGGGAAAATCACATCATAGCTCGACGGGCTCGCGACGAGCTTGGTGTACATCTCCTCGTTCGTCGTGAAATTCGTGTAGTCGATTTGGATGCCCGTCTCCTCGGTGAACAATTCGAGCGCCGCCTCGTCGATGTAATCGTACCAGTTGAAAATCGTCAGCGTCGTGCCCGCATACGGCTTGCTCGCGTCCTTGGGCGCGTCGTCCTTCTTCGCGCAGCCCGCAATGCCGACGATCAGTAGGGCAGCGATCAGTATTACAAAAAATTTCTTCGTCCGGTTCATGTCGTTTTCCCCCTTTGTCTATACATTCTCAAGCGACGTGCGCCGATTGATGATGATCAAAAGCGTCAGTATCACAAGAAACATGATCGTCGAAAGCGCGTACATGCTCGGCGATACGCCCCGCTTCGCAGATCCGAACACGATCATCGAAAGGTTCGACGCCGTGCCCCCGGTGAAATAGCTGATGATAAAATCGTCGATCGACATCGTAAACGAGAGCAGCGCGCCCGTCACGATCCCGGGCGATACCTCCGGGATGATCACCTTGCCGATCGCCCGAAGCGGCTTGCAGCCCAAGTCCAGCGCCGCCTCGTACATGTTCGGGTTCATCTGCCGGAGCTTGGGCAGCACCGAGAACAGCACATACGGCGTGTCGAACACGATGTGCGCCATCACCATCGTCCAGTAGCCCATCGGGATTTTCGCAAACACAAATAAAAGCATCAGCGAAATGCCCGTCACGATGTCGGGCATCGTCATCGGCAGATAGGAAATGTTGATCAGCCACGCCGCCCAGCCCTTCTTCATCGCGTGGATGCCCACGGCGGCGAGCGTGCCCATCACCGTCGAAACCATGGTCGCAATCGCCGCAACCGAGAGCGTGAGCTTCAGCGCGTCCATGATGCTCCGGTTGTCAAACAGTTCGAGGTACCAGTTGAGGGTGAACCCCGTCCACTGCGCCGACGACACGCTTTTGTTAAACGAGAGCACCACCATCACGCCGATCGGCGCGTAGAGAAACAAAAGAATCAGCGAAAGATACGCCCACTTCGCCGCCTTTCTCACCACGCGCCACCCCCTTCGTTGTTCGGGTCAACCTTGCGCAAAATCGCGATCGAGCCGATGATCAGCGCCATCAAAATCAATGAAATGGTCGATCCGTAGTTCCAGTTGCGGAAGGTCATAAACAAGCTCTCGATCATGTCGCCGATCAGGTACGTCATGCCGCCGCCCAACAGCCGCGAGATCGCAAACGTCGTCACCGCCGGCATGAACACCATGGTGATCCCCGAAACCACGCCCGGCACGGACAGCGGCATCGTCACCCGCAAAAACACCTGCACGGGGTTCGCGCCCAAGTCCTCCGCCGCCTCGATCACCCGGTGGTCGAATTTGCGCAGGCAGGTGTAGATCGGCAGGATCATAAACGGCAAAAAGTTGTACACCATGCCCAGCAGCACCGCGCCCTGGGTGTTGAGCAGTTGCCGCCTGCCCACGCCCAGCCATTCGAGCATGGTGTTGATCACCCCCGCGTCGAGAAGCAGCGCGCGCATCGCATAGGTGCGCAGTAGAAAGTTCATCCACATCGGGAGCAATATCAGCACAAACAGCGTCCTGTTTTTAGAAAAATCGCGGCTCGCCAGAAAATACGCCGCCGGGTAGCCCACGATCAGGCAGATGAGCGTGCATTGCAGCGCCAGATACACGCTGACCCACATTGTCTGCAAGTTCCCGGGCGTGAAAAAATTCTCCCAGTTCGCCATCGAAAGCGAGCCCGTTTTGTCCGTAAACGCGTAGTAGGCGACAAACACCACCGGCAGGATCGTGAAAATCGCCATCCACAGCGCATACGGCGTCGCAAAGATCGAGCGCTTCATCCCGCCGCCCCCTCCCTGCGCATGATGTGGATGTTGTAGGGCACAATCGACAGCCCCACCACGCTGCCCGCGGGCTGCATGGTGGTGGAGTGCACCTTCCAGGCGTGCCCGCCGGCGCGGATCATCATCTCGTAGTGAACGCCCTTGAAGATCACCGAATCGACCTCGCCGGTCAGCATCCCCACGTCCTCGCCCACCACCATGATGTCCTCCGGGCGCACCACCACGTCCACGCGCTCGTTTGTTTGAAACCCCTCGTCCACGCAGGGGAACTTGCGCTGCGCCATCTCGACAAGCTCATCCTCGAGCATCACGCCCGGCAGTATGTTCGACTCGCCGATGAAGTCCGCGACAAACGCGTTCTGCGGCTCGTCGTAGATGCGCTTGGGATCGCCGATCTGGTGGATGCGCCCGCCCGACATCACAGCGATCGTGTCCGACATCGTCAGCGCCTCCTCCTGATCGTGGGTGACGTAGATAAATGTGATGCCCAACTCCTGCTGCATCGCCTTGAGCTCGAGCTGCATGTTGCGCCGCAGCTTCAAATCGAGCGCGCCGAGCGGCTCGTCGAGCAGCAGCACCTCCGGCTCGTTGACCAGCGCGCGGGCGATCGCAATGCGCTGCTGCTGCCCGCCGGAGAGCGAATCGGAGGAACGCTTCTCATAGCCCTCCATGTTTACAAGCTCGAGCATGCGCCCCACGCGCCGCTCGATCTCGGGCTTGGATGCCTTCTTCAATTTCAGCCCGAAGGCGATGTTGTCAAACACATTCATGTGCGTAAACAGCGCGTATTTTTGGAAAACCGTGTTCACGCGCCGCTTGTAGGGCGGCACGTCCGTGATGTCGCGCCCCTCAAAGAGCAATTTGCCCTCCGACGGGAACTCAAAGCCGCCGATGATGCGCAGCATCGTCGTCTTCCCGCAACCGGACGGTCCGAGCAGCGTCAAAAATTCGCGCCTTCGGATGTAGAGATCGACATCCTTGAGCACCTGCGTGTCGCCAAAGCTTTTCGAGATGCTCCGCAGCTCGATCAGCCGCATGTCATCGTACATGTGAATCACTCCCGAATCAAAAACTGGGGGGCGTTGAAACCCAGAGCACCCGGCAGATGCTCCTGCCCGCGTTGACCAGCTTGTGCGGCGCGGTGGGCTTAAAATAAAAGCTGTCGTCGCGGCGCGCGCGCATCACGCGGTCGCCCACAATCAACTTCAGCGTGCCCGCCAGCACATAGCCGAATTCCTCGCCCTCGTGCGGGTCGTCCTCCTCCGTCTCGCCGCCAGGCGCCATCTCGATCAAGATCGGCTCCATGCGGTTTTTCTGTGCGGAGGGGATCAGCCACTTGATGAAGCCGCGCAAATGCTCCGGATCGTCTTTGACGAACATGTCGCGGTCGGTGAATACCACCTTTTCGTCAGTCGAATCGCTGAAAAAGGTTTTCAGGTCCGTGCCCAACGACTCCAGGATGTCGGTGAGCGTGGCGACTGAGGGCGAAGTCAAATCGCGCTCGAGCAGCGAGATGAACCCCTTCGACAGCTCGCAGCGGTCGGCAAGCTCCTCCTGCGTCAGCCCTCGCTGCAACCGCAGCCGTTTGATCTGCTTTCCGAGTTCCACGCGCGCCACCTCCGCCTTGTCCGTCCGCTTTTCGCAAGCTCAATTTACTAAACACAAAAGCGATTTATATTAAACCACGCATCGGCATGTATGTCAAGTTAAATCATATCATGCGCCCAAAAGTTCAATATATTGCGCTTGACAACGGCGCGCCACACAATTAAAATGAATTAATGTTCATTCATTATAGGAGGGATGCGCATGAACCCCACCGGCGACCGATTCGAGAAGATGCGCGAGAAAACGCGCGCGCGGATTCGCGAAGCCGCCGTTGCGCTGTTTGCGCAAAAAGGGCTCGAAGCCACGAGCGTCGCAGACATCGCGGAAACCGCGGGCGTGAGCGCGGGGCTCATCTACCGCCATTACCGCGCGAAGGACGATTTGTTCATAGAACTGGCGGACGAGGCGCGCGCGGGGCTCGCATCGCTGCGCGCGGCGTTTGAAGCGGGCGAGCCGGTGCCCACCATCGGCAGCATCACGCAGGATATCTGCCGCGACATGACGCAGGACGGGCGGTTTCTCAACATCATGATCATCATCACCCGCGCGCTTTTGATGAACGACGCGCGGCTTCAACCCCTCATCGAGGAGGACAAGGCGATGCTCGCCGCGCTCGCGGGGATGATCGCGCGCGGGCAGCGCGCCGGCGATTTTCGCGCGGGCGACGCGCGCGCCATGGCGTGCGCCTACATCGCGACCGTGCAGGGCGCGTTCGTGATGCGCGCCGCGCTCGGCGCTGATTTTTGCGTGCCCACGCCCGAGGTGCTGCAAGCGGCAATTTGCGAAGGGAGGGATTGACCGTGCGCGCTATCGAGGCGACCGGCATCTCCAAGGCGTTTGGCGCGACCCAAGCGCTCGCCGGCGTCGATCTCGCCGTCGATCCGGGGGAGATCCTCTGCCTGCTCGGCGCGAACGGCGCGGGCAAAACGACCATGATCCGCATCCTCACCACGCTTTTGCGCCCGGATGCGGGCGAAATCATCATCCACGGCGTGGACGCGCGCCGAGCGCCCGCCCGCGCCCGCGCCATGTTCAGCCTGACGGGGCAGTTTGCGGCGGTGGACGAGATGCTCACCGGGCGCGAGAACCTGATGCTCATCGCGCGCCTTCTGCATATGAAAAAGCCCCGCGCCATCGCAGACGAATTGCTCGAACGCTTCTCGCTCACCGCCGCCGCGAACCGGCGCGCGGGCGCGTATTCCGGCGGCATGCGCCGCCGGCTCGACATTGCGATGGGGCTCGTCTCACGCCCCAAAGTGATGTTCATGGACGAGCCGACCGCCGGGCTCGACCCGGAGAGCCGCCTGAAATTGTGGGATATCGTGCGCGCACTGCGCGCGGACGGCGCGGCGGTACTGCTCACCACCCAGCATCTCGAGGAGGCGGATATGCTCGCCGATGCGGTCGCGGTGCTCGCCGGCGGCAAAATCGTCGCGCAGGGCACGGCGCAGTCGCTGAAGGCGCGGTTCGCGCGCGGCAGCATCGAGGTCGGATTTCGAGACGCGGCATGTTGCGCCGCGGCGTGCGAGCGGCTCGCGGGCTTTGATATGCGCGCGGACGGCGCACGCCTCATCATCTATACAGACGGCGGCGCGCAGATGTCGGGCGAAGCGCTGCGCGCGCTCGCGGATGCGGGCGTTGTGTACTTCGATGTGCGCCGCGCCTCGCTCGAGGACGCGTTTTTGAACATCATCGGCGCGTGAGCCGATCGCAAAAGGAGGGGTTTGCATGCGCGATTCGCTCGCGATGATCCTGCGCTGCATCAAGCGCGCCTATCGAAATCCGGACACCTACATCACCGCCGTGGTACTGCCGCTGATGCTCTATGTGCTGTTCACCGCCGTGCTCGGCGGCGCGTTCGTCCAGGGCGCGCAGCGCGCCGATCACATACTGCCGGGTATCCTGCTCACGGGCATCGGCTACTGTGCTGCCGCAACCGGCGCGCTCGTGTATCAGGACGCGTCCGGCGGCTTCATCGACCGCTTCCTGTCCATGCCGGTCGCGCGCCACGCCTTCCTCGCGGGGCATGCGGCGGCATCGCTTTTGAAAAACGCGGTCGCCGTCGCCTGCATACTGCTCGCGGCGACCGCCGCGGGCGGCGCGCCCCACCCCACGCCCGCGGGCGCATGCGTCGCCGCCGTTCTCCTTTTTGGCTACGCGCTGTTTGTCACCTGCGCCTCCGCCGTGTTCGGGCTTGTCGCAAAAAGCGCGGAGGGCGCGGGCGCGTTCAGTTTCACGGTGCTGTTTCTCCCCTATCTGAGCAGCGGTTTTGTGTCCACCGAAACCATGGCGCGCCCGCTGCGCACCTTCGCCCACCGCCAGCCGCTCACCCCCATCGCAGATTCCGTGCGCGCGGCGCTCTCCGGCGCGCCGAACCCCCGCCTCGGCGAGGCGCTCCTCTGGCTGATCGCCTGCACCGCGCTGTTTGGCATGCTTGCCGCGCGGCTCGTCACGCGGCGGCGCGTTTGATGTCCGTAAATATTGCGCAAAGGCGGCGCTGTATGGTATAATACCTGTCTGGGGGTGGGGATATGAGCGCAGCGCAGCACCCGGCATACGCCGAGGAACGACGGCATCTGGACGAAACGATCGACATCATCGCACTCGAGCGCGACGTCGCGGTCAACGACAGGCTGCAGGCGGAGGGCTCGCTCTCCACCGCGCGCATGTACGACCCCGACGCGCTGCCCCTGCGCGAGATGATGTACCTGCGCGCGGTGCAGACCGAGCGCAACCTCGCATCCGCCATGGCAAAGCCGTACTTCACGCGCATCGATTTCACCGAGACGGGCGGCGCACCCAAGACGCACTACATCGGCAAATACGGCGTACTGCGCACCGATTCGCTCGAGGTCGCGGTGGTCGATTGGCGCGCGCCAGTCGCCAACCTCTACTACTCCGGGCAGATCGGCCCGCTCAAGTACGAGGCGCCCGACGGCGTGGTCGAAGGCGAATTGACGTTAAAGCGTCAGTTCACCATCGAAAACGGCGAGATCCGGGCGATCTTCGATGCCGACATCGTCACGCAGGACGCGTTTTTGCAGGGCGTGCTCGGGGAGCGCGCGGGCGAAAAACTGCGCGAGGTCGTCACCACCATACAGGCGGAGCAAAACAGCGTTATCCGCCATCCGATGGAAACAAACCTCGTGGTGCAGGGCGTGGCGGGCTCGGGGAAGACGACCATCGCGCTGCACCGCATCGCCTATTTGCTCTACGCCCATCAGGAGCGGCTGCGCGCCGAGAACATGCTGATCCTCGCGCCCAACCCGCTGTTTCTCAACTACATCGCGCAGGTGCTGCCCGACCTCGGCGTTGAAAACGTGCGCCAGACGACGTTTGAACGACTGATCGCCGATTGGCTGGGCGATGCGCTGCCCGTCGTCTCGGGCGACATGCCGCTCGAGGACGTGCTTGACATGCCGGAGGACGCGCGCGCGCAGTACGCGCAGGCGCTTCAGTATAAGGGCTCGCGTGCGATGCTTGACGCGCTCGATCGCTGGCTCGACGATTTCGAGGATTCCTTCCCGCCGACCGAGGACATCCGCTTCGGTCCCGTGACCATCTACACCGCGGGGGAACTGCGCCAATTCCTGCTCGTGGACGAAAAGCCGTTTCCGATCAAGCGGCGGCTGGATGAGCTGAAAAAGCAGCTCAAACTGCGCGCCGCGGGCGCGGCGCAGTCCATCGGCGATTGGTACGCCCGCGAGTGCGACCGCCGCATCAACGAACTGCCACTCGTCGAGCCCGACCGCGCCGCGCGCACCGCGCGCGCCCAAAAACTGCACGACAGCATGCTCGCGCGCCAAAAGCAGCTCAAGGCGCAGCGGTACGCGTTCCCGAACGCGGCGCTCAAGCAGTTTGCGCCGCTCGACCCCGCGCGGATGTACCGGCAGTTTTTATCAGATCAGATCGCGCACAGCGCGGACGCGGACATGCGCCGCGCGGCGGAATATACGCTCTCAAAAAAGGCGCTGGAGCGCGAGGACATCGCGCCCATCGCGATCATCGCCATGCGCGCGCTCGAGCTCAAGCGGCTCGACATCCGCCATATTGTGATCGACGAGGCGCAGGATTTTAGCCCGCTCGAGATCGAGCTGCTCGCCCGCGCGGCGCGCGGCGCGACGTTCACCATCGTGGGCGACCTCATGCAGGGCATCCGCGGGTATCGCGCGCTGAGCGATTGGGAAACCTTGACGCAGGGCGTGTTCGCGGGCGCGTGCGAGCGGCTGGAGCTGACCACGAGCTACCGAAACACCATCGAAATCATGAACTTCGCCTCGCGCGTCTCGCGCAACATGCCCGTGAAAAACCTCTCGCCCGCCACACCCGTGTTGCGCCATGGCGGCACGCCCCTCTTCCAAAGGGGCGGGGACGACGCGCTGATGGGCATCATCCGCGACTGGCGCGACGCGGGCATGCGCTCCATCGCCGTCGTCGCCCGTTCGCGCGCACGGCTTCATGCGCTGCATGAGGAAAACGGCTGGCCCGTGCTCGACCCGCAGGACGACGGCTACCCGTCCGGCGTGGTGCTCGCGCCCGCGGACGCCGTCAAGGGGCTCGAATTCGACGGCGTGATCCTCCTGGGCGCGGACGACGCCGTCTTCCCCGCCCGCCCGCTCGACGCGCGGCTGCTCTACGTCTGCCTGACCCGCGCGCTGCACAAGCTGGCGGTGCTCTGGGAGCATGCGCCGAGCGCGCTTCTTGAGGAGACGACGCCATGATCGACATCCTCTACGAGGACAACCACGTCCTCGCCGCGGTCAAGCCGCCGAACATGCCCTCGCAGGCGGACGCCTCGCGCGATCTGGACATACTGACCGCGCTTAAGGATTATATTGGCATAAAATACAAGAAACCGGGCAACGTATATCTAGGGCTCGTGCACCGGCTCGACCGCCCGGCGGGCGGCGTGATGGTGTTTGCGCGCACCTCGAAGGCGGCGGCGCGGCTTGGCGCGCAGTTCGCCGCGAACATGCGGGGGCGCAAGTACCTCGCCGTGGTCGAGGGCGCGCCGAAAAAGCGCGCGCAGATGGACGATTACCTCATCAAGGGCGCGGACGGCATGGTGCGCGTCGCGCGCGCGGAAGACGCGGGCGCAAAGCGCGCGTCGCTCATCACCGCGCCCATCGAAACAAGGAATGGGTTGACGTTGATGGAGGTCGAGCTCATCACCGGGCGCGCGCACCAAATCCGCGTGCAGCACGCCCACGCGGGATACCCGCTCTGGGGCGATATGCGCTACGGCGCACAGATTCCCGGTCGGCAGCTCGCATTGTGGGCGTATGCGGTCGAGATCAAGCACCCGACGCGCGATGAGACGCTGAACTTTCGCGCCCTGCCCCCGAAATCCGGCGCGTGGGAGGATTTTTATGATGTCATGGCTGGGAGGTACCCGGATGCGCAGAAGCAGTAGATCGGCGATCATCTTCGCCTGCTGCCTGTTTGCGATGCCGACCTGTGTTGCGATGCTCGACGGCTTTCAAGCCGACAGCATGGGCGCGGCGCTTCTCATGGGCGCGCTCGTGGGCGCGGTGCATGTGGCGGCGCGCCCGATCATCCGCCTGCTCAGCGCGCCGATCGGCTGCCTCACCCTGGGACTGATCCAACCGCTGATCGACATCGCGCTTCTCTACCTCTGCGCGGGCGTGGTGGACGGCTTTTCGATCACAAACCCGCTGCACGCGCTGCTCGCGGTGGTGCTCATCAACTCCGTCTGTTTCATCGCAGGAGGAAGGCGCTAGGGAAACGCTGAATCAATCCCGCGCGCGCTGGCGGCTGCATTTCCGCCATCTCACACCTGCAAAATCCTCGACGTAGCTCTACTACGCCTTCCGCTTTTGCAAGCGCAATCTAACGAAAATTCAGCTCGCCGTCACACGCGTTCTTGAATCATCGCTTCCCTAGATTTCTTGCATTTTCATAAACAATGTGACAGAACCGTTATATGTGCCAAATATTGAGGTGACGATATGGGAGAATCAGCAAGGCAATCCGCCGCAAAGGAGGCGAATCGGCGCGAGCGGCTGCGCGCGCTCGAGGACAAGCGGCTCGCGTTCGCCCAGCGGATGCGCGCCGAGGGCTTCGATCCGGAATTGACACTCTACATACAGCGCGAAGGCGGCTTTCACGCCATCGCGCAAAACGGCGGCGAAATCTGCATCCTCTATGGGCCAGGTCCCAACGAGGACGCGGATTTTACCTGCGAACGCTACGAAAAAGGGCAGCTTCGCGCCGAGCTTCGCCCCGCGGCGCAGGCATCCACAGGCATGGGCGGCGCGTTCGGCATCGGCGCGAAGGGCGGCGTGGGCTTTGCGCTCACCATCACCCGCCCGGACGACACCGTGCTGGAGCTGACACTTTTGTCCGACATCGGCGCGTACCTCGAGGTCGAACGCCGCAAAAACGCGCTGCTCTCGCCGCGCCGCACGCGCGGGGACGCGAATTTCGTGTGGAATCTCACCTCCGGATCGCCGCGCGCCGTCCGCCGCATCGGCGAAACATGGCTGCGAATCTTGACAAATTAAGGATAGAAAAATCGCGCCCTTCACAATCACTGCCATAGATTGCATGAAACTATACAAGCGTCGGTTGCGTCATATAGGGGCAACGAAATTACAGAGGTGCTCGAGATGAAGAAAAAACTGCTGGCCGCGCTCCTTGCTGCGATACTGCTGCTCTCCGCATGCGGGTTCATCGTCGTCGATGACGATGGCGAAACCGTGCTGAGCCGCATCATCCCCGCGACCGCACGCAGCGAAGGCGAACCGTCCCCGCCGCCCACGCCCGAACCGCCCGCTTATACAAACACCGAGATTCAGACGCGCCTGATCGAGCTGGGCTTTCTGACCGGTCGCGCGGACGGCATTTTCGGACCGCGCTCGAAGGCGGCGCTCACCGCATTCCAGGCATACTGCGGCTTCCCCGAGACGGGCGAGCCGGATGAAACGACCCTCGGCATGCTCTTTGGCGACGAAGCCGCGCTGCCGACCCCCTCCCCCACGCCGATCGCCAACGGCGCGCGCGACGCGGAGGAGCAAACCAATATCGCCGATCTGCAAGCCCGGCTGATCGAGCTGAACTATTTAACGGGCGCAAATGACGGCATCTTCGGCGCGTCCACCAAGGCGGCGCTCGAGGCGTTTCAGGAGATGAACGGGCTGCCCGTCACCGGCATCGCGGACGAGGACACCCTCGGCGCGCTGCACGCGGCGGCGGCGATGCCCATGCCCACGCCCGAACCCACCCCCCGCGCGCGCGGCGCAAGGGGCGACGAGATCAAACTGGTGCAGGAATCGCTCCAGATCATGGGCTTTATGGAAGGCGCGGCCGACGGCGATTTCGGTCCCGCGACCGAGGAGAGCGTGAAGCGCTATCAGCAGTACATCTATGATCAGCTGATCGCGTACTACGAGGCGAACCCCACGCCCACCCCCACGCCCTCGCCCACGCCGACCCCCTCGCCCACGCCGACCGCATCGCCGACTCCGGACGCGACGGTCGCGACGGTTGAGTCGGACGCGACGGACGCGACGGATGCGACGCCCGCACCGACCGCCGGCATCACCATCCTCGATGAGGAGGGCAAGTTCACCGCAATGCCCGAGGTCGCGGACGAATCCACCCCCGAAACCGGCGACGAAACGGCAGAGGAGACCGCCGCGCCCACCCCGACCCCCTACGCGCCCGACGGCATCGTAACGGACGAGCTGATGGCAGACATCCTCGCGCTCGAGGGCGTGACGCTCTACGTCGAGGATCTCACGCGCGGCGCAACGAACGCTGCGGAGGTCACCCGCCTGCAGCGCAGGCTCGCCTCCCTCTGGTATCTCTCCAGCTACGGCGGCATCGACGGGCAGTTCGGTCCGAACACCCAGACCGCGGTCGAATACTTCCAAAAGCGCAACAATTTGGAACAGACGGGGCTTGCTGACGAGCAGACGCAGCTACTTCTCTTCAGCGCCGAGGCGATCAAGTCCGACCGCCCCGTGCACATGTACAAAATCAAAATCTCCGTGGACGACCAGCGCGTGTATATCTACGAATGGGTCGCCGGCGATTATACCAAGCTCGTCAAATCCATGGTCTGCTCCACCGGCACGCGCGAAACGCCCACGCCCATCGGCACATGGGCAGCCGACGGTCCGGCGGGACGCTGGTACTACTTTAAGAAGTTCGATGTCTGGGCGCAGTACGCCTACCGCATCTACGGCGGCTACCTGTTCCACTCGGTGCTCTATTCCGAGAAGGACACCTCCACCCTGCGCCAGGGCTCGGTCAACGCGCTGGGCTCGCGCGCCTCGCACGGCTGCATCCGGCTGAAGGTCGAGGACGCGAAATGGCTCTACAACAACTGCCCGGCGGGCACTCTGGTCACCGTCTACTAGCACCCATCACCCCCTCGGGCGCGGCATTTCAGCCGCGCCCATTTTTTATGAAAAAATGAAGCGCGCTGCCCTTCCACATCTTCCCATGATCCATACAGATAAATCCGGGCAAGATACAGCGGACAGGAGCTGATAACATGACGATCGGACTGATACTTCTCATAATCACGGGGCTTCTGATCGCCTTCGGCGTGGGACAGCGGGCGCTCGACCGCCTGCGCCTCACGGATGCCCAGGCGTATGTCGCAATCGCGCTCATCATCGGGCTCGGCTTCGTGCCGGAGATCCCGCTTGGTCCCGTCGAGGTCAACCTCGGCGGCTGCGTGATCCCCCTCGCGCTCGCCGTATACCTCTTTATCAAGGCGGACACGGCGTGGGAGCGTTGGCGCGCGATCATCGCCTCGGTGGTGACGGGCGGCGCGGTCTGGGCGCTGATGCGCTATCTCCCCAACGAACCCGAAAACATGCGGTTTGACCCAAACTGGATCTACGGCATCGCCGCCGCGGTGATCGCCTACCTCCTCGGACGCTCGCGCCGCTGCGCGTTCATCGGCGGCGTGGTCGGCGTGCTCCTCGCGCAGACGGCGTCTGTCATCCCCGTATGGATGGCGGGCACCTCGCAGCAGCTCGTTCTGGGCGGCGCGGGCGCGTTTGACACGGTGGTGATCGCGGGCTTTCTGGGCGTGCTGCTCGCAGAGCTCGTCGGCGAAATCGTCGAGCGCGCAAAGCGCGGCTCCCAGCGCCCGCGCCGCGAGTTCAAGGACGGCGACTTCGTAAAGGAGGAACGCCACGAATGAAACAGCTCTCGATTTTCTGCGCGGTACTACTTGCCGTGTTCGCGCTTGCCGCGCCCGCCGCGGCGTTTACCGCCGACGATGTCTCCGGCGAGATGGACGGCGACTGCGTCTACACCCTCTACGCGGAGGACGGCACGCTACTGACCATGCGCGCGGCGCGGATGTACGAGGACGACGAGTACATCGCCGGCGACGACAAGCACTACCGCATCACCCGCGTGGACGACGACGCCTGCGAGGCGTATGCCGCCTACATCGGCATGGCGTATGAATCGGCAGGCGCATGGGAGGACGAGGCAGCGCACGCCGAGGACGAGAACGTTACGCGCCGCATCGGCATGTATTCGACGCATTCCGACGAATCGTATGTCGAGGGCGACGGCGAATCCTCCAAGCTCGAAAACGCGGGCATTTATGACGTGGGCAACGCGCTCAAAGAATCCTTGGAGCAAAAGGGCGTGGATGTCGATTACTCCGAGGAGACCTTCCACCCGCACGATGCGGGCGCGTATTCGCGCTCCCGCTCGACGGCGGAGGATCTCATCAAGCAAAGCCCCGACGCGCTGTTTGACGTCCACCGCGACGCCATCCCCGCCTCGCACTACGAAACCGAGGTCGATGGCGAGGAGATCAGCAAGGTGCGCCTCTTTGTCGGCAGGCGCAACCCAAACTCCGAATCGAACATGGCGTTTGCCAAGCAGATCAAACGCGCCGCCGATGAGATGCACCCCGGGCTGATCAAGGACATCTACATCGGCAAGGGCAACTACAATCAGGAGCTCTACCCGCGCGCGCTGCTTTTGGAGATGGGCACGCATGTCATCGACAAGGAATTGGTGCTCAAGTCCACCGATTATCTGGCGGATGTCGTCGATCGCGTGCTCTACGGCGAGACCGCTCAGGCGGCGGAGCGCGACGAGGTCGGGCAGGAGTCGAACGCCGGCGCGTGGAAGGGCATACTATGGGTCGTGGGGATCGCGGTCGTCGCGGCGCTCGTCTACGCGTTTGTGTCCACCGGCAGCGGCAGGGGCATGTGGGACAAATTCAAGCGCTCGGCGAGCGAGCTCACCGGCGGCTCGGTCGGCAAACGAAACCGAAAATAGCGGAAAAATTGTATCGCCGCGGGCGACCGATACGGTCGCTCGCGGCGCTTTTATTTTGCGCAA
>JBMNUA010000013.1:0-23965 GCA_050945995.1 Christensenellales bacterium
GCTCAAAGCAGGATTGAACCGCCGCGCGCAGATTTGCCGCGATTCGCGCAAGTCCAACGCCCGTTCCGGCGATGTGCAGCCCCTCATCCCAATGCTTCCGATCAAACAATATTAAATCCGCCGCACCGCACACGCGCAGGAAATCGTCTTTCGGGGCGTATCCCGTCGTCTCAATCGCCGTATGGATGTCCCGCGCGCGCAGCGCGTCGAGGAGTGCGCGCGCGAAATCCGGCTGCGCGAGCGCTTCGCCGCCCGACAGCGTCACGCCGCCGCCGCTCTCCTCATAGAAGGGGCGATCCTGTTCGCACACGCGCAGCACCTCATCCAGCGGCAACATGCGCCCCTCGATTTTCAAGGCGCGGTTTGGGCATACGGGCACACAGTCGCCGCAGCCCGTGCACACCCGCGCTTCCAACCGAAAATCATCCTCGGCGCGAATCGCCCCTTCCGGGCAGGCGCGCGCACACGCGCCGCACCGTATGCAGCACGCCGCGTCGCGCAATAACTCGGGGCGCATCCGCTGGCTTTCGGGGTTCGCGCACCACGCACAGCGAAGCGGGCAGCCTTTGAAGAACACGACGGTGCGTATGCCAGGCCCATCGTGCAGGCTGAATTTTTGGATGTTGAGAATACAGGCGTTCATCGCGCACCTCCCGCAGACAGTATATCACCCCAATCGACCGATTGCAATTTCTTTCGCAATCATATTACTTGCATTCGTAATTCATATTCTTTGCGTTGACAAGTCGGGCGTGGCGTGATATAAAGGAAGCAGAGGATGAAAAAAGGAGCGATCACCATGAGCCATTTCGGCAAACTGACGCCGCGCATGCAGGAATTTCGCGACGAGTTGATCGGCGCGCAGCCGCGTGTGTGCGTGGAGCGCGCCGTGATCACCACCGCGACCTATCGGGCATCCCTCGACCAGCCGCTTGCGATCAAGCGCGCCATGATGCTGAAAAACGTGCTTGCGGGGATGCCGATTTTCATCGAGCCACAGACGCGCATCGCCGGCAACCACGCCGCCGCGAACCGCGACGCGCCGATCTTCCCGGAATACGCCATGAAATGGGTGATCGACGAGCTGGACGAATTTGAGCACCGCGACGGCGACGTGTTCACCATCACCGAAGAAAACAAGCAAAAACTGCGCGAAATCGCACCGTTTTGGGAGAAGAACACGCTGCACGACCGTGGGCTCGCCGCCTTCCCGCCGCACAGCAAGCTGTATTATGATTTGGGGATCATCAAGGCCGAGGGGAACATCACATCCGGGGACGCGCACATCGCGGCGGACTACGCGCACATGCTGCAGGTCGGGCTGAAGGATTATGCGCGCCGCGCGCAGGAAAAGCTCGATGCGCTCGATCTAACTGATTATAAAAACATCGAAAAGAGTTATTTTTATCGGGCGATCCTCATCACGATCGATGCCGCGCGCGATTTTGCCAGCCGCTACGCCGCGCTCGCCGAGGAGATGGCGAATGCCGAGGGCGAGCCCGCGCGCAAGGCGGAGCTTCTTGAGATGGCGCGCATTCTGCGAAAAGTGCCCTACGAGCCCGCCGAGACGCTCAACGAGGCGGTACAGGCGCTGTGGCTCGTCCATTTGATCCTCCAGATCGAATCGAACGGGCACAGCCTCTCCTACGGGCGGCTCGACCAATACTTAGGCGCATACTACGACGCGGATTTGGCGGCGGGCAGAACCAGCGAAGCCGACGCGTGCGAACTTTTGTGCAATTTATGGCTCAAAACGTTCACCATCAACAAAATCCGCCCGTGGAGCCACACGCAGTTCAGCGCAGGCAGCCCGCTGTACCAGAACGTGACGATCGGCGGGCAGACCGAAGGCGGCAAGGATGCGGTGAACCGCATGTCCTATCTCGTGTTAAAGAGCGTGGCGCAATGCCATCTCACGCAGCCGAACCTCACCGTGCGCTACCACAACGGACTGCCCGACGCATTCCTGCGCGAATGCATCGAGGTGGTGCGCTGCGGCTTTGGCATGCCCGCCTTCAACAACGACGAGGTGATCATCCCCTCGTTTATCCAAAAGGGCGTCGCGCGCGCGGACGCGTACAATTACAGCGCGATCGGCTGCGTGGAGACCGCCGTGCCCGGCAAGTGGGGCTACCGCTGCACGGGCATGAGCTTTCTGAACTTCCCGAAGGCGCTGCTCATCGCTATGAACGACGGCGTCGATCCCGCGTCAAACACAAAATTGTGCGCGGGCGCGGGGCATTTTCGGGACATGGCGACGTTTGAGAAGTTGCTTACCGCATGGGATGTGGTGATCCGCGAGATGTGCCGGCAATGCACCATCATCGACGCGACCTGCGACCGCGTGCTCGAGCGCGAGACCGCCGATGTGCTGCTCTCCGCGCTCACAGACGACTGCATCGAGCGCGGGTTGAACCTGAAAGAGGGCGGCGCGGTGTATGATTTCATCAGCGATTTGCAGGTCGGCATCGCAAACCTCGCGGACTCGCTCGCGGCGATCCGCAAGGTCGTGTATCTGGACAAAGCCGTCTCCCCCGCGCGGCTGTGGGAGGCGCTCACGGCGAACTTCGAGGGCGCGGAGAACGCGCGCATCCGCGCGCTGCTCGAGGACGCGCCCAAGTATGGAAACGACGATGATTTTGTCGATCTGCTCGTCGCGGACGCGTACAGCGTCTACATCGACGAGATGAAAAAGCAAAAAAACACGCGCTACGGGCGCGGGCCGATCGGCGGCACATACTACGCGGGCACGAGTTCCATCTCCGCGAATGTGCCGCAGGGCGCGGGCACGCGCGCGACCCCGGACGGCAGACTTGCCGGAGAGCCGCTCGCCGAGGGCTGCAGTCCTAGCCACGGGGCGGATCGGAACGGACCGACGGCGGTGTTCAAGAGCGTCGCCAAGCTGCCCACCGAGGAGGTCACCGGCGGGGTGCTGCTCAACCAGAAGATGACGCCTCAGATGCTCGAGACCGAGGGGAACCGGCAGAAGCTGATGATGCTGCTGCGCGCCTTCTTCGGGCGGCTGAAGGGCTACCATGTGCAGATCAACGTCGTCAGCCGCGAGACGCTGCTCGACGCACAAGAACACCCCGAAGAGCACCGCGACCTCATTGTGCGCGTGGCGGGGTACAGCGCATTTTTCCATGTGCTCAGCAAGCGGACGCAGGACGACATCATCGCGCGAACCGAGCAGGCATTGTAATGAAAACGCGGCGCGACCGATTTGGTCGCGCCGCGCGCCTATTCGTCGTCCACGCAGCCATCGCAGATGCCGCTGCCCGCCTCCATGCAGTCGTCACACATCGTCGAGCCGCACAGCCCACACATGCGCATCGAGCGCGCGTCTCCCCTCTTTCCGCACATGTTGCATTCCGTCATGCGCAACACCTCCCGATGGGGATAGCATGCCCATGGTTGCGCACATATATGACAGGGATTTCAAATAATCATATCGTTTCAGATGTCAAAAGCCCATTTCCCGCAATTGACTACAATATATTGTGGTGTTCCTGGCGGAAATGGACTATTGGCGCCCTCAACAACTCGCTGCGTCGCGCTACGCGTCGTCCTCATCCCACGCGTCCGCGGGGAGCCCGCCGCGCATCTGGGTATCAAGCGGCATGTGATCGCCCCGGCGCTCGTGCGCGAGCCGAAGCTGCGCCGCGTGGCGTTCCGAAAGCAGGTGCGTGGCGCGAATGCGCATGAACAACTCGCGGGCGATCTGCTCGAGCTCGCCGCCCGCCTCGTAATTCGCGTCCGCGGCGAAATCCGCGCGCCCCTGAAGCAGCATATCGTCCGTGGTGACGGTGTCGCCCGGCGCGCGCACGGCGATGGAGTAACCACCGCGCTGCTTCGTCATCTTCATACAGGGGACGTCCGTCAGCCCGTCGCCGATGTAGATCATATTGGAAAACGGGATGCGCCGCTTATAATGGGGCGTGTAGGCGTTCAAATCGCTGTCGTTGGTCACATCGAGGATGCCCTTGTTGATGCGAAACAGGTACTGGGTTTTGGATGTGTAGTTGACCGCGGTCGCAGGCCAGACGGGTCTGCCCGCGTCGTCGTAGCAGAACGAGGCGGCGAACACCTCCTTGAACTGGTCGCCCACGCGCGAGCCTTTGATGATCTCATACAGCCCGGAGGAGATGATGTAGTGCTCGGTCTGCACGCCGCAGGCGTCGCCGATGGCGTTGATGCGGTCGAACCATGTTTCCACGCCGGGGAAAAACACGATGTCGCGCCCGAGCGCGTAGAGCTTCTCCCGCGTGAGCGCGAATTCGCCCTTTGCCATATGCACCATCATATACATATACGAGAGGATGCCGTCGGCGTGCTGTTCGAGCGCAAATTTGCGGCAGAGCCCCCAGAACTCGTCGGGGTTTGTGCCGATTTCGGGCATATACCCGTACTCCTGCATGTCGCCCGGGGAGAGCGTTTTATCAAAATCATAGATCATCGCGACGATCGGTTTGGGCATATGATACCTCCCTGTATGGACAAAGCGACCCCATTCGCGGTGGAATGGGATCGCGGCATGCTAATCGCCCGCTGTTTCGGGCGTCGCCTCCGGCGTGGGGTCGGGGGTGGGTTCGGGCGTGGGCTCGGGAACGGGCGTGATGCGCGCGTTCTGCGTCAGAGGCGCGTCGTCCGAATAGAGATGCTCGAGCGTTTCGCTGTCGGCGATGCCGCTGGTCTCCAGATTCGAGCCCTGCTGGAAGAGCTTGACCGCCGTCTGCGTCTTTGTGCCGAACTTGCCGTCGCGGTCGTCGTCGAGATAGCCCAGCTCCCAGAGCCGCTCCTGCATCTTCTGCACATCTTCGCCCTCGTCGCCCTTGGCGAGTTTGGCGTATTTGGGCGCAGGCTCTGTCTGCGGCTCGGGCGTGGGCGCGATGTAATCGGCGATGCGCTCGCCGCTTACGACCGCGGCAAGCCCCGCCGCGCTCGAGATGCTTGAAAAGCCCTCGACCGTCTCACGGATGGTCGTCCAGCGCGCCGCGGCGTCCTCGCTCGTGACCGCGCCCTCTGTCGCTATCTCCACCGCGTCGTGGGTGATCGCGTTGTTGATGTCGGATTGGATCGCGGTGAGCGCGCTTACAAACAACTCGTCGTTCATGCGCGGCTCTTCCGCGGGCATGAGCGCGGCGAACGCCGCCGTATCGCCATCCAGCCGCGCGGTGAGCGCCTCAAAGCCGCCCGCCTGATGAACCGCGAGCGCGTCGGATATGTACGCGTCCTCCACGCGCGAGCGCAGAAGCGCGACGCCGTCGTCATACAGCGCGCGGGTGACGCCCTCGATCGGCGCGGTGGCTTCGCTGCGGAAGTTGCCGATGATCTTCGGCGCGATGTAGATGCCCGCCACAAACAGCGCGGCGACCGCGACCAGCGCGACAACGATGCGCACGATGCGCGGGGTGTCGATGCCCTGCGGCTCGTCCGCGACATACTCCTCCTCCGGCGCGTCGCCCGCGTCTTCGGGCGCGGCGTAAGGGTCGTCCGCCGCGAGGTGTTTGCCGCGGCGCGGGGCGCGCTCCTCCCCCGTCTCCAGGCGCTTGACATATTCGCGCACATCGCTGCTCAGCCCCGCGGGGCGCCTGGCGACGATGGGGCGCGATTTGATCTGCGAAAGGTCGAAGCCCTCGATGTTGCGCTCGAGCGATTCCGCGTCGATGTTGACCGGGCGCGCGGGCGCTTCGGGCGCGTCCTCGCGTGGGCGGTCGTCCTCCGAGCCCACCGCGGCGCGCAAATCGCTGCGGATCTCCTCGGGCACGGACGCGCCCTCGTACACGGGGCGATAGGTCGTGCGCGCGTCGAGATCGCCCGCGCTGTCATAGTCCGCGTCTCCCGTGTAGGTCGTTTTCGTATAGGGTCTTGCCTCCAAGACATCGCGGTAAGCGGACTGACCCGGCACGATGCGCACCTGCGTCGAGGTGTACGGCACGCCGTCGAATCGGCTCTCGCCGACCGGCGCGTTGCAATGCCTGCATCGGCTCCAGTCCGAACGTATCGTTTTTCCACAACTGGAACAAAACATGTTGCGCGATCCTCCCGTCTTTGAATCGGGGTTTCTACGGGGATATATATCCACGCTCTACTAATGATAGAACGGAATATCATGCAAGTCAATGATGTGAATATGAAAATAAAGGGACAAAAGATGGCGGTAACATGAAATTCGTCCGCAATTTCGGACAGAACGCCCGCTACGGCACGGGCGGGTTGCAATCCGGGCAGGGACCGAGCCCATCCGCCAACGCCTCGCGCACGGTCAGTTCGCGTCCGTTGGTCTGTGTGCCGCAGATGCCGGTCAAATGATAGAGCCGCGCGCCGCGGTGCACGGAGTAGACGACGGTATCGAGAACCGCTTCCCTGCGCGCGTCCTCCGCCTCCAGATCGACGGGGTCGGGCGCGTCTGCGTCCGTCTCGCCGCTTGCGGGGGTATCGCCGGAGGTGGCGATCAGCGATTCGATGTTGGAAAGCGCGCTGACCAGATCGTCCTCGGGTGCGCGGGTGACGGCGACGGGCACGCCGGGCACGGGGCGGACGGTATCGGGCAGCGTGTTCCAGGTGATGAGCCCGAACAGCCCCCAGGTGAACAAAAGCATCATCTGGACGCCGGCGAGGAGCGTGAGAATCACGCGCCCGCGCATTCGGAACACCTCGTTGCGCCACATGTAGATGAGCCCCGCCGGCGGGATCAGCAGGCACAGAACCAGCGCGCGTATGGCGCGCGCGGAGATGCCCGCCTCCCCCGTGCGGCGCGGATTGCGCGGCGAAGTCATATCAATCCAATTCCTTTGCGTGCTCCGCGAGCATTTCAAGCGCGCGGGCTAGTTGATCCGGGCAGGACGTTTCGCCGCGGCACTTTATGCCCTTGCAGCGCGCGATCACGTCCTCGAGCCGCATGCCCGCGGCAAGCGCCGCCAAGCCCTGGGTGTTGCCGCGGCAGCCGTCCACGAAGCGAACGCTTTTGACGACATCGCCCTGCGTTTCAATCTCGATGGCGGACGCGCAGGTGCCGCGCGTTTGATATCGATACATATAGAAATCCCTCCCGATTGCGCCGCGCAGCTGTGCGGCGGTGCATTACATGGTGTAATATTCTTGGTAATTATACATAACGGGCTTGGGGCTGTCAAGTTTTTGCACGGTCGGGCGCATCGGGGGCGGTTCTACGGGCATTCTATGGAAGTTTTCAATTGGCGCGCTTGAAATTGGGCGCGATTGGTTGTATGATGATAGGGAGCGATGATATGAGAGGCGGTTTGTCTATGAGCATTACAAGGACATCCTTCGGACGCCTGCCCTGCGGCGCCGAAGCCGACTTATTTATACTGAAAAACGCGTCCGGCGCGTCGGTTGAGATCACAAATTACGGGGGGATCATCCGCGCGATCCGCGTGCCCGACCGCGACGGCAAATTGGACGATATCGTGCTCGGGCACAACGATGTGTCGGGCTACATCCCGAGCGCCGGGTACTTGGGCGCGCTGATCGGGCGGGTGGGCAACCGCATCAAGGGCGGGAAATTCACGCTCAACGGCGTGTACCATCAGCTGGCGAAGAACGAGGGCGGGAAAAACCACCTGCACGGCGGCGAGCGCGGGTACGACGCGAAGCTATGGAGCGCGACGGCGATCGAGGGCATCTGCGAGGACATATTGATGCTCAAGATCGTCTCCGTTGACGGCGACGAGGGATACCCCGGCACGCTGACGGCGCTTGTGACCTACCGGTTTACAGACGACAACGACCTGAGCATCCGCTACGAGGCGGTGTCCGACAAGGATACGCTGTGCAACTTAACCAACCACAGCTATTTCAACCTCGCAGGCGAGAAGAGCGGCAAGACGATCCTCGACCATACGATTGAGATCAACGCCGACACCTTCACCGTGGTGGACGAGGAGTGCATCCCCACCGGCGAGATGCGCGATGTCGCGGGCACGCCGTTTGATCTGCGCAGCGCCAAGCGCATCGGCGACGAGATCGACGCGGATTGCGAGCAGATACGCTTCGGGCAGGGCTACGACCACAACTTCAACCTAAACGACGAGGGGCTGCGCTACGCCGCGCGCGTGTCCGACCCCGCGAGCGGGCGCACGATGGATGTGCTGACCGACAAGCCGGCGATCCAGTTCTACGCGGGCAATATGCTCGCCGGGGTGAACCCTGGCAAATCCGGGCGCTTGTATGCAAAGCGCGAGGGGCTGTGCCTTGAGACGCAGTACGCGCCGGATTCCATCAACCAGCCCTCGTTCCCAGACAGCGTTTTGTACGCGGGCGAGAAGTACGATTATACCACGGTATTCATCTTCGGTGTGGAGGACTGACAAGCATGCAAGTGAGAACCCGATTCGCGCCCAGCCCGACGGGCTATTTACATCTGGGCGGTCTGCGCACGGCGATGTACGCCTATCTGTTTGCGCGCAAGCACAAGGGCGTGTTCCTGTTGCGCATCGAGGACACCGACCAGGTGCGCGAGGTGCCCGGCGCGGTGGAGAAGATTTACTCCGCGCTCGCCGCGGCGGGGCTGACATACGACGAAGGCCCGGATGTCGGCGGCGATTATGGGCCGTACATCCAATCCCAGCGCAAGGAACTCTACCGCCCGTATGCCGAAGCGTTGATCGAAAAGGGGCATGCGTACCACTGCTTCTGCACGAAGGAGCGGCTCGACACGGCGCGCGCCGAGGCGGAGAAAAGCGGGCAGACCTTCAAATACGACAAACATTGCCTGCGCCTATCCAAAGAGGAGGTGCGCGCGCGAATTGATGCGGGCGAGCCGCATGTGATCCGCCAGAACATGCCGACCGAGGGCAGGGCGGGCTTTGACGACGCGATTTTCGGGCGGGTGGAGGTCGATTGCGCGACGCTGGACGATCATGTGCTCATGAAGGCGGACGGGCTGCCGACCTACAACTTTGCCAATGTGATCGACGACCACACGATGGACATCACGCATGTGCTGCGCGCGACGGAGTTTTTATCATCCACGCCGAAATACTGCCTGCTCTACGAGGCATTCGGCTGGACGCCGCCGGCGTTTGTGCACCTGCCGCCGGTGATGGCGGACGCGACGCGCAAGCTCTCGAAGCGCCACGGCGACCCGACGTTTGAGGATTTGCTCGAGCGGGGATTTCTCAAGGACGCGATCATCAACTTCATCGCGCTTCTGGGCTGGAGCCCGCGCAGCGAGCGCGAGTTCTTCACGCTATCGGAACTCGAGGAGGCGTTTGATCTCGAGGGCATCAGCAAGGCGCCCGCGATTTTCGATATGGCGAAATTGACCTGGTTCAACGCGGAGTACATGCGAAAGCTGCCGTTTGAGGAGTATTTGCGCATCGCCACGCCGTGGTTTGAAAAAGTGCTCGACCCGGCGAAATTCGACATCCGCAGGCTCGCGGAGCTGATGCACAGCCGCACGGAGGTGCTCGAGCAGATCCCGGAGATGGTGCGCTTCCTCGCGGAGATGCCGGAATTCGACAACGCGCTGTATGCGCACAAGAAGATGAAGACCGACGCGGCGATTGCGCGCACGGCGCTGGTCGCGATCAAACCCGTGCTTTCGGAAATCACCGACTGGACGGAGGAGCATTTGCAAGCGGCGGTGAAGGATGCCATTCCTGCGACGGGTCTCAAGAACGCGCAGGTGCTCTGGCCGCTGCGCATTGCGATATCCGGGCAGGCATCCACACCCGGCGGGGCGTTTGAGATCGCCTATTTGCTCGGAAAAGACGAGACGCTCAAGCGGCTGGACGATTCGATCGCGAGGCTTGACGTATGATGTTTCCGAACTACGACCGAAGCATCCTCTCGACGACGGCTTCGATCCTGAACTACTACGGAAGTACAAGCGGCTATCCCACGCTGCCGGAGCTGGACGCGCATTTGGCGGATCAGCCGCGGCATGTGGCGCTTATCATCATCGACGGCGCGGGCGTAAAGCCCCTGGAAGGCGCGCTGCCGGAGACGTCGTATCTGCGCGCGCACCACAAAGCGACCGTGACGAGCATCTTCCCGAGCACCACCACGGCGGCGACGACATCCTACTACAACGGTCTGTCCGCCTACGAGCACGGGTGGCTCGGCTGGCAGTTGTATTTCAAGGAATTCGCGACGGACGTGACGACGTTTATGCGCACCACGTTCTATACAAACAAGCCCGTGGACGGACCGCAACCGGCGGTGCACCTGATGCCGTATGAGACGATTTTTGACAAGATCAAAAAAAGCGACCCCGGAGCGGTTTTGCGCACGATCTACGCGTTTGACAGCTACTGCGAGCACGGCGCGGACGAGAGAATCCGGGTATCGTCGTTTGCGGGGGTGTGCGACCGGATCGCCGAGATATCGAAAAGGGATGAACGCGGGTACACCATCGCATACTGGGGAGAGCCGGACACCGCGATGCACGAGCACGGCGTGGGCTCGCCCGAGGCGATTGCGCAGTTTGAGCTGATCGACGCGCAACTCAAGCGGCTGTCGGAGCGGATGGAGGATACGCTGCTCATCGTCACCGCCGACCACGGGCTGATCAACGCAAAACCGGTGGACATCGCGCGGATGCCGGAAATTTTGGACTGCCTGATCATGCCGCCGATGATCGAGGGGCGGGCGGCGGCGTTCTATGTCAAGCCGCATAGGAAGGCGGCATTTGAGCGGCGGTTCGCCGAAGCATTCGGGGACAAATTTTTGCTCCTCTCCCGCGAAGATATATACCGCACCGGCATTTTCGGGCGCGGGGCGCGGCATCCGAAGTTCGATGATTTCATCGGTGACTATGTCGCATGCGCGACGGGGGACGCGAGCATCGCCTTTTCCGTACCCGCGAGCGAGCGGCACACGCTCGTCGGCGTACACGCGGGACTGACCGAGGACGAGATGCTCGTGCCCGTAATCATGGATAGGAAGAAATGAAATGACAAAAGACGGTTATTATGTTCAAATGCACATCCATACATCGGAGACCAGCGCCTGCGGGCATGCGTCGGGGCGGGAGATCGCCCGCGCATGCAAGGACGCCGGCTACGACGCGATTGTGATCACCGACCACTTTATGAACGCGAACATCAGTTGCCCGAAGAAGGCTTCGTGGGGCGAGAAGGTCGAGCACCTGTTCAAGGGCTACCGCGCGGCGAAAGCCGAGGGCGACAAGATCGGGCTGATCGTGCTGAAGGGCTGGGAGACGTACACGGACGGTCCGGAGTATTTGACCTACGGGCTGGACGAGGCATTTTTGCTCGAGAACCCCGACATCGCGGACGTCGGCAGCACGGAATATCTGCAGCGCGTGCGCGCGGCGGGCGCGTATGTCGCCCATGCGCACCCGTACCGCAAGCGGTTCTACATCCCGGAGTTCACGCCCGACACCAAGCGCGTGGACGCGTTTGAGACCTTCAACGGCGCGCACAAAGACCCGTCGTTTGACGCGCATGCCTACGCCGAGGCGAAAAAGCGCGGGCTGTATATGATCGCAGGCTCGGACGCGCACGACATCGACGGCGTGGCGCGGGGCGCGATGCGCTTTCCCAGACCGATCGCGGACATGGCGGGGCTCATCGCGGCGCTTCGGGCGCGCGAGGGCGAGATCGTGGAGCGACTGGACGAGCGCGGGCGAATCGAAGCCGGCGGGTAGATCCGCCGCTTCAGGCAAACAACTTCTGCGCGGGGGGATGTCCTGCCCCTGCGCGCCGGGCGTTGGATGGCGCCGCATGAACCACGCGGGATTGCCGAACAAAACGCCTCCGACCTGAGAAATACGCTTCTTTCGAGCGCTTCCCCACTTCGGAGACGATGCAAGGGGGGCGCTCTTTCTATTGCATTTGTTATTATTTCGCGCCCGGCGCGTTCGCGCGCTGGATCGCTTGACACGAGCGCGCCGCCAAGGTATAATAGATATTGGTTGGCGTGCCAACATTTTTTGGCTAGGGTCCCATGCAATTTCACATTTGAACAGTTGCGCGCCGACAGGTAGGAGGGGGGTATCTTTTTATGTAATTTTTCATGCCGGATATGCAAGGGAGGTATAGTAAGGTTATAAGGAGTTGTTTATGGTCAAACAAAAACGGGCGTTAAAAATCGCCGTTTGGGCACTCATATTTGCCGCATTGATTGCCGGGATTATATTGACGGGATCGGGCGGCAAAGAGCACGGGTCGATCCAAGAAACGATGCGCGACGCCGTGCTGCACGAGACGCATCATCTCTCATTTTTCGGAATCAAACAAGTGAATCCGGCGGTTGCATCCGCGGCGATGGTTACGGCAATGTTGCTGATTTTCGCGGCATTGGTGCGGATATTTGCGGTGCCGAAGTTTAAGCGCATCCCGGGCAAGTTCCAACTGCTGCTCGAGCTGATGGTGGGCTTTTTTGATGGCACGGCAAAGGCGAACAGCCCACACCGCAACCGGTTTTTGGGCGCGTACATCTTTGGCGCGGGCGTGTACATCTTCTTTGGCACGATCTTCGAGCTTTTTGGGCTGCAGGGGATCACGACGGAGGGGATTTCCATATCGCTCCCCGCGCCGCTTTCGGACATCAACGCGGCGATTGCGCTTGGGTGCATGTCCTACCTCGTGATCCTCTTGGGCGGTCTGTTCGGCAACGGGCTCAAGGGCATGGGGAGCGCGCTGAAGGACTTTTCGCTGCCGATTTCCATGAGCTTTCGACTGTTCGGCGCGCTGCTCAGCGGGCTGCTCGTGACGGAGCTTGTGTACTACTACATCCAGCTGAGTTTCGTACTACCGATCTTCGTGGGCATCGTGTTTACGCTGCTCCATGCGCTGATACAGACCTATGTTTTGATCATGCTGACGGCGCTATCATACGGCGAGGCGTCCTTGCCGGATCACAAAGAAATGACCGAGCTTTCGCTCGAAGGAGGATACCGACATGAATAGTTTATTGAAGAAGGTCATGGTTACCGCGCTGTTGGCGGCGTTCATTTTTATCGCAGGGCTCTCCCCCGTTTTTGCCGTAGCCGAAACGCTTGAAACGACGCCTGCCGCAGCCGCGCTCGTGGACGAGGGCGCAACGGAGATCGCCAAATCCAAGGCGGCGTATGCTGCCATCGCCATCGGCGTGGTCGCTGCCGCAGGCGCATTCGCCATGGGCATGGTCATCTCGAAATCGGTCGAGAGCATCGCGCGCCAGCCCGAGGCGGAGGGAAAAATCCGCAGTACGCTGCTCGTGGGACTTGTGTTTGTGGAAACTGCGATCATCTACGCGCTCGTCGTCGCCATCATGATCATATTCGTGCTTTAGGCGGTGATCATTAATGAATATCCCATTGAATATCGATTGGCAGCAGATATTATTGCATCTGCTAAACTTCCTGTTGTTGGTGGCGGGGCTGTATCTACTACTCTACAAGCCCGTCAAGGACTTTATGGATCAACGGACAGAGCATTACGCGAAGATGGATGAGCAGGCGAAGGCAGAGCTTTCGCAGGCGGAACAATTAAAGGCGACGTATCAGGAGAACCTCGACCAGGTGTCGGACGAGATCGGGCAGCGGAAGTCGCGCGCCGCGCAGGAAGCGCAAACATCCGCAGCCGCGCTTTTGCAAAATGCCGAGAAGCAGGCGGCGAAGGTGGTCTCGGACGCGCAGCGGGAAGCGGAACAGGCGCGCACGAAGATATTGGAAGGCGCGCAGGAGGAGATCGCGCGGTTGGCGATTTCCGCCACCGAGAAGCTGCTCGCGAAGGCGGGGAGCGATCCGCTCGATCAGTTCCTAGATACGGTGCAGAAGGAGTGAGCGTGTGATAGAGCAAAAATTGGGCGAATTGCGCGCGATCCTATACAGCGCCGAGCCGCCGACAGACGACCAAAAGCGGCGACTGACCGCTTTTTTAGAAAATAAATATGCCTGCGAGATCGCACTTGTCTGGCAGGAGGATCCGGCGCTAACGGGCGGGTTCAAGCTGGAGGTCGCCGCGGGCGAGGACGGCGGGAACCAGGATTTTGTCTACGACTGGAGCCTCCAGGGCAGGCTGCGCCAGCTCGAATCGGAGTTGCGCGATTTGACCGCGCAGGACGGCAACATCGTGCCGCTGCTCAAAGAGACCATACGCAACTGGACGCCGCAGGCGCTCGAGCTGGAGGTCGGCACGGTATTGACCGTGGGCGATGGCATCGCCACCGTGCGCGGGCTCGCAAACGCCACCTACGGCGAGATACTGATCTTCGAGTGCGGCGCGCGCGCGATGGTGCAGGATATCAAGCGCGACGAGATCGGCTGCATCCTCTTCGAGGACGGCGACGAGATCACCGAGGGCAGCGTTGTGCGGCGAACCGGGAAGACCGCGGGCATGCCCGTGGGCGACGATTTCAAGGGGCGGGTGGTCGATGCGCTCGGCAGACCCATCGACGGGAACGGCGCGATCCATTTTAATGAATACCGACCGATCGAATCGCCCGCGCCCGGGATCGTTGACCGCCAGATGGTCAATACGCCGTTGGAGACGGGGATCCTGGCGATCGATTCCATGTTCCCGATTGGTCGCGGACAGCGCGAGTTGATCATCGGCGACCGGCAGACGGGCAAGACCGCGATTGCGCTTGACACGATCCTCAACCAAAAGGGGAAGGACGTCGTCTGCATCTATGTGGCGATCGGGCAGAAGGCGAGCTCCGTTGCGCAGCTGACCAACATCCTAAAAACGCGCGGTGCGATGGAGTACACCATCGTGGTCAACGCACCGGCGAGCGACCCCGCGCCGCTTCAGTACATCGCGCCCTATGCCGGATGCGCGCTGGGCGAGTATTTTATGAACAAGGGGCAGGATGTGCTGATCGTATACGACGATCTATCCAAGCACGCGGTTTCGTACCGGTCGCTGAGCTTGCTGCTCGAGCGATCCCCCGGGCGCGAGGCGTACCCGGGCGACGTGTTCTATCTGCACGCGCGCCTGCTCGAGCGATCCGCGCACCTATCCAACGAAAAGGGCGGCGGGAGCATGACAGCGCTCCCCATTGTCGAGACGCAATCGGGGGACGTGTCCGCTTACATCCCGACCAACATCATCTCCATCACCGACGGGCAGATTTTCCTCGAGAGCGATCTATTCTTCTCCGGGCAAAGACCGGCGGTGAACGTCGGGCTCTCCGTTTCGCGGGTGGGCGGAGACGCGCAGACCCCCGCCATGAAGGCGGCGGCGGGCACGCTGCGGCTCGAACTTTCGCAGTCGCGCGAGATGGAGGTGTTCGCGCAGTTCTCAAGCGACTTGGACGAGGCGACGCGAAACCAGCTCATCTACGGGCAGGGGCTGATGGAGCTGCTCAAGCAGGACCAGTACCATCCCATGCCGCGCCATGAGCAGGTGATCACGCTCCTTGCGGCATTGGACCGCATCATGCAACACATCCCCATTCGCGAAATCCGCGCGTTCAGCCGCGGACTGATTGAATACATGCGCGCGCACGCGCCGGGCATCTGCCAGACCATCGATCAGACGGGCGTACTGTCCGAAGAAGCCAAGTGGGAGATTTTAGCGCTCGCGCGGCAGTACCGCGATATGCAGCGTCAAACCGGGGCGGTGATGCCGTATGGCGACGATCAAGGAAATTAAAAGCCGCATCAAGGGCATTGAGGACACGCAGAAGATCACAAACGCCATGTATTTGATCGCATCGACGAAATTGCGCAAGGCGCGAAACGATCTGGAGCGGACAAGACCGTATTTTGACGCGCTCCACCGCGAGATGCACCGCATCTTCCGCTCGGCGAAAGGTGCGGGCGACCGATATTTCCGGTTTGCCGATCAAGCCGCGACGCCCGGCGGGCGGCACGGTTTTTTGATCATCACCGCGGACAGGGGGATGGCGGGCGCGTACAACCAGAGCGTGATCCGCGAGGCGCAGCGGCAGATTGCCGCGCACCCCGACGCGCAGCTATTCCTATTGGGCGATTACGGGCGCAGGTTCTTTTCAAAGCGCGGCGTGCCCGTTTCGGGCAGTTTCAACCACAGCGCGCAGAACCCGACGATGGTTCACGCGCGGGTGATCAACGCGGCGCTGCTCGAAGCATTTGACAGCGGCGATTTGGACGAAATCCATGTGATCTACACGGACATGCCAAACGCCCGCGCTGCGGCGGTCGTCACCGAGCGGCTATTGCCCTTTGAGACGCGCTCGGCGGGCGAATCGGACGAAGAAGGCGCATCACCCTTTGCATATTTCCCGTCCGTCGAGGTGGTGCTCAAGCGCGCCGTCGAAAACTGCCTTGCCGGCTATATTTACAGCGCATTGGTCGCGAGCTTCTGCGGCGAGCAAGGCGCGCGCATGGCGGCGATGAACGTGGCAAACCAGAATGCGGAGAAGATGCTCGAAGCACTGAAGCTTTCGTACAATCAGGTGCGGCAGGCGATGATCACGCGCGAGATCACGGAAATCTCCGCGGGCGCGCGCGCACAGAAGCAGAAGCGGAAAAAGGAGGGGGTATTGCATTGAACATAGGAAAAATTGTGCAAATATCCGGGCCCGTGGTCGATGTCGAGTTCGCGCCCGGTCGCCTGCCGAAGATACGGGAGGCGCTGACGGTAAAAATCGGCGATGAAACGCGGGTGATGGAGGTTGCGCAGCACGTCGGCAGGCATACCGTGCGCTGCATCATGCTGGCGGACAGCGAGGGGCTTGCGCGCGAGATGCCCGTGACGGCGACTGGGGGCGGCATCCGCGTCCCGGTGGGCGAATGCACGCTCGGGCGGATGTTTAACGTGCTGGGCGAGCCGATCGACGGGGGCGCGCCCATCGCGCCGGATCAGGCGCGATGGGAAATTCACCGCAAGGCGCCCGCATTTGAGGAGCAGCGCCCGGCGGTGGAGATATTGGAGACCGGCATCAAGGTGATCGACCTGCTCCAGCCCTACCCCAAGGGCGGTAAGATCGGGTTGTTTGGCGGCGCGGGCGTCGGAAAGACCGTGCTGATCCAAGAGCTGATCCACAGCGTGGCGACGGAGCACGGCGGATACAGCGTGTTTGCGGGCGTCGGCGAGCGCAGCCGCGAGGGGAACGATCTTTGGAACGAGATGCGCGCGAGCGGGGCGGCGGAAAACACGGCGCTGGTGTTCGGGCAGATGAACGAATCCCCCGGCGTGCGTATGCGCGTGGGGTATTCGGGGCTGACGATGGCGGAGTATTTCCGCGATCAGGAACAAAAAGACGTGCTGTTGTTCATCGACAACATCTTCCGGTTCGTGCAGGCGGGCAGCGAGGTTTCCACGCTCCTTGGGCGGATGCCCTCCGCGGTGGGATACCAGCCGACGCTTGCGGAGGAAATGGGCGAATTGCAGGAGCGGATTACATCGACAAAGCGCGGCTCTGTGACCTCCGTCCAGGCGATCTATGTGCCGGCGGACGATCTGACCGACCCCGCGCCCGCGACGGCGTTTACGCACCTGGACGCGACGACCGTGTTGAGCCGGCGGATTGCCGAGCAGGGCATCTACCCCGCGGTCGATCCGCTCGCGTCGTCCTCGCGCATCCAAGAGGCGAGCATCGTGGGCGAGGCGCACCACCAGACCGCGCGCAGGGTGCAGGAAATTTTGCAGAAATACAACGAATTGCAAGATATCATCGCCATCCTCGGGCTCGAGGAACTGGCGGACGAGGATCGGCTGATCGTGGCGCGCGCGCGCAAGATCCAGCGGTTCTTCGCGCAGCCGACGCATGTCGCGGAGCGGTTCACGGGGCTGCCCGGCATATTTGTGCCGCTTGCGGAGACGATCCGCAGTTTCAAGGCGATTGTGGACGGCGAGATGGATCAATACCCCGAGGCGGCGTTCTACAACGTGGGGACGATTGACGATGTAGTGCGCAAGCACGAGCGGATGCAGGCGGTGGGGCGCGCATGAACAGCTTTCAGTTGAACATCCTGGCGGCGGATCGCCCGTTTTACGAGGGGAGTTGCACATCGCTGACCATACCGACGCCGGAGGGGCGATACGGGATCATGGCGCGGCACTACAACATGGTGCTCGCCATCTCCCCCGGGCTGTTGACCTTTGATACGCCGGGGAAGGGCTCGCGCGACGCTTCGGTATCCCACGGGCTCGTGATCGTCGAAGACAATGAGGTGTTGATCCTCGTGGATTCGGCGGAGCGCCCGCAGGAGATCGACGCGAACCGGGCGCGGCAGGCGGCGCAGGCCGCAAGGCGGGAGATGCTCCACAAGGGCAGCCTGCGCGAGCACCAGATCGCGCAGGCGCGGTTGGCGCGGGCGATTGCGCGACTGAAGGTGAAGGGCGATTACGATCGCGAGAACGGGTTAGGGAACCCTTGACATCATAGATTCGGAGGATATCATTGCAAAACACACGACGACAATGGAAAGAAGAACTGCCGCACCAATTGAGGCGGGTCGCGGCGATGCTCATTGGGATCACATTATCGGCATTCGGCGTCAGCTTATCGATGAAGGCGGGCATCGGGACATCGCCCACGGGCGTGTGCCCCGCGGTGTTCAGCCCTGCGCTTGGCATCACGCCGGGCACGGGCACGGGGATACTGTTCGCGTTTTTTCTCCTCGTGCAGATCATCATACTGCGAAAAGAGTTTCCGATTTTTCAATTCTTGCAGCTGGCAATCGCCGCGCTTTTTGGGTATCTGGTGGATGTGACGACGGCGATGATCGCGGGCTTGCCGGTCGCGGGACTGTGGTTGCAGGCGCTGTTATGCGCATCAGGAATCCTCACCCTCGCCGTCGGCATCTACATGGTGATAAAAACGGACTTGCTAATGCTGCCGCCAGATGCTATGATAACGGTAATCGCACGAAAGTCCAAGACTTCGTACAGCAAGATCAAGATTGCGCTGGACTGCACGCTGACCGGGGTCGCGCTGATCGGCACACTTTTGATCAACGGAAGACTTGTGAATGTGGGCATCGGCACGGTCGCCGCCGCAATCTTCATCGGGATGACAATCGGCAAGCTGAACCAATCGACCATCGCGAACCGCTGGATGGATCGGTTTTTAGGGACATATCAGAAAGGGGGATGGGATGGATCTACCGATGGCAATCTCTCTGCTCCACCGGAAGATGAACATGGAACACAACGCGAGGTTCGCGGAGATCGGGCTCACCGCCGCGAAATCCACGCTCATACAGCATCTGCATCAGAACGGCGAGATGTCACAGATCGAGCTGTGCAAGATACTGGGGCTTGACAAGAGCACGGTTGCGAAGACGCTGATGCGCATGGAGGACCGGGAATTGATCACCAAGAAGGTGAACCCGGCGGACTCGCGCTCGTATCTCGTTTCGCTTACGCCGAAGGCGACCGCGCTGTATCCCAAGATCAAGAAGATCCACGCGAATTGGATGAAGGATGTGACATCCGAAATGACCGCGCCCGAGCGGGACGAATTTTTCAAGCTGATGAAAAAGGTCACCCTACAGGCGGCGCGAATCGGAGATGGGTAGCGGGAGGGGTGTTGTCCTCTCCCGCCGAGCGTGTTGACAAACCTCGTTTCCTACCCGGGAATGCATGAAGGAGCTGTGAAGCCCCTTCATTTTTTTATGCACCGAAGGTGTGCGGGAACATTCCGAACTCCGAGAAATGCGCGCTTGCATTTCTCAGGCAGCGTGTTGACTTTGTCAACACGCTGATGCGCATGCAGGTTTACAGGTTCATCTCCCGCTTGACGGCGCGGAAGCAATCGACCGCGAATTCCAAATCCGCGCGCGTGTGCGCGGCGCTGACCTGCGTGCGGATGCGCGCCTTGCCCTGCGGCACGACGGGATAGCTGAACGCCACCACATACACGCCCTTTTCGAGCATGCGCGCCGCGAAATCCGCCGCCACGCGCGCGTCGTAGAGCATCACCGGCACGATGGGATGCGTGCTTTCCGGCACGTCGAACCCTTCCGCCGCGAGCGCGCCGCGAAACCACGCGGTGTTGTCCATCAGCCGCGCGCGGGCGTCGCCGCTGCCCTCAAGCATGTCGAGCACCTGGATCGTCGCCGCGCAGACGGCGGGCGCGAGCGTGTTGGAAAACAGATACGGTCTTGATTTCTGGCGCAGCAGCCGCACGATCTCGGCGGATGCGGCGGTATAGCCGCCGGACGCGCCGCCCATCGCCTTGCCGAACGTGCCGGTGAGGATGTCTACGCGGTCGGTCACGCCCGCGTGCTCCGGCGTGCCGCGCCCGTGCGCGCCCATGAAGCCCACCGCATGGCTGTCGTCCACCATCACGAGCGCGTCGTAGCGATCCGCCAAATCGCAGATCGCCGCGAGGTTTGCGACATACCCGTCCATCGAGAACACGCCGTCGGTGGCGATCAGCCGGATGCGGGCGTCGGACGCGGCTTTGAGCTTCTCTTCCAAATCTGCCATATCGTTGTTACGATAGCGATACCGCCGCGCCTTGCACAGGCGCACGCCGTCGATGATGGACGCGTGGTTGAGCTCGTCCGAGAGGATGGCGTCCTCCGCGCCGAGCAGCGTTTCAAACAGCCCGGTGTTGGCGTCGTAGCAGGAGGAGTATAAAATCGCATCCTCCATCAAAAGAAATTCCGAGAGCCGTTGTTCGAGCCGCGTGTGCAGCGCCTGCGTGCCGCAGATGAAGCGCACGGAGGAGAGCCCGAACCCCCATTCGTCGTAGCTCGCTTTCGCGGCTTTGATGACCTGCGCGTTGTCCGCCAACCCGAGGTAGTTGTTGGCGCACATATTGAGAAGCCCGCGCGCCTGCGTGGTATCGATGCGCGCGCGCTGCGGCGATACGATGATCCGCTCGTCCTTGCGCGTGCCCGCGGCATCGATCTCGTCCAGCGCCTTTTGGAAGTAACCGAATGCGGATTTCATGATTACGCCTCCCAGTTTAATATCACCTTGCCGCTCTTTGCGGTGTTCATCGCGGCAAAGCCCTGTTCAAAATCGGTGTAGTGGAAGCGGTGGGTGATCAGCGGAAGCAAATCCAGCCCGCTTTCGACCATCGCACCCATTTTATACCATGTTTCGTACATCTTGCGCCCGTAGATGCCCTGAAGCGTGAGCCCGCGGAAGATCACCTGATTCCAGTCGATCTGCGCATCGCGCGCGAAGATGCCGAGGAGCGCGACCTTGCCGCCGTTTCGCATGTGCCCAAGCAGCTGCGTGAGCGCGGCGTCGCTGCCGCTCATCTCCAGCGCGACGTCAAAGCCCTCGACCATGTGATGCGCGCGCATCACCTCGCCCAAGTCGCTTTCGGCGACGTTGATGGCAAACAGCCCCATCTTGCGCGCCAAATCCAGCCGATACTCGTTCACATCGGTGATGATCACCTGCCGCGCGCCGTTTTTTTTGCAGATTGCGCCCGCCATGATGCCGATGGGACCCGCGCCGGTCACGAGCACATCCTCCCCCACCACATCGAATTCGAGCGCGGTGTGGGTGGCGTTGCCGTATGCGTCGAAGAAGGCGACGACCTCCTCCGGCAGCGCCTCGTCGATGGGCACCACATTCTTCGCCGGCAGGCATAAGTATTGCGCGAACGCACCGTCGCGATCGACGCCCACGCCCTTGGTGTGCTTGCACCACTGGGCGTTGCCGCCGCGACAATTGCGGCAATGACCGCAGGTGATGTGCCCCTCGCCGCTGACGCGCTGACCAACGCGCAGACCCTCGACCCCCTCGCCGATCTTCTCGACCACACCCACATACTCGTGCCCGATGATCAGCGGCGGGGCGATGTTTTTTTGGCTCCATGCATCCCAGTTATAGATGTGAAGATCCGTGCCGCAGATGGCGGTCTTTCGGATGCGGATCAACACCTCGCCATCGCCGACTGCGGGGATGGGCGCCTTGATCAATTCCAAACCTTTTTCCGGGCGCGTTTTGGCAAGCGCAAACATCTCGCCGTTCATATATCTTCCTCCTCATCCATTGCAAACAAGCATCGTCTTTCCCACAGTATACCACGCGGCGGGGGATGCGTCCACTTGACTTTCGCGCGGAAGGGGCGATATAATCAGCATAAAATATGCAGTATATGGGATGATTTTTATGAATGCTACGGCGAAGGGGCAGCGGGCGAATCGCACAAAAATCACCGCGCATTCCGGCTGCGACGGGACGCGGGACAATTCGCGGGAGTACATCGATTACGCGTTGAAATTGGATGTGGACTGCTTCGAGGTGGACGTGCGGCGCGGAAAAGACGGCGCACTCATCCTCGCGCACGATCCGGCGGAGGGCGGGCTGCCGCTTGCGGACGCGCTGGGCGCGCTGCGGGCGCACCCGAACAAGCGGATCAATCTGGATTTTAAAGAGGTGGGGCTCGAGGGCGACGCGTGGGCGCTTGCAAGGCGGATGCAGGTCGCGGATCAGCTCATCGTCTCCGGCACGGTGGCTGCGGATGCGAAGGTGGCGTTTTCGCGCATTCATTGGTACATGAATTTGGAGCTCATCGACGAAGGTGTCATGCGCCCCGGATACTTTGCGCAGCTTTCGCCCGAGGAGGTCTCTGCGATTGCGGCGCGCATCGACGGCGCACGGATCGCCGCAAACGCCGTGTGCTTGAACGCGAATCATACCATTTCCCACACGCCGCTCTACTTGGCGCTTCGGCGACTTTACGCGCCGATCAGCGTATGGACGCCGAGCGAGGAGGAGGGCATCCGCCGCTTTTTATCAGACGGCGTGTACAACATCACCACCCGCAGCGCGAGCCTCGCCTGCGCGCTGCGCAAAGAGATGCAGGGCTAGCGGTAGTCCGGGATCGACTCCCTGCCCGCGCCGCTCGGCTCGTCTTCGGGATGCAAGTTTTTACAGAAAAACGCTACCGCCGCGCCCGTGAACGGGTCGCGCTTGCCGCGATAGAAGCGCGCGATCAGCGGCAGCGCGGAGAGTGCGCCGAGCATGCAGACGATCATATCGGTGATGGTGTCGGTGACGCCGGTGGTGAGCACGCGCTGCAAATCGCGCCCGACGACCGGCGCGAGGGCAAATTCCACGATTTCAAACAGCGCGGCGACCGCCATGGCGGTGAAAAACACGAAAAACAGCGCGGTGGCGGCGTTTTGGCGGGCGATGGGGCGACCCCGCTCCAGATAGAGATATAGCGCGAGCGCGATCTGCGCGGTGAACGCGCCGGAGAGCATATGTACGAGCTTGTCAAAGCCGCCGATCTTCATATAAAAATCAAAGCAGCCGCCTAGGATCACGCTCAAATAGGCGAACGCGTAAATCCACAGCTCGAGCAGCCAGCTGCGCGCAAGATCGAAGGCGCGGTAGACCGCGGAGAGCCCGGGGATCAACAAAAGCGAAGCAAGCCCGATCAGCAGCCGATACGCTTCCCCAAACGCCGCGCCGAAAAACGCGACCAGAACACCGGAGAGGGCGTAGAGCCATTTTGCGACCGCCGCGCGTTTCCGGGCGGCGTTATCTTTCATCACATAAGTATGCGCCATAAATACCTCCCATTTCACATGTCAATAACTCCTAAATCATGCCCTTGACGGCATTTTGATGCAGAAAAACACGAAATCGCCCCCATAAATACAGGAATGCTCCCCTTGTTAGCTGCCTAAGGTTATTATATCATATATGTAGCGCGTTGATCGACCCCGAATCGGGCAAGATTGTTGCGCTCACAAAAAAGGGAGGTTGGAACATGAAGAAGCTCAGTTTGATACTGGCATTGGTGATGGCGCTGAGCGCGTTTGCCATCGGCGCATCCGCCGAGGGCAGCTACGCGCAAGCGCCCATGCTCGACGCGCGCGTCGAGGCGGGCGAACTGCCGCCGATCGAGGAGCGTCTGCCTGAGACGCCGCGCATTACGCACGAGATCCTCGACGAGTTTCTCGATTACGAAATCGGCAACTACGGCGGGACGATGCGCTTTGTCACCGACGGCGTGAACTGGGACGCGGACATCTTCATCGGCACGACGGAGAATCTGCTGACCATGTCTTCGGCGAACAGCGGCGAGATCACGCCCAACATCGTGGAGAGCTACTCTGTCAACGACGAGTTGACCGAGAACA
>JBMNUA010000014.1:0-23276 GCA_050945995.1 Christensenellales bacterium
ATGGAGGCGGTAGGGGTTTACCCCTCGCTTGTACAGAACGACGCGTTCGTCGCGGCGGATGCCGAAAAGCTCGGAGAGATCGGCGTCGCGCGCGAGGGCATCGAGCGGCTTCAAACGTTCGCGCACAAAAAGGCGGTGCAGGAGACGAACCGCACGACCTTCCAGGCGATGGAAGCGCTCATCCACAACCTCAACACCATGAACTCCCGCGCTGGCGCGCAGGTGCCGTTTTCGTCCATCAACTACGGCATGGATACCTCGCCCGAGGCGCGCATGGTCGTGGAAAACCTGCTGCTCGCGACCGAGGCGGGGCTGGGCAACGGCGAGACCCCGATCTTCCCCATACAGATTTTCCGCGTCAAAGAGGGCATCAACTACAACCCGGAGGACCCGAACTACGATTTGTTCAAGCACGCCATGCGCTGCTCGGCAAAGCGGCTGTTCCCGAACTTCGCGTTTCAGGACGCGCCGTTCAACCTCCAATACTACAAGCCCGGGCATCCCGAGACGGAGATCGCCTACATGGGCTGCCGCACGCGCGTGATCGGCAATATCCACGATAAAAACCGTGAGGTGTCCAACGGGCGCGGCAATCTGAGTTTCACCTCCGTCAACCTCCCGCGGCTGGCGATCAAGGCGAACAAGAACATCGAGCAGTTCTTTGACGACCTCGACCGCGTCATCGCCTTGGTGTTCGACCAGCTCATCGAGCGATTCGAGATTCAGGCGCGCAAATGCGTGCGCAACTTCCCCTTCCTCATGGGGCAGGGTGTGTGGATCGACAGCGAGAAACTCAAGTGGGACGACGAGATTCGCGACGTGCTCAAGCACGGCACGCTTTCGATGGGCTTTATCGGGCTTGCCGAAGCGCTCAAGGCGCTCATCGGGCAGCACCACGGCGAGAGCGAGACCGCGCAGAACCTCGGGCTTGAGATCATCGGGCACATGCGCCGCCTGTGCGACGAGAAGAGCGAGGAGACGGGCTTGAACTTCACGCTGCTCGCCACGCCCGCGGAGGGGTTGTCCGGGCGCTTTGTGAAGATCGACCGCGAGAAGTACGGCAGCATCCCGGGCGTCACCGACCGCGATTACTACACAAACGGCTTCCACATCCCGGTGTACTTCCCCATCGGCGCGGTGGAGAAGATCAAGCGCGAAGCGCCGTACCACGCGCTTACGAACGCCGGGCACATCTCCTATGTGGAGCTCGACGGCGACACCACGCAGAACATGGAGGCATTCGAGAAGATCGTGCGGCTCATGAAGGAAAGTGGCGTCGGCTACGGTTCGATCAACCACCCCGTGGATCGCGACCCCGTCTGCGGCTTCAACGGCGTGATCGGCGACAACTGCCCGAGCTGCGGGCGCGGCGAGGAGGACATCCGCTTCGAGCGCATCCGCCGCATCACGGGCTACCTCTCCGGCACCCGCGACCGCTTCAATGACGGCAAGCGCGCGGAGGAGAAGGATCGGCTGAAGCACAGCATTTAATTACAATAACGCCGGCGATTTTTCGCCGGTGTTTTTTGTGAAAGAATGGCGATATGATATTGCATCCGGTGCGCCTTTCTATTATGATAAAGGCGACCGAAACGCCATCCGGGAGGTGCAACATGCTTCAGAGGCTGAAATGGACGAGCGTTTTATTGGCAATCGTCTGCATGGTATGCGGGCTTGTGCTGATCTTCAACCCCGCCACGACGGCGCGCGCGGTGGTGCGGCTGTTTGGTTGGATCGCGCTCGTGTCCGGCATCATTCACATCGTCGATTACTTCTCGCACGGTGAGCATCCGCTGATCAAGCGGCAGGGCTTGATCCATGGATTGCTCAAATGCGTCGCGGCGCTGCTGCTCCTCGGGCTGACCAATGTGATCATCTCGCTGCTCTCGCTCGTGGTCGGGCTGTCCGCGCTCGTCGCGGGCGTGTTTGCGATACAGACCGCGCTGGATTCGCGCGCGCTCGGGCATCCCTACTGGTGGGTTTCGCTGATCGCGGCGACGCTCGGCATATTGCTCGGGTTGATCCTCATCTTCAGCCCGATCAACGCGCTGTCGGCGATCATCACGCTCGCCGGGATCGCGCTGTTCGCCTACGGGGCGGAGCAGTTGTGGATGATCTTCTTCGTGTTCGGAAACGACTGAGCGAATCGGCGGCGTCCCGGGACGAAACCCTGGGACGCCGCTTTTTTGTGCTTACAATTGACCCATGCCTTTGAGGTATAGCAGGTTCTGGATCGCAATGCTTGATTTCCACCAGTTCTTGCTGATCGCCCATGCGTCGGGGTAGTCCATCCAACGCCAATGAATCCCCCACGCGCCGTCGTCCTGTTGCGTCCGCAGGATGAACGCGCATTCGTATTCGGCGATCTCCTCGTTGCCCGCGTAGAAAACACTCGCGCGGTCATTGAAGAAATGCGAGGGCTTGCAGATGTAGCCCGTCTCCCACGCGGCGGTGTCGCGGGTGATGTTGTGTTTGACCTGCTCCATCAAACGCGCTTTGAGCGCGTCCAAATCGCAGACATCCGCCGCGCCCGCGTCCTCCAAGTACCGCCAAAGCCGGATATAGCAGCTCGCCGTGTGCATATCGCCGAGCAAATCCCGCGCGAAATAATCATCCACCGCTTCCCGCGCGACGCGCCGACCCAGCTGATTGCCCGCGCCGTCCGCGAACCGGACGAGGAAGCCCGCAAGGCAGGCGGAGGGGTTGTAGTCGTGATGGCTCGCGCTTTCGCTCTCGCTGTGCCACCAAGGGGCATGCGGGAATTCGTTGTTGGAGTGTATGACATTTCGCCAAACCGCTCCCGAAAAGTGCGCGCCGCTTGTGAGATAGCGCAGGATGCCCTGCATGATCGGGTGCGACGCGTCGGCAAAGCCGATTTCGCGCAGGATTTCGGTCGCCGCCCAGGTCTGGATCGGCGAGGAGTGCGGATTCCACGCGTCGGGTTCGAGCGCGTGACCGAAGCCGCCGTCCGCGTTTTGGTACGCGGCGAGCGCGGTCAACACCGCCTCCTTGCCGCCGCCCTCGAAGTGATATTGCCAGCGCGCCATTTCGAGCGGGCGCGCGTTGCGGTAGATGAAGGTTCGCGCGCTCGATAAGGCGCGCATCGCCGCGTCGTTCATACTCGCATCCCCCATCATGAAATGTCGCGGATCGTCACAGGTCCCAAGATGCCGGACATGGCGCGCACCCGCGGACCGGGACCGCCGATCACGCGCCCGCCCTTGAACGCGTCCGTTGCGACAAGCCCGTTGCGCAGGGTGTTTGTCACATCAATCTCAAGCGAGTTCTCGCCCGCGCGCAGCTTGCCGGTGACCTCAAAGGCATACGGCAATGTGATCGCCTCGCCGACGCACTCGCCGTTGACCGACAGCCGCGCCGTGTCGCCGACCGTGCCGAGGTCGATGAGCGCGCGCCCTGCGGGCACATCCCCGACGCGTAAGGTGCAGGTGTACTTCGCCGTTCCGGAAAAGCCGTCCATGCCCTCGACATCCGCCCAATCGACGAGCGTTTCGATGGTGCAGGCGGCATCCGCGCCGCCTTCGACGGCATTTTTACCGGTAATATGCCAGCCATCGATCGGGGCGATCTCCTGCCCGGCTTCGGCGCAGACGGCGCGCACGAACATAAGCTCGCCTTCGCCCGTGGGCGCGGGCAGCGCGGTCGCCTCGCCCGTGAGCAAGAACCACGAACCGTAGGGCGCGAAGGGCAGTTCGATGGAGATGCCGTCCTCCCCCGCCGCATGCGCGGGCGCGACCACATCGCCGTTTGAGACATCGAGGATGCGCAGATCGCCGCGCGCGCCGTTGAGCTTTACCGTCAACATGCGCCGCTCAGCGCTCGTCGAGCGCACGAACCAGAGCGTCTGCCCGCCCAAATCCCTGCGGATGTGTTGAAGATCGTTCGCCTGACATTCGATGCCCGGAAGAACCCCCGCTTCGCGCAGCGCGGCAGGTGCATCCGCCTGCGCAATCGGGCGCGCGCCGTCGAGCGCCTTTGACAGCTCCTGCTCGCGCCTTCTGTGGTCGTAAAGTCCCGGCACTTTCGCGGGTACGTCGTCCAGGAAGATGACGGGGAAGCCTGCGTCCATCAGCGCGCGCAGCTTGTACGCCGCTTCGACGGGCATCTTCTGTTCGTCATTGACGATCAGCGCGCGGAACTGCGCATCGCCCGTGACGAGCGCGCCGTCGATCAGCTCCGCGCGCATCAGGCACTCCTCGTTCAAATGGAAGTAGTCGTACCCGGCGCGCATCAACCCATGGCTGAGCGCGAAATCGATGTTCCCGCGCGCCTGCTCCGCCGTGGGCTCGCGCGAAGGCGCGCTGCCGTGCCCCGTGCCCAGCGCGGCGCGGTCAAAACCGGGCAATACGCCCGCGGTCAGCTCCTCGATCGCCTCCGTGCCCGCCACATAATCAAGTTTTTGGTAATACACCGCGACATCGCACTTCACCGCGCCGGACTGCATCAAATACTGCCCGCGCGAGATGCGCGCGTTCATTGCGCCAATCGCGTCCCAGAGCGTGTTGTCGCGGCAGATGAACGAGCCGAACGAGCCGTGGAAGGGATGGTAATGCGGGAACGGCATCTCCGGATGACGATAGGGCATGCCGTGGTAGATGAGCTGATTGATGCCGGAGATGAACAGCTTGTCCGCTGCAATCTTCATCTTCGTGGGCGTGGTCATATAATCGCTGCGAATCCAGACAAGCGCTTCGCTCGTCACCACGGGCTGCTGGTACAAAAGGCTCGCCGAGCCCGCGAGCTTCATAAAATCGATCACACCGTTGCCGGCAAGCTGCTCAGTTTCGGGGATGTGCGTGCGCCCGTATGCCTTGATGTTGTCCATGGAATGCCCGTAGCACTGCACGCGGCTTTGCAATTTGTTGGAATCGCCCCATTCCATCATCGCGCCGAGGAAGTATTCGTCGAACAGATCCGCAATGGTGAGCTGATAATCATGGCGCACGCGCTCGCCCACATCGGGGATGTCGTACATCGGCGGCGTTTTGAGCCCCAACATCCGCGCGAACATGCTCTCGCAGCCGGGGACATGCGTCAGCATCAGATACGGACGCAGATCATACCCCCGCCGCGCTTCAAATTCCGCGAGGAAATCGTCCGTCCAAGTCCATGGGCTGGAGAGTTCAAAGCTGTCGGTAAAGAACGCGCGCAGCGTCTTCCCGGCGTGTTTTTTGATGGCATCCGCGCCGATGTGGCGGTCGAGATAGGGGGCGATGACGCCCTTTCCGAAGTGATCGACGATGTAGTTGGGCTTGCTCGCGTCCTCGCGCGCCGCCATATGAGGCGTCGTGCCGTTTTCACCCGCGTAGTAACAGAACACCTGCCACGCGCCGTCCGGGAACGACCAGTTCAGTTTGCCGTCTTCGACATGCGCCCACAGATCAACCGGCTTTTCGAGCACGCCCGTTTTCTCCGCCGCGCGCGTCATCACCGGCGCGACCGCCTCGCCCACGCAGCGCGCCGCGGACACGCCGACGAGCCGCAGCGTCTTGCGCAGTACCTCCGTGTCGTCCGGCGGCGGGGCGAACGGACCGACCTGCGGCGCTTTGGGTTCGCGCGCGCGGTAGGCGAGCAGATCGTCAGCCGTGGGCAAATCCACGGTGCGCGCGCCGCCTTCGACATCGACGACCGCCATGTACAGGTGCTTCTGCCCCTGC
The DNA here is from genome assembly GCA_050945995.1 of Christensenellales bacterium. GTDB lineage: Bacteria > Bacillota > Clostridia > Christensenellales > Aristaeellaceae > RUG11247. The sequence continues at coordinate 5,676 of JBMNUA010000014.1, forward strand.
GCAAGCGGCACGTCCACCCCGTTTGTGGGCCAGCCCGAACACACTGTGAGATCGAGGATCATCCCGCGATCCGCGCATTCGTCGAGCAGCGCGGCGACGGTATCAAAATAAAACGGCGTGCGGTATCGGTTCAGCCGCTCCCGGCAATCGGGATCGTTTTGCATGTGCGAGGGCACGCCCTCCAAAAACGCCTGGATCTCCGCGCCGGCAAAGCCGCCCGCGTCGAGATCGGCGATCTCGCGCTTGAGTTCCTCCAAATCGACATCCAGCCCCGGCCACCACCAGCGCGCCATGGGTCTTGCGGACTTGGGCGGATTTTGAAACTCCGACGGGTTGAAACCGCTCATTCGATCCCTCCACATTCAATATGGTATCAGAATACCATAATTTGCTTGTGGGATCAATAAAAATAACTGATATCAAAACAATTCGGCGGGGATATGATGCGATGAACGACCGCGTTTTATCTGCGCCCGGTGCGCCGCTTGGCGTATCCGACCGCCTGCGCGATGCAGATGGCGGCGATCAGCGCGATGCCCGCGCCCAGCGCGAGCGCGAAGTACGCCGCCGCCGAGCCGAGCACAGCGCCGGATGAGGGCGCGGCAGTCGGCGCGGGCGCCGGCTCAGGTGAGAAGAGACGCGCGGGTGCGTCCACGGGCGCATATCCGGGCAGGTTTTCAAACAGATCATTTTTTACAACATCCTCCCCCACCGCGCTGTACGCAAGCCCGAACAGCGAATTCTCATATTCGCCCGCGACCTCCACATCATGCTGTGCGGCGCGCGAGGTGTGCCGCGCAAAGCCCGCGCGCGCGAAATCCATGGGGCTTTTGCCGTGGAGCGCGTCATGGGGCAACGTCCAATCGAAATCGAGCACGGTTTCGGCGTAGAGGTGCAGATACAGCTTTTGCACCTGCCACGCGCCGTATGCCGCATGGGAATCGGGGAACATCGCGGGATCGGCAGCGGATTCGATCGCGTACTGGACGGCGCTCGCGGTGATGCGCTGCGCGACATCGGCGGGCGCGCCTTCGAGGTCATGCGTGACGATCACCGCGGGTCGGTAACGGCGGATGCGCGAAACGAGCGCCTCCACAATCGCTTCCGTGCCGCCCCACGCTTCCACGCCATCCTTGATGGTCGGCGCTTCTTCGTCTTGAAAACCCAAAAACTCCGGATACGCCGTTAGCCCCGCCGCCCACAGCCCCTCGAGCGCTTCCGCGCGTTGCGCGCGCCCGGCATCCGCCATATACACCGCGGTCACGCGCATCTGCCGCGCGCGGGCATAATACGGGATGATGCCGCCGAAGTACAGAAATTCGTCGCCGGGGCGGGCGGCGATCACCATCAGATCGCTTGTTTCATGCGGCGGCTGCCAATCGGGGACGCTTTCGGGGAGATCGCCCGCGGCATATACATCGATTTCGGAAATCGCCTGCCCCGGCTCGGTCATAGCGAGCGAGGCGGGGCGCGCCGCGAAAGCCGGGCATATCGTAAGAAGGGATAGGACGATGATCAGGCATATGCGCTTTCGTATGTCGAACATGTGCATCTCTTCTTTGCAAATCATTTTGTATAAGACGCGAACAAATGCAAATTGGTTTCCAAAAATTGAGAAATCCGCCCGAATTGGACGGATTTCATGTTTGTGCTACCCGCGCCCTCCCTTGCTGCCGCCCCCGCGATGCGGGGTGCGCTTGCCCGCGCCGCCGGGCATGTGGTCGCGCATGGGCTTTCTGTCAACGCCTGCGCGCCGCTCCGTACCCGGTTTGCCGCCCGGGCTGCCGGGTTTGCCGCCCGCGTTTTTGGGCTTTCCGCCCGGGTTGCCGGGTCTGCCATCTGGGCTGCCGGGTTTACCGCCCGGGCTGCGGGGCTTCCCGCCTGCACCGTGCCGCTTCCCGGACACCGCCGGCGGCTGCGGCGCGCGGTAGAGCTGCATGTACTTCGTCTGGCGCACCGCGAGCGGTTTTGCCCGCTCGGGCATAAAAAGCGGGCGGTAGTGCGGCATCGGCGGGCGGAACAAGAGAACATGCGAGAACCGCAGCCCGAAGCGGTCGATCTCCATGGCGTAGAATCCGCGCTCCATGAGGTAATCCATGTCGATCAACTCAAGCTCCGCCTCGGAGATCTGCTGTGCGCGGCTGGGATCGTCCGTCAGCGCCATGCGCTCGACCTCGCACACAAAATCATAGTAACCGTTCCCGATTTCGCGACCCAACAAAAAATACATACCCCTATCCCCTCTCGCCCTTCGCCGATTTGAAAATCAAGCGCTTGCTGAACACATAGTTGAGCAGTACGACCACGATCTGCATGATGAACTTCGCCAAATCATACCCCGTGAGCGCATAGCCCGCGACATCCCAGACGGACGCGCCCATGCGCGCGATATCGATCAAAAGAAACAGCCCCAACTGCTCCGCGCCAAGCGAGAACAGCCGCGCGCCGGCAAAGCGCGTCAGCTCGCGCGCGATGATCTCGCGCGCCCAGCTCTTGCTTTCAAACACCCACAGCTTGTTTGTGACAAACGCGAACGCGACGGCGACGACCCACGAGATCACATTTGACAACAGGTAGTACCGCAGACCGAACGCATGGTTTGCGCCCTTGTAGACGAGGATGCTCACGATGGTCGTGAGCACGCCGAACACGAGGTACATGAAGATCTCGCGCATCAGCTTTTTGTTCAAGGTTCAAAATCCTCCTGCGTGAGCGCGCGAAGCGTCAACCCGTCCTCGGGGATCCCGGTGCGCATGTACTGCGCGGTCTGGGTAAGCGACTCGAGCAGCGCGTAGGGCGAATCCATCGTGCCGCAGAACACCTCGACTGTGATGTAAATATCGCGGCAGCGCGGCGGCATGCCCGGCATTTCGGGCGCGTCGTAGGATTCCTGAATCGCGCGCAGCACCTTTTTGATGTCGATGATGCCCGTTTTGTTGTACTGCGGGGTGAACGGGCGGTGCGCGGAGGCGGTGTTGTCCGTCTGCTGCATGTGGATGATCGGCGAATAGCAGCCAAAGCGCGACAGCCACGCGTAGGGATCGCCATCCTCCGCGCCGTCGGCAAACAGCTGCGGGTTCTGCGCGATGTCGTCGAGCACGGCGTCGATCTCGCCGCGCTGGAGCAAATCGTGCGCGCGCGAAGTACCGACCCAGATGTTTCCGCGCGTGCCCGCGTGCTTTTCAAGCGCATCGCGCGTCGGGCGCATGAACCGCGCCTGCCCCGCCATATGCCCGACATCGATGCTCAAATACGTCGGGTATCCGGCGCGCGCATACGCCTGCCTGAGCGTATCCGCCGCACTTTGGATCGTCCACGGGTACATATGCGGCGTGTACATGTTTTCGACGGACACATATTCCACGCCGGACTGTTGCGCGTGGCGTGCGATCTCGGCAAGGCTATCGTACAATTCATCAACCTTGCGCGCATAGGATTGCGCGGATTGGATCTCCGGATTCATAAACCCGTGCGCGAAGTAGCCGAGCCCCGCGCCCACGCCCGCCGCGGCGTCCACCATGGGCTTGAACCATTCGTCCAAAAACCGCCGCCGGATGCGCGCATCGGGGTGCGCGAGCCCGAGCGTGGTATACGTCCCGTGCCCCGAGTACAGGTTTGCGACCTTCGCGCCGGTGCGCGCCGACTCCGCGCGCACGGTCTTCACCCAATCGCGCATGTAATCCGCGCCCATATAGAGCGGGTCGGCCTCAGTATCCGCGCTCGCCTCGATGTAGCGATACCCGCATTCGAGCGATTTCTCCATCCAGTCGCGCGGCAGCGTCCAGCGCTTATAGGCATAGCAGTTGTCTATGGCAAGATATACCTTTGGATCGATCATTCCGATCTCCCTTCCGCCGCGTTCGGCGCGTCATGTAAAAATATGGGGTTCGTCCACGCGCGACGCCCCGCTGCGTCCACGACCGTCGCGCGCAGGTACTTCGCCGCGGGGTGAAGCTGCGCCTGCGCGCGCGTGATGGGCGCATCGCCCGCGCGAACGAGCCGGTTCGGGCGCACGCCGTTGATAAAGCAGATCGACGCAGCCGGCGAGCATTCGAGCCGCGCGGTGTCCCCGTCAATTGAAAAATCGTATATTTCCGGACCGCAGGAGGAATAGAAATCCCCGCGCCCGAGCGCGGCGAGGATCGCATCGATGCGGTTTTCCGCGCGCACCATCACCCAGCCGTGCCCGTGATGGCTCATGGCGTGCCCATCGTCGGTCGCCACGCCGAAGATGCGGCTGCCGCCCACGAGCAGCTCGTCCCAGCCGAGCGCGTTTGTGTCCATGTCGTTTTCGATCGCGCAGCCGCTGTTCCAAATCTCCATCGCGAAATTGCCGCGCATGCGCTCGTACGCGCGCGCGGGCGTGCAGCTCCAGTCGGGATGGCAGTAGATCGTCATATTCCCATTTGCGTGCAGCTCGTCTAGCAGCGGTTGAAAGGCGTATTGATCCGCCACCTCGCCGGATTCAAAGCGTTGATCCTGCGCAAATCCGTTCCCGTCCTCGCGCGCCGGACCGATCGCCACCGTGTGAAAACACATGCCCGCGCCGGATGTGATGCCGCGATCCATCTCCATGCCGGGGAGGATCGTAAGCCCCGTTTCGGGCGCGTAATTTTGGTAGTTGTAGATTCTGTGGTCGGTGATCGCGAGGAAATCATAGCCCATCTCCGCATGCAACCGGATGACCGCCTCGGGCGAGCCGTGCCCATCCGAGCGCGTGGTGTGGCAATGAAGCCCGCCCTTGAGCATGCCGCCTTGTTTCGCAAATGCGCCCTGTCGTATCATGGTAAACCCTCTTTCATGTGCGCGCCAACCACATGAGGATCGTGTCCGGGATGAGCGCGCTGATCGCCCTGTAACACTTATAGAACCATCCGGGGGTGTAGATCGGAAGCCGCAGTTTCGCATGCCGCAGCGCGCCCGCCGCCACACGCGCTGTCTTGATGCGCGGCAGCAGCCGAAATGCGCGCGAGTTGCCCGCGATCTTCCCGACGGCGAGAAACTCCGTGGACAATGGACCCGGGCAGACCGCGGTGACCGAGATGCGCCGAGGTCGGAGCTCCAGCCCCAAGGCGCGGCTGAACGCGCGCACATAATACTTCGTCGCGCTGTACACCGCCATGCGCGCGTTGGGCACGAAGGATGCGATCGAGGAGATATTGATGATGCGCGCGCCGCGCGGCATATAGTCGAGCGTGAGCCGCGTGATTTCGGTCAGCGCGCGGACGTTCACATCGATCATGCCGAGCTGCTCGGACATCTCGGACGCGTCAAAATCGCCCAGCATGCCGTAGCCCGCGCAGTTGATCAACAGCATGACATCGGGCGTTTCATCGCGCAGCGCCTTGGCAAAGCGCGCGATGCCCGCGCCGGAGGCAATGTCGATGTCCATCACCGCGCACCGTGCGCCTTTGATTTCCTCCGCCAGCGCGCGCAGCCGCTCCTCGCGCCGTGCGACGAGCCATATGGTTTCAATCTCAGGAAAGCGCGCGGGGATGCCCATGGCGAGCGCCCGACCCAAGCCGGAGGACGCGCCTGTCACAATCGCCGTCTTCATCCGCCACCTCCGGGAATCTTTCCCTCAAACATGGCTCATTATAACATTTCGCACACCGGCAATCAACTTCCAATGTTGACGCGCGCGCATTTTCATTGCATAATAGGAGCGTATCATTGAACATCCGCTTTTGGAGGTGTAATCGCATGCATTGCGTATATGAAATCTCAAAGGATCTCACCTGGATCGGCGCAAACGACCGGCGGCTTGCGCTGTTTGAAAATCTCTACCCCATCCCAAACGGCATCTCGTACAATTCGTATCTGCTCAAAGGCGAAAAAACCGTGCTGTTTGACACGGTTGACCGTGCGCAATCGGCGCAGTTTTTGGAAAACCTCGCCTTTTCCTTGGATGGGCGCAGGCTCGATTATGTGGTGATCAGCCATATGGAGCCCGACCACGCCGCGACGCTCGCCGAGGTCGCGCGTCTCTACCCGGAATCGCGCTTTGTGGTCAACGACCGCGCGCTTCAGATGCTGCGGCAGTTCTTCGATTTTGACATCGACGCGCGCGCGAACCTCGTGGCGGAGGGCAATGCGCTCGACATCGGCGGGCACACACTCCACTTCTACATGGCGCCGATGGTGCATTGGCCCGAGGTGATGGTGACGTATGACAGCGCGGACAAAACGCTGTTCACCGCCGACGCGTTCGGCACATTCGGCGCGCTGAGCGGCAACCTGTTCGCGGACGAAACCGCGTTTGATCTATCCGAGGCGCGCAGGTACTACGCGAACATCGTCGGTAAATACGGCAGGCAGACGGCGGCGCTTCTCCAGAAAGCCGCGGCGCTTGAGATCAATACGCTGTGCCCGCTGCACGGACCCGTGTGGCGCGAGGGCATCGCCGAATATGTCGAGACGCACCGAAAATGGGCGCATTATCAGCCGGAGGAGCGCGCGGTGGTGATCGCCTATGCGACGGTGTATGGCGGTACGGAAAATGCCGCGAACATCCTCGCAACGCAGCTTGCCAAGCGCGGCGTGAAGCGCATCGCCATGTACGATGTGTCCGTGACGGATCATTCCCATATCGTCGCGGAGTGCTTCCGCGCAAGCCACCTCGTGTTCGCTTCGACGACATACAACGCGGGCGTATTTTTGCGCATGGAGCAGCTCATCGCGACGCTTTCGTCCATCAACCTCGCAAACCGCACGCTCGCGTTCATCGAAAACGGGAGCTGGGCGCCGACCGCGGGCGCGAAGATGCGCGACGCGCTCGAGAGGCTCAAGAACATGCAGGTGGTCGAGGGCGGGGTGACGATCCGCTCGGCGGTCAAGCCCGCGCAGGCGGCGGAGATCGCCGCGCTCGCGGACGCCATCGCAGCGACGCTCATCTCGGAAGATAAGTAGCAGTGCGGCATACGCGCGGGAGGGGCTTGCCCCTCCCGCGATTCATCTGCGCGCGCGATGTTTCATAAGATCGCATACATGCGGTTCGCCCGCTCCCGCGATGCCTTGACACCGATCTTTGAGATATGATACAATATTTTCATCCAAATGTGGTAAGGTGGCGGCATCGCAGAAAGACGCCTGCGGGCAGCCGACCTCGCGCGCGGGCGCGGCGCGAATGATGAGCATTTAGGGAAAGGAGGGAGCGGACAGACCATCGTATCCTGTGCGAACGGTCCTTCTGTTTCGCAAACAGACAACGGCGTTCCGTGTTGCTTTTGGCGCATGCAGGCTTGAGATGGCGACCGGGCAGGTTCGCTGCCCGCCGGGACTGTCCTCATATGTGACAAGTGAGAGGAGACGTTTCCATGGATAGACGAGCTTTTACGGTCCATTCCCCCCAGAACCACGCAATCACCATGAAAGTGACAGCCGGTCATTTTACCACGAACAATTCACACATCAGCCATTATCTCGATATGAGCAGCATGAAATCAAGCGTACAAGCGGCGAAGGATGCCGCGCGCGAGCTTGCGACACCCTACCGGGCGAACGTGCTCGCAGAGGTGATCGTATGCATGGAGGACACGGAGATCATCGCCGCGTATTTGGCGGATGAACTTCTAAAAGACGGCACGCTTGTGATGAACAGCGGCGGCGAGATCAACGTGATCACGCCTTTGAGCAATGTCAACGGGCAGCTGATCTTCACAAAGAACGCGCAGACGATCCTCCTGAACCGCAACGTCATATTGCTGGTCGCCTCGGTCTCCAGCGGGCGCACCGTCCGGCGCGCGGTAGACTGCCTGCGCTACTATGGCGGCAACCTCGTGGGCATTTCCGCATTGTTCAGCGTGGTGCCCGAACTGCAGGGGCAGGAGGTGCACGCGCTTTTGACGGCGGCGGACATCCCCGGCTATAAAATCTATCGCCCCGCCGAGTGCGCAATCTGCAAGGAAGGGCGCAAACTCGACGCGATGGTCAGCAGTGCCGGCTATATCGAGATTTGAGTATACGCTAAGGAGTTGTTTTCAATACTGAACTTGACCTCGGAAACCGGATCCGCCTTCGGAAACTTTTTATCCGGCATCGGGCTGATCCAAATTACGCCCGCGCAATTGATCATGATCCTCCTCGCATGCCTGTTGTCCTATCTGGCGATTGCGAAGAAGTACGAACCGTTCCTTCTGTTGCCCCTGGCCTTTGGAATGTTGATCGCAAACATTCCATTGGCCGGGCTCTCCTCGCACGACGAGGGCGGTCTCATCTACTACATCTATCAGGGCATCAAGCTCGGCATCTACCCGCCGCTGATTTTTTTATGCATCGGCGCGATGACAGATTTCGGTCCGCTGCTCTCCGCCCCGTCGAGCGCGCTGATCGGTCTGGGCGGGCAGCTCGGCATCTTCGTGGCGCTGGGCGGCTCATATGCGCTGGGGCTCGGGCTTTCGCACATTATCCCCGGATTTGCGCCGTTTACGATCCAGGAGGCGATCTCCATCGGCATCATCGGAAGCTCCGACGGACCGACCTCGATCTACACCGCGGATATCCTCGCGCCGCACCTTTTGCCGACGATCGCGATCGCCGCGTATTCGTATATGGCGCTCGTGCCGATCATACAGCCGCCGATCATGCGCGCGCTGACGACGGATCGGGAGCGCGTGATCGTGATGCCGACGCAGAAAAAAATCAGCAAGCGGGCGAAAATTCTGTTCCCCATCGCCCTGACGCTCGCCACGCTGCTGCTCGTGCCCGCGGCGGGACCGTTGATCGCGATGCTCATGCTGGGCAACCTCATCAAGGAGAGCGGCGTGACCGATCGGATCGCACGCTCGCTGCAGGGCGACATGCTCAACATTTTAACGCTGTTTATCGGCTTGTCCGTCGGCGCAATGGCGACCGCGGATCGCATCCTCACGCCGCAGACCATCCTCGTCATCGTGATGGGGCTGATCGCATTCGCCTTCGGGACGATCGGCGGGGTGCTGATCGCGAAACTTTTGTGCAAGCTCTCCGGTGGCAAGATCAATCCGTTGATCGGCAACTCCGGGGTGTCCGCGATGCCCATGGCGGCGCGCGTTTCGCAAAAAGTGGCGCAGGAGTATAACCCAAACAACCACCTGCTGATGCACGCGATGGGACCCATCGTCGCGAGCACGATCGGCTCTGCGCTGATCGCGGGCATATTGATCGCGATGTTCGGCGGTTGACGCTGGGATACGGGAAAGGATCGATTGCGTATGCGGCGAAGTGACCGGGAGATCGTCGATCGCGCGGCGATGCGCGAGGTACTGACAAACTGCGAGGTGCTGAGCCTTGCGCTGATGGACGGCGCGTACCCCTATGTCATACAGCTGAACTTCGGCTGGGAGGAATGCGGCGAGCAGCTCTGCCTCTACTTTCACGGCGCGAAGGCGGGCAAGAAGCTCGATTTGATCCGCGAAAATGACCACGCCGCGTTTGCGATGAGCTGCACCCACGCCTATGTGCCGGGCGCGAACGATTGCTCCGCGACGTTTCGATATCAGAGCGTCTGCGGGCGCGGGCGCATCGAAATCCTCGAGGGCGCGCGGGAGAAGGCGCATGCGCTCGCGCGCATCATGGCGCAATATGCGCCGGAGCGTGCGCATGCCTTCACGGATGCGCAGGTTCATAACATAGCGATCCTTCGGCTCACGGTGGAATCGATCACGGGCAAGCAAAACATCAAGTGAAAATACGCCTTGCGGAGACGACATGCCGCAAGGCGTTTCGTATGGGATACCTACACTTCGATGGTGAGATTGTCGCGCGCGAGCGCGACGGGGTACGGTACGAGCGCGCGCAGCTTTGCGACCTCCGGCTCGTTCCAGGGCGCGATGTGGCTAACGTAGAGCTGCTTTGTGCGGACACGCCGAAAGATGTCCACGGCGCTCGTCAGCCGACAATGCGCGGCTTCCGTGACGACGAGATCGCAGGTTTTTTCAAACGCCGCCGCGGGGAAATCCGCGAAATCCGCGCTGAGATCGCCCGTGAATACCAGCCGCTTCCCCTCCGCCTCGACCAGATAGGAGTACGACGGGCGGTTTGAAAGGTGCGCGTTCGGAATCGCGGTCATACGCAGCACGCCGTCGTCGTAAAACGCGCCGGGCGTCACCGCGCGAAATTCCGGCATCTCCTCCGAACAATCCCTGCCGTGGATGAGGTTCATCCAGTTCAAGATCGCGTCCCGCGCCGCGATTTCAGGCACATGGATCAAAGGCTTTGCCGATTTAAAGTACCATGTGCATAAATCCACAAATTCGATCAGCCCATTGGAATGATCGCCGTGCATATGCGTCAAAAACACGCCCTTGACGGAATCGACATCCGCCTGTATCGACCGCAGCGCCGCCATCACCGGCGTGCCGGCGTCGATGACATAGCGCGCACCCGCGATGGTCAGAAGCACGCAGGAGCACCTTCGGTTCGCCTCGGGCACGCCATGGCTTGTGCCCAGAAATGTAACATTCACACAAAATCACCTCGGTTGGATTATACCATAAAAAGCCATGCGTCGCGGCGACTGCGCAGCAAAAATATGGGGGTTTACGCATGAAGGGTATGGAGTTGTGTCGGCGCTTTTATGAATCGTGCGCCGCGCCGTTGTTGGCGGCGGCATTTCCGAAGATGCGCCATTCGGCGGGGCTCGTAGGGTTCGGATCGGATGTTTTGGGCTACGACGACGCGGTGTCGCGCGACCATCTCTGGGGATCGAGGCTTTCCATTTTCCCGGAACAATATACAGAAGAATTGGCGCGAGATATCTATGCGGCGATGGTGCACGGATTGCCCCGTGAATTCATGGGCTTCCCCGTGGGCTTTGGCGCGCCGGACGCGCATGGCATTGCGGCAATGGCGGAATATGAACAGGATTTTCGACCGCTGATTATGATCATGCCCTTCGGGGAGTTCCTGCGCGATCAGATCGGGCGGACGAATACCGACGAGATACTGCCCGCGGAATGGCTCGCATTCTCCGAGCAAAAGCTGCTTGCGCTCACAAAGGGACGGTTTTTTCGCGACGACTTAAATCTAGCGCGAGCGCTTTCACCGCTTGCATACTATCCGCGGGATGTCTGGCTCTATCTTCTATATTCGGATTGGTCGGCGATCGCGGAGGAGCGCGCGTTTGTGAAGCGCGCGGCGGCGCGCGGTGATGACATCGGTTCGCGGATCATTTGCGCGCGAATCGCGCACCGGCTCATGCACCTCTGCTTCATCTACGCGAAACGATACGCGCCGTACAGCAAATGGTTCGGTACGGCGTTTCGAGAACTAAACGCATGTCCCGGCATCGATGGGATGCTCGCGCGCGCTCTCGATGCGCACGATCTCCATGCGCGCGAGCAGGCGATTGCCGGCGCGCAGAGCATCATGATCGCGCATCACAACGATCAACAGATCACAGCGCCAATCGACGCTGCGCTGCGCCGTTATTACACGCGCGATATCACAGTGGCCGCTGCGGACGAGGTCGCGCAGGCGATTCACGCGAAGATCGAAGAAACGTCGCTCTCGCGTCTGCCGCCCATCGGCTCGCTCTCATCGGTTGGAAACCTCACCGCACTCTGCGAGCACGCGGTGCACATTCCGCGGCTGGTGCGCCTGTATGAGGATATGCCATGACGCGTCCATGTTTATTTTACGTTAATTTATAATCACCAGTTGACATTGCTCAGCATCGGTGTTAATATTCACATGAAATCAACATTCATCGCTCGACTTCAATGTTAGCAGGTACGGAAGCATTCCCGATCCCCCCATGGCGCAAGCCGACCATTTTTCTTACGCAGCTACTTAAACGTTTAATGTGTCGCCGAAACCGCGCTTTTGTCTTTATTACGCGCAACAATCGCTGTTTCGCATCAACTTAAACGATTAAGTTGGGACGACCGGAGCAAATATCGAATCATACAAGGAGGAAGGTATGCTACAACTCACCAATGTATCGATCGACTACGGAAGGTTGGGCGAAGACCCGCGCACGCGATTTACCGAGCGCAAAGACCCGCTCTTCAGCTGGGGCGCGCGCGCCAATCGCGAGAATGCGCGGCAGGCGGCGTGCCGGCTCGTGGTTGACGGGTTGTGGGACAGCGGCTGGGTCGCAGGCGCGGATCAGCAGATTCGCTACGCGGGCGATCCCCTGCCCGAGGGAAAGCGCGTCACATTTACGCTTTCGATCCGCGACGACGCGGGCAACGAGAGCGCGCCGTATGAATCCAGCTTTTACTATGCGGGCATCGAATGGAATGCCGCATGGATCGGCGTAAAAGATGATGCGGACGAGAGCGTCCGCTATCTGCGGCGCAGCTTTACCGTGAGAAAGCCGCTCGCATCCGCCTGCCTGTACGCATGCGGGCTCGGCTACTCCACCTACTCCATCAACGGCGCGCCCATCGACGCGGCGGCGCTCGACCCCGCGTTCACCGAATGGAAAAAGACCTGCCAATATGTGATGTTCCCCGAGATCAAAAGCCTTCTACGCGAGGGCGAGAACTGTCTGGGCGCGATGCTCGGCGCGGGCTGGCGGCACAATCCGAAGTCCCTGCTGATTGGCGATCCCAAGAACCAGCCCTACGCGTTCCTCGGCGACAAGGGGATGACCGCCATGCTGCGGCTCGACTATCAGGACGGCACATCGGAGTGGATATACACCGATACCGATTGGCAGATCGTCGAAGGTCCGCTCACATTCGCCTCGCTGTTTGACGGTGTGACATACGACGCGTCAAAGGCGAACCCCGATTGGGATACCTCCGCATACCAAGGCGCGGCGCGCCCAGCGGACATCATAGGCGCGCCCGAAGGCGATATGCGCCCCATGCTCATCCCGCCGATCACCGAGCATTTGCATCGCGCGCCCATCGCGGTTTGGCGCGGCGGCGATGATTCTGTCGTGCTCGATTTCGGGCAAAACATCGCGGGCGTTCTGCGCATGGAACTGCCAAACGACCTCAAACCGGGACAGCGCATCGTGCTCACCCACTCCGAGGAGTTGACCGAGGGCGGCGACCTCTTCCGCGATACGCTGCGCGCCGCCGATGCGCGCGACACCTACATCGCCGCCGGGGATGCGCGCGATCTCGCGGTTTGGCAGCCGATCTTCACCTACCACGGCTTCCGCTACGCGCGCATCGACGGATTGGGCGCGAGCTTTGACGCCCGTAGCCGCGTGAGAGCCATCGAGCTGCGCACGGGCTTGGACACGCATTCCTCCTTCCGCTGCGGGAACACGCTCGTTACGAAAATACACGAGCTGAGCGTGGAGACCGAGCGCGGCAACATGCATTCCATACTCACCGACTGCCCGCAGCGCGACGAGCGCATGGGCTGGATGAACGACGCCACCGTGCGCTTTGAGATGACGCCCTACAACTTCGACATCGGGCGGATGTTCCCGAAGATCATCCGCGACATCGTCGATGAGCAGGGCGCGGACGGCGCGATCACCTGCACCGCGCCATTCGCCTTCGGCGCGCGTCCCGCCGATCCCGTCTGCTCCTCGTTTCTGATCGCGGGGCTCGAGTCGGCGATGCACACCGGCAATATGGATATCATCAAAGAAGCCTACGATCGCTTCGACGCATGGGAGAATTGCCTCATTCAAAACAGCACCGATTTCATCGTCAATTACAGCTACTACGGCGATTGGGCGGGGCCTTTGTACGCCTGCGAGTACATCGACAATGACATCCCCGGCGCGCGCTCGAACGTCACCCCGGGCGTGTTCATGTCGAGCGGCTACTCGTATCTGAACTGCCTTTTACTCGAGCGGTTCGCGCGCTGGCTAGGGCGCGAGGACGATGCGGCGCGCCACGCCGAGAACGCGGAGAAGATCAAAGCCGCGATCCTCAAAAAGTGGTACGATGCGGATACCGGGATCATGGCGACCGGGTCGCAGGCATGTCAGGCATTCGCGCTGTGCATCGGGCTGATCCCCGGCGCGGATTGCGCGAAAGCGGCGAAGGTGATGCGCGACGACCTCGTCAAGCGCGATTACAATTTCACTACCGGCAACCTCTGCACGCGCTATTTGATGGATGTGCTGACCGAGCACGGCTACCTCGAGGACGCGTGGAAGCTCATCACGAAGGAGACGTACCCCTCGTTTGGTTTCATGATCCAGAACGAAGCGACGACCATCTGGGAGCGCTTCGAGCTGATGAAAAACGCGCACATGAACTCGCACAGCCACCCGATGTACGGCGCGGTAGACTACTGGATGTACGCCTACCTCGCGGGCGTGAAGCCCACCGCACCCGGCTGGACGGAGTTCACGGTCGAGCCGTATCTGCCGGACGGACTTTTGTTTGCGCAGGCAGTCATCGACACGGTGAAGGGCGATGTCGCCGTGCGCTGGACGCGCCGGTACGGCGCGCGGCACCTGCAGGTGACCGTGCCCTTCGGCACGCGCGCGCGCATTGTGTTCGGCGGCGAAGAACATCTGGTGGGCAGCGGCTTTCATAGCTTTTCGGCGAAGGAGTAACAACCGTTCCCAATGGGCATACGCCCAAGAATCATAAGGAGGTATCTCATGAGACGCTACCTATCGTTGCTATTGGTGATCGCACTTGCGACAACCGCGCTTTTTAGCGCAACGGCATTTGCGGAGAATGCCGGCTACGCACAGTCCCCGATGCTGGATGCCCTCGTGGAATCCGGCACGCTGCCGCCCGTCGAGGAACGCTTGCCCGAGAACCCCAAGCTGATCAACGAAAGCTCGCCCGAAGCGCTGGAATATGAGGTCGGCAATTACGGCGGAACGATCCGCTTTGTCACATCCTCCGTCAATTTCGACGCGGACTGTTTCATCGCGCAGACCGAGAACATTCTAAACATGGTGGATTCCAACAGCTCGGAGATTACGCCGAACCTCGTCGAGTATTTCACCGTAGAGAACGACAATACCGTTTTCACCTTCAAGCTGCGTAACGGGCTGAAGTGGTCGGACGGCACGCCCGTAACCATAGAAGATTTCCGTTTCACCGTGGAAAACGTGATCTTTAACGAAGAACTGACACCCTCTGTGCCGACCGCTTTCCGCGCCGGCGGATCGTCCACGGGCGAGCCGATGCAGTTTGAGGTGCTGGACGAACAAAATTTCCGCATCACATTTACCGAAAGCTTTGGCGGCTTCCTCGTTTACATGTCGATCAAGGGATGGCAGGGATACTGTGACATCGTCAAACCGTCGGATTACCTCAAGCCGTACCATATCGATTACGCGGAGGAATGCCACGGCTCGCTCGACGCGTATTACGCGTTCATCGCGCCCTTTGCCGCCTCATTGGGCTACGACGACCCTGCGGGCGAAAGCGTATGGACATATGTGTTTCACAACATCGATTTGTTGAACTGGGAGCTCACGAACCCGATCGCCGCGCTCACCGCCACGACATTTGCGGAGATGGGCGTCACGGAGAACTTCCCCGTGCTGTATCCCTATGTCATGACCGGAAGCGACGGCGGCGTGATGACATGGGAGAGAAACCCGTACTATCACAAGGTGGACGCGGCAGGAAACCAGTTGCCCTACGTCGATGTGCTGACATCCACGCTCGTAGAGGACGCGCAGATGGTGCAGATGAAGGTCGTCTCCGGCGAGGTCGATTGGCTGCGCATGCTGGCGACCATTGACAATGTCGCGCTCTACCGCGAAAACGAGCACAACGGCTATACCGCGCACATCCGCCCGCAGCACGTCACCCCGACCGATATCATACTAAACCTCACCTACGGGATGAACGATGATGGCAGCGTGAAGGACGACGATGAGAGCCGCGCATGGCAGGAGATGATCCAAGAGCTTGACTTTAGAAAAGCGCTTGCGTATGCCATCGATCCGGAGGAGATCATTGACAGCGTATATTACGGATTTGCCGATGTCAATGATAGCTATTATAACGCGACATATGATCCGGATTATGCAAACGAACTGCTCGACGGACTCGGCATGATGGACATCGATGGCGACGGTTACCGCGAGACGCCGAGCGGGCTTGCCTTCATGCTGCATCTGTTCAACTGCAATCAGGCGACCGACCTCATCCCCGTCGCAGAGCTCGCGCAGGATTTCTGGCGCGAGATCGGAATTAAGACGGACATCCAGACGACGGAGTATACGCTCATCGACACCATGACCAATGCAAACGAGCTGCCCACCCGCGTGATCTGGATTCACGAGGGCGAGCTCTGGCATTATGGCGATTGGCAGAATCACACCTGGGGTACGCTCTATCAAAAATGGTATTCCTCAGGCGGCTTGAATGCCGATGAAGACAGCATTGGTGTAGCTCCGGAAGGCGCAGCCCTTGCGTTCTATGAATTGTACGACACCTTGTTTACGGTTACACCGGACGAAGCGGTCAATCAAGTGGTACCGGAATTGCATCGATTGAACGCTGAGAACTACTGGGTGCTGATGCCCATCACGAATGTTTCACAGTGCCTGATCACGAATTCTGACATGGGCAACATCCCGAACGATACGGTGAACGCCTGCGCCATCGGCTTTGTGATCGAGCAAGTGTTCTACCGCACACCGCAGGATTGATCGGCAGTATGGTATGGGGCGGGCAAACCGCCCCTCATGCTGTTGACAAATCGCATTTATTCTCTTAAGATCATGATAACAAGAGGCGCAAGCGTATATGGATGGGATTTCACATAGAAATCATCGGCTCATTGCCAGCGTATCGAAACCATATGATTTGGGTTTTTCAATCAATTAAATCGCATTGCAAATTGCATGCAGTATAAACGGAGGAAGCATGAAAACAATTAAAGACAAACAGATTCTCGTCGGCGCGGATTTTGCGGGCTATCCGCTCAAGGAAGTCGTCGTGGCGCACCTGAAGGGCAAGGGCTGGACGGTCAACGATGTCGGCGTGACCGATCCAAACGACAATGATACGGAAAACATGTTTCACCGCGTGGGGCTGCGCGCGGGCGCGATGATCTCCGAGGGCAAATTCGAGCGCGCGCTTTTGTTCTGCGGCACGGGCATGGGCATCCACATCGCCGCGAGCAAATGCCCGCGTGTGCACGCGGGCGTGGTCGAATCCGTGCCCGCGGCGCTGCGCGCGATCACGGGAAACGGCGTCAATGTGCTCGCCATGGGCGCGTTCTACGTCGCACCGCAGATGGGCTGCGACATCGCCGATGCGTATCTCGGCGCGTCGCTCGGCAGCGGCTACGAATGGTGGAGGAATTTCTACGAATTCCATAAGCTCGCCATCGATGAACTCGATGCGTTCGATTACGAAACATATAAAGAAAACGGATTCCGGCTGAACCATCTCGGAAATTACGATTTGGCGTTAGAGAAGAAATCCGAATAGGCGCGACAGAATGGAAGAGCCGTGAACCGATCGGGTTCACGGCTCTCTCTGGGTGTGCCCTCCCCCATCTCCCTTACAGCTTCAGCACGTTCTTGATGTACGCGCGCGAGACCTCCGCGGAATGGTAGTTGCAGATCTCCGGGTTGTCCAGCTCGACGCAGAGCACGCCGTCGTAGTTCGCCCGCTTGAGCGCGTTGACAAAGCCCTTGAAGTCCACCGTACCGAGTCCGAGCGCGCGGAACGCGCCCATCTTGCCGCGCTTGGGCTCGACTTCGTGCTGCGGATCGAC
>JBMNUA010000015.1:0-22225 GCA_050945995.1 Christensenellales bacterium
GGCGTGAAGGAGGGATCGGCATGCAAGGCGATGTGAAGCGCATGACGCAGACCGCGCTGCGCATCAGCGGCGTGAACCCCAAAAAGTGCATGAAGTGCGGCAAGTGCTCGGGCGCGTGCCCGAACTATGAGAAGATGGAGTTCCATCCGCACCAGTTCGTGTCGATGGTGGACAAAGGGCAGATCGAGCGATTGATGGAATCCGACGCCATCTACGCCTGCCTTTCGTGCATGGCGTGCGTCGAGCGCTGCCCGCGCGGCGTCGAGCCCGGAAAGCTGGTCGAGGCGGTGCGCGCGCTGAAGGTGCGCAAGCAGGGCATGGATCGGCGCGGCCCGCGCGACATCAGCCAATTTGCAAACGAACGCGTGCCGCAGATGCTGTATATGGCGGCAATGCGCAAATACAAAAAGTAAAGGAGGAAACCACAGATGCGGAAGATCGGCGTATTCGTCTGTCATTGCGGCACCAACATCGCAGCGACGGTGGATGTGGAGGCGGTCGCCCAGGCGCTCAAAAACGAGCGCGGCGTGGTGCACTCCGAAACGTATCCCTATATGTGCTCCGCAGCGGGGCAGAAGCTCGCGCAGGACGCGATTGTCAAGCACGGGCTCGACGGCATTGTGGTGGCGGCGTGCTCGCCGCGCATGCACGAGGCGACATTCCGCCGGGCGGCGGAGGGCGTGAACCTCAACCCCTATATGGTTGAGATCGCGAACATCCGCGAGCAATGCTCCTGGATTCACAAAGACCGCGGCGAGGCGACCGCGAAGGCGATCGCGCTCACCCGCGCGGCGGTGGCGAAACTGCAAAACAACGAGCCGCTCCATTCCGGGACGAGCGCGGTCACCAAGCGCTGTTTGGTCATCGGCGGCGGCATCGCGGGCATACAGACAGCGCTTGACGTCGCCGAGGCGGGCTACGAGGTGGACATCGTCGAGAAGATGCCCACCATCGGCGGGCGCATGGCGCAGCTCGACAAGACATTCCCCACGCTCGATTGCTCGGCGTGCATTTTGACCCCGAAGATGGTGGACGCGCTGCAAAACGAGAAGATCGGCATCCTCTCCTACGCCGAGGTCGAGAAGGTCTCGGGCTTTGTGGGCAATTTTACCGCCACCATCCGCAAAAAGGCGCGGTATGTGGACGAGACGAGGTGCACGGGCTGCAACCTCTGCACCCAGAAATGCCCCGCGCGCAAGGCGCGCAACGAGTTCAATGAGAACCTCGACACCCGCGGCGCGGTCTACATCCCGTTTGCGCAGGCGATCCCGAACGTTGCGGTGATCGACCCGGCGCACTGCATCAAACTCAAAACCGGCAAGTGCGGGCTGTGCGAGCGCGTGTGCGCCGTGGGCGCGATCGACTACAAGCAGCAGGACGAACTGATCGAGCGCAAGTACGGCGCGATCGTCGTGGCGACGGGCTTTAAGCCCATGGATGTCTCCGCGCTCAACGAGTATGCGTACATGGACAGCCCGGATGTCGTCACCTCGCTCGAATTCGAGCGGATCATGAACGCCGCAGGTCCCACGGACGGCGCGCTCATCCGCCCCTCGGACGGCAAGCGCCCGAAGTCCATCGTGTTTATCCAATGCGTGGGCTCGCGCTGCGAGGAGAAGGACGCGCGCGGCAAGCCCTATTGCAGCAAAATCTGCTGCATGTACACCGCGAAGCACGCGATGCTCGTGCGCGAGAAGTACCCGGATACCGACGTTCATGTGTTCTACATCGACGTGCGCACCCCGGGCAAGAATTTTGACGAATTTTATCGCCGCGCCGTCGAGCAATACGGCGTGGACTACCGCAAGGGCATGGTCGGCAAGGTCGCGCCCGAGGGCGGCAAGCTGATCGTGCATGCCTCCGACATCGTGGAGAACGAGCAGTTGCGCATCGAGGCGGACATGGTGGTGCTCGCCGCCGCGATCGAGCCCGATCCCACGGCGCGCGCGGTCGGCACGATGCTCACCGCGTCCATGGACACCAACGATTTCTTCTCCGAGGCGCACCCGAAGCTGCGCCCGGTGGAATCGCCCACGGCGGGCGTGTTCCTCTCCGGCGCGTGCCAAGGACCCAAGGACATCCCCGAGACGGTGGCGCAGGCGGGCGCGGCGGCGTCGAAGGTGATCGGGCTGCTCGCGAAGGATCAGCTGATCACGAGCCCCTGCGTGGCGGAAGTGGACGAATTGATGTGCAACGGCTGCTCGCAGTGCGAGAAGGTCTGTCCCTACGGCGCGATCACCTACGCGGAGCGCGAGGTGCGCGGTCCGGGCGTGCGCGAGGTGCGCCGGCTCGCGTCGGTCAACCCGGCGGTGTGCCAGGGCTGCGGCGCGTGCACGGTCACCTGCCCGTCGGGCGCGATCGATCTGATGGGCTTTACAAACAAACAAATTCTGGCGGAGGTGGATGCGATATGTCTGTGACGAATGCTGAGTGGAAGCCGCGCATCGTCGCCTTCTGCTGCAACTGGTGCTCCTACGCGGGTGCGGACTTGGCGGGCTCGAGCCGGCTATCCTACCCCGCGGACATCAAGGTCATCCGCGTGCCGTGCTCCTGCCGCGTCGATCCGCTGTTTATCCTGCGCGCATTCGAGCGCGGCGCGGACGGCGTGATCGTCTGCGGCTGCCACCCGGGCGACTGCCACTACACATCCGGCAACTACTACGCCCGCCGGCGGATGACGATGCTGTTTTCGATGCTCGATTTCATGGGCATCGACCGCGGGCGCACGCGCGTGGAGTGGGTCTCCGCCGCGGAGGGGCAGAAGTTCGCCGCCACCATGAACGATTTTTCGAGGACGATACGCGAGCTGGGCGAGAACAGAAAGCTGGGTGATCTCAGATGCAAGCAATAGGAAACCGGATCAAGGCGCGCGCGACCGAGCTGCTTCAAGCGGGCGAGGTCAGCCGCGTGCTCGGCTGGGAGGCGGGCGGCGGCGCGCACGATTGGTCGCCCGCGGTGTTTGAAACGGCAGATGAGATGCGCGATTTCGTCTACGGCGCGTATGCCGGGGCGAACTTGAGCAAGTACTGCTTGAAATACAACCGCGCGCAGGGGAAGACGCTTGTGGTATTAAAGCCCTGCGACACGCTCTCGTTTCATCAATTGATGAAGGAGCATCGGCTCGACCGCGCGCAGTTCTACATCATCGGCGCGGGCTGCAAGGGCATGCGCGATTTAGACGGCATGCTGCCCAAGTGCAACGATTGCAAGGGCAAGGATTTTGTGGTGTCGGACGAGATCATCGACGACGAGGAATCCCGGCAGTTTACCGAGTCCGACCGCTTCGCGGGCGTGCGCATGCTCGAGGAGATGACGAGCGATGAGCGCTTTGAATTCTGGCGCGGCGAGCTCTCGCGCTGCATCCGCTGCAACGCCTGCCGCAACGTCTGCCCGGCGTGTTCCTGCTTCAAATGCGTGTTCGACAACAAAGATTCGGGCGTCGAGGGCAAGGCGCACACCTCCGCCTATGCGGAGAACGCCTACCACATCGTGCGCGCCTACCATGTGGCGGGGCGGTGCACCGACTGCGGCGAGTGCGCGCGCGTGTGCCCGCAGAACATACCGCTGATGCTATTAAACCGCAAGACCATCAAGGACATCAACGAGCTCTATGGCGAGCATCAGGCGGGCGAGGGCGACGGCGAGCGCACGCCGCTTGTGATGTATGACGCGGGCGACGCCGAGCCCGGGATCGTATCCGAAAGGGGGCGGGCGTGATGCGCTATTTTCTGAAAGAGAATTTAACCGACATCCTCAAGAGCACGCCCTGCGCGGTGTACGCGCCCGTCGAGGATGGCGTGGGCGTGGAGTATGCCCGATACGAGGACGGCATGGCGCTGAACCTCGACAAAATCCCTACCGATAAAACGCCGAAGGACATCCTCTTCCCGCAATGGGAGAACCTCATGCACTTTCGCATGGACGGGAAAAGCATCGAATTGACCGAACAGGCGCGCAGCAGCGAGGAATATGTGATCTTCGGCATCCGCGCCTGCGACATCCGCGCATTCGAGGTGCTCGACCGCGTGTTTCTGGCAGAGCCCGTGGACAGTTACTACGCCGCGCGCCGCGCGCACGGCACGCTTGTGGGCATCGCCTGCGCCGAGCCCGCGGACAGCTGCTTTTGCGGCGCGTTCGGGATCGACCCCGCAGAGCCCGCGGCGGATGTGATCCTCTGGCCGGTGGCGGACGAATTCTACGTCGAGGCGCGCACCGAGAAGGGCAAGCGGCTTGTCGAAAACTGGGAACTCATCGAGGGCGACGATATGCCCGTTGATTGGATCAAGGGCGAGATCGCGAAAAAGCTCGCTGCGACGCCGCTTGCGGACTTGGACGTGTCCGGCTTTACCCCGGATCGGCTGAACGAGCTGTTCGAGTCGCCCAAATGGAAGCGGCTGTCCATGCCCTGCATCGGCTGCGGCAGCTGCACCTTCTCCTGCCCGACCTGCCAGTGCTACGACATTCGCGACTACGACACCGGAAACGGCATCGAGCGCTACCGCTGCTGGGATTCGTGCATGTACTCCGATTTTACGATGATGTCGCACGGCACGCCGCGCCCGACGCAGGTGGAGCGCTTCCGCCAGCGGTTCATGCACAAATTGATGTACACCATGGCGAACACGGGCGTTCACTCGTGCGTGGGCTGCGGGCGGTGCATCCACAAGTGCCCGATGAACCTGAGCATTGTCAAAGTGATACAAACATTGGGGAGGGAAGCGTAGATATGAAAGAGAGCCTGGTCCCCATGCTGGGGATAGTAACCGATGTGCGCGTGGACACCCCCGATGTCAAAACCTTTGTCGTCAACGCGCCCGGCGGCGGCAAGTGCTTTTCGCACGAGCCGGGGCAGTGCGCGATGCTGTCGATCCCGGGCGTGGGCGAGGCGATGTTCTCGATCACCTCGTCGCCGACCAACGAGCGGGACATGGAGTTTTCGATCAAAAAATGCGGCTGTCTCACCGATTGGCTGCACCGCATGGAGCCGGGGCAGATGATCGCCATCCGCGGTCCTTACGGGCGCGCGTTCCCCGTGGACGAGGATTTGAAGGGGAAAGACCTTCTGTTCATCGCCGGCGGCATCGGGCTTGCGCCCCTGCGCAGCGTCATCAACTATGTGCGCGACAAGCGCGAGAACTACGGGAAGATCAACATCGTGTACGGCTCGCGCACGAAGGAGGATCTCGTGGGCTACCCCGAGATCGTGAACGAGTGGGCGCGGGAGGCGGGCATCGACGTGCATTTGACGATTGACCGCGCGCAGGAGGGCTGGGACGGGCATGTGGGCTTTGTGCCGAACTATGTCACAGAACTCGGCTTCGACCCCGACGGGCGCGCGCTCGTCTGCGGACCGCCGATCATGATCAAGTTCACGCTGCAGGCGCTCGAAGGGCTGGGGTTTGACCACAAGCAGGTCTACACCACCATGGAGCTGCGCATGAAATGCGGCGTGGGCAAGTGCGGCAGGTGCAACATCGGCAACAAATATGTCTGCATGGACGGGCCGGTGTTCCGCTTTGACGAGTTAAACGAGCTGCCTGACGAGTACTGATGGAGGTTTCACATATGGTCAATGTCTATTTGATGGGCAAGGAATATACGGTGCCCGAGGGTCTGACGATCATGGGCGCGATGGAGTACGCGGGCTACACGCTGGTGCGCGGCTGCGGCTGCCGCAACGGCTTTTGCGGCGCGTGCGCCACGATCTACCGCATCAAGGGCGAGCGGGAGCTGAAAGTCGCGCTCGCGTGCCAGATCACGGTGGAAAACGACATGTACGTCGCGACGCTGCCCTTCTTCCCCTTGGAAAAGCAGGTCTATGACATCGAGGATGTCAAGCCCGACGCGCAGGTGATGATGCAGCTCTACCCCGAAGTCTACGCCTGCATCGGCTGCAATGCGTGCACGAAGGCGTGCCCGCAGGAAATCGACGTGATGCAGTACATCGCCGCCGCCCAGCGCGGCGACATGGCGGACTGCGCGGAGCTGAGCTTTGACTGCGTGATGTGCGGCATCTGCTCCTCGCGCTGCCCGGCGGGCATCTCGCATCCGCAGGTGGCGGTGCTCGCGCGGCGGTTGAACGGCAAATACCTCATGCCCGAGGCGAAGCATTTGACCAAGCGCGTCAAGGAGATCGAGGACGGGCTTTGCGCGGAGCAGCTTGAGGCGATCATGGCAAAGCCGATTGAGGATTTAAAGGAACTGTACAACACGCGCGTCATCGAACAATAAGGAGGCGACGATATGGTTTTTACAAGCGAAATGCTCGCCTCCATGGCGAAGGTGGAACAGGCGCGCGATCAGAACATCGCGCTTGAGCCGAGGCGCATGACCGCCGATGAGAAGCAGGAGGTATTGCGCAAATACCATCCGGACTACCGCGCGGAGGGGTTTTCCGACATCCGCGTGGGCGTGAACAAGGGCGAGAAAGCGCCGAAGGAATTGATCGAGCTGATCGAGGCGAAGAGCCGCGTGGGCGCGCTTTCTGTCGATTTGGAGACAGTCGATTACGATGCGGATGTGCTCGTCATCGGAGGCGGCGGCGCGGGCGCATCGGCGGCGATCGAGGCGCACCGCGCGGGCGCGAAGGTGATGATCGTCACCAAGCTGCGCATCGGGGACGCGAACACCATGATGGCGGAGGGCGGCATCCAGGCGGCGGACAAGGAGACGGATTCGCCCGCGCAGCACTACCTCGACGTGATGGGCGGCGGGCACTACGCGAACGTGCCGGCGCTTGTCAAAAAGTTGGTCAGCGACGGACCGTCCGCGATCAAATGGCTCAACGAGCTCGGCGTTCAGTTTGACAAGGACGAGGACGGCTCGATGCACACCATCCACGGCGGCGGCACCTCCCGCAAGCGCATGCACGCGGCGAAGGACTTCTCCGGCGCGGAGATCATGCGCACGCTGCGCGACGAGGTGCTCAACCTCGAAATCCCGGTGATCGATTTTACTTCCGCGATCGAGCTGATCAAGGACGAAAACGGGCGCTGCGCGGGCGCGGTGCTGCTCAACATGGAGACGGGGCGGGTGATGGTCGCGCGCGCAAAAGCGGTGATCATCGCCACCGGCGGCGCGGGGCGGATGCACTACCAGGGCTTCCCCACCTCCAACCACTACGGCGCGACGGCGGACGGGCTGATTCTGGGCTACCGCGCGGGCGCGAAGCTGATCTATCAGGAGACGCTTCAATACCATCCCACGGGCGTTGCGTTCCCGAACCAAATCTTCGGCGCGCTCGTCACCGAGAAGGTGCGCGGGCTGGGCGCGAAGCTGATCAACAAGGACGGCGTTGTGTTCGTGCACCCGCTGGAGACGCGCGATGTGGCGTCGGCGACGATCATCCGCGAGTGCTCGGCGGATCGCGCAAACGGTGTGAGCGCGCCCAACGGCAGCGCGGTGTGGCTGGATACGCCGATGATCGACAAAATCCACGGCGTGGGCACGCTCGAATCGCGCCTGCCCGCGATGCTGCGGATGTACCTGAAGTACGACATCGACATGCGCGAAACGCCGATCCTCGTCTACCCCACGCTGCACTACCAAAACGGCGGGCTGGAAATCGACGGCGATTGCGAGAGCCGCGTGCCCGGGCTGTACGTCGCGGGCGAGGCGGCGGGCGGCATCCACGGCAGAAACCGGCTGATGGGCAACTCGCTTCTCGACATCATCGTGTTCGGGCGCGCGGCGGGCAAGACCACCGCGGCGGCGGTCGGCGGGGTGAAACTCGGGCGGCTCACGCTCGATCATGTGGATTCATACGAGAAGGGGCTTTCGGACGCGGGCATCGACAACGGAAAACACTCGCCCATGCTCTTGCCCGATTACACGAGGAGGACGTAGACGAATGGACATTGCTGCGGCGCTGACAAGCCCGATACTGACCGTGTTTCTCATCGGTGCGCTTGGATATCTGGTGGGTGCGATCAAAATAAAGGGCGTTTGTCTCGGGACGGCGGCGGTGCTGCTGGTGGCGCTGGTGTTCGGGCATTTCGGCGCGCAGGTGGACGCGAACGTGCGCAACATCGGACTGGTTTGTTTTGTGACTTCGATCGGCTTTATCGCAGGTCCGCGGTTTTTCCGCAACTTCAAGAAGAATGCGACGAGCTATATTTCGCTGGGCGTGGTGATCGTTCTGACAAGCGCGATCATCACGGTCATCATCATGAAAATTTCGGGCATGAGCGTGGAATTGACCGTCGGCGTGATGGCGGGCGCGCTCTCTACCACCCCGGGGCTGGCGGCGGCGCAGGAGGTATCGGGCGAGCTTGCCGACCTTGCGACCACGGGGTATGCGATCACCTACCCCTTCAGCGTGATCGGCATCGTGCTGTTTGTGCAGCTCATGCCGCGCATATTGAAGGTGGACATGGCGAAGGAGCGCGCGGCGTTTGAGGCGGCGGACGCGGACACGCCGCTGCCGCGCGGCGGGCGCATCCAAATCTCCGAGGTCGCGGGATTCTTCGCGTTCTTCCTCGCGGCGGCGCTCGGGCTTTTATTGGGCGCGATCCATTTGCCGCTGCCCGGCGGCGCGGAGTTCTCGCTCGGGACGACGGGCGGGCCGCTCATCATGGGGCTGATCTTCGGGCATTTCTCGCGCATCGGCGCGGTGGATCTGCGGATGCCGGTGGAATCGCTCAAAACCTTCCGCGAGTTCGGGCTGGTGCTGTTTTTGATCGGCGCGGGCGTGAGCGGCGGCGCGGGCTTTATCGAGACGCTGCGCGCGGAGGGGATGATGCTGTTTTTCTACGGCGCGATCATCACGGTGCTGCCGATGGTGGTGGGCTACCTGTTCGCGGCGAAGGTACTCAAGCTTTCGATCCTAAACAACCTCGGCGCGATCACCGGGGGCATGACCTCGACCCCCGCGCTCGGGACATTGATCTCGGTTGCGGGCACGGAGGACGTTGCCTCGGCGTATGCGGCGACGTACCCCATCGCGCTTGTGTGCATCGTACTTTCCATACAGTTCATCGCGGTCATCTTTCAATAACCCCCGAAAAGGAGAGATTCAAATGAAAATCACCGTCTGCATCGGAAGTTCCTGTCACCTAAAGGGCGCGCGGCTCGTCGTGGACAAGCTGCAAACGCTGATCAACGAAAAAAAGCTGGGCGACTCGATTGAGATGGCGGGTCAATTTTGCATGGGCGAGTGCGTCAGCGGCGTGAACGTGGCGATCGAGGGCGAGCGCTTCTCGGTGACGCCCGACGCCGCGCAGTCCTTCTTTGAGGACGAAGTGCTCGCCCGCCTGTAAGGGGGCGTATCGTATGCGCACCCCCAGCTACATCATTTCCCATAAATCCGAGTGCAAGGATTGTTACAAATGCATCCGCAACTGCCCCGTCAAGGCGATCAGCTTTGAGATGGGGCAGGCGCAGATCATCGACAGCGAGTGCATCCTCTGCGGCAACTGCTATGTCGTGTGCCCGCAGGACGCCAAAGAGGTGCGCACCACGCTCGACACCGTCAAAGCCGCGATCGCCGCGGGGCGGCGCGCGGTCGCATCGGTCGCGCCGTCGTTTGTGGCGGCGTTCGACGCGCCCAACATCGCGGGGATGCGCGACGCGCTGATCCGGCTCGGGTTTTCGGACGCGCAGGAGACGGCGCTCGGCGCGCAGCGCGTGTCGCGCGAGTATGAGGATATCGCAAAACATGCGGGCGGCAGGGCGATCATATCGAGCGCGTGTCCGTCGATCAACCTTTTGATCCAAATGTATTACCCGGATATGACGGGCAACCTCGCGACGGTGGTCACGCCCATGCACGCGCATTGCCTAGAGGTTAAAAAAAGCGACCCCGAGGCGTACACCGTGTTCATCGGCCCATGCGTGGCGAAAAAGCGCGAGGCGGACGAGACGGATTGCGTAGACGCGTGTTTGACCTTCGACGAATTAAAGGCGTGGCTGGACGAAGCGGGCGTTTCGGTCGGCGACGCGCAGGCGGAGGACGGCGAGGGTGCGCGCGCGCGGTTTTATCCCACGGCGGGCGGGATCATCAAATCCATGAACGAAACGCCCGGGTATAGCCGCGTCGCCATCGACGGCGTGGAGAACTGCATGAGCGCGCTCGACGAGATCCGCGAGGGCGGCATGCGCTATGTGTTTATCGAGATGAGCGCCTGCGAGGGCAGCTGCATCAACGGACCGATCATGCGCGAGCACGCCAAGAAGCGGGTTTCGGGCATGGCGCGCGTCAGCCGCTACGCGGGGCATGCGGATTTTGATCTGGAAGGCGCGCTTGAGATCGGCTGCGCGTACCCCGAAATCTCCGTGCGGCGGGTGCTGCCGGGCGGGCGCGCGATCCAGGCGGTGCTCGACCAGATGGGCAAGACATCGCCCGAGCGCGAGCTCAACTGCGGCTCGTGCGGCTATCCCACCTGCCGCGACAAGGCGATTGCCGTCTGCCGCGGGAAAGCGGACATCGGCATGTGCCTGCCGTTTTTGAAGGAGAAGGCGGAATCGTTTTCTGACAAGATCATCGAAAACACGCCCAATGCGATCATCGTGATGGACGAGGACTTGATCGTGCAGCAAATCAACACCGCGGCGGTGCGGATGTTGAAATTGCGCAGCGCACATGATATATTGAATGCACCGGTCGTGCGATTATTAAACCCCGTGGACTACCTAAAGGTTGCGACCACCGGAAACGACATCCTAAACAAATGCCATTATATCGCCGAATACGGCATCTTCGTCGAGGAATCGATCATCGCGGACAAACGGTACCGCATCCTCATCTCCATCATGCGCGATGTCACATCCCGCGAGGTGGGGCGCAGGGCGGACGAGGAGATCAAGCAGCGCACCGCCGAGGTGACCAATCAGGTGATCGAAAATCAGATGCGCGTGGTGCAGGAGATCACCTCGCTGTTGGGCGAGACGACCGCGCAGACGAAGGTGGCGCTGACGAAGCTGAAGGATGCGATGATGGATGGCGAATGATCTGTGTACGGAGACGGGCTACGTCTCCTACAACAAGGCGGGCGAGGAGCTGTGCGGCGACAAGCTCGAGGTGTATCAGGACGAGAAAATCACGCTGATGGTGCTTGCCGACGGGCTGGGCAGCGGCGTAAAGGCGAACATACTTTCGACCTTGACCTCAAAGATCCTAGTGACGATGATCGCCGGCGGCATGCCGATCGACGAGTGCATCGACACGATTGCGAGCACGCTGCCCGTGTGCAAGGTGCGCGGGGTGGCGTACTCGACCTTTACGGTGATTGTGATCCGCGAGATGCGGCATGCGGAGCTGATCCAATACGACAACCCGGCGATCATCATGCTGCGCGGCGGCGCGCGCTGGGATTACCCGGTCTCCACGCGCAGCGTGGCGGGCAAGACGATCCATGAGAGCAAATTCCCGGTGCGCGAGGGCGATCTGCTGATTGCGATGTCGGACGGCGCGCCCTTCGCGGGCGTGGGCGTGACGCGCAATTTCGGCTGGCAGCGCGAGAACATCATCGATTTTGCGGAGGCGAATTACCTGCCCGAAAACTCCGCGAAGCATACCGCCGCGGTGATCGGCGAGGCGTGCAACCAATTGTACGAGTACCGTCCGGGGGACGACACGACCGTGGCGGCGCTTCGGATACGAAAGCGCAGCGCGGTGAACCTTGTGATCGGTCCGCCCGCCGACAAGGCGCAGGACGTGAAGATGATGAACCTGTTTTTCGCAAAAGACGGCGAGAAGGTGGTGTGCGGCGGCACGACCGCGAGCATCGCGGCAAAATACCTCGGGCGCGAGATCGAGCCCACGCTCGACTACCCCGACCCCGACATCCCGCCCGTGAGCTGCATTGCGGGCGTTGACCTTGTGACGGAGGGCGTGATCACCATCTCCCGGGTTCTTCAAATCGGGGAGGCGATTTTGGGCGGCGGCGCGGCGCAGACGGCGTGGACGCATCAGTCCGACGGCGCGTCGCAGGTGGCGCGCAAGCTGTTTGACGAGGCGACGGACATCAATTTTTTTGTCGGGCGCGCGATCAACCCCGCGCATCAGAACCCCGATCTGCCGATCACCTTCGGCATCAAAATCCAGCTGATCGAGGCGCTGGAGAAGTGTTTGGCAAAGATGGGGAAGCGCATAAAGGTAAGCTATTTTTAAAAGGAGTGCCCATGCGGATATTTGATACGGACGTACAGAAGCTGAAATACATGGTGCTGCGCGAGGTCGCGCGCCGGGCGTTCGAGGGGCGGATGAAGGACTCGTACCTTGAGATTCCCAAGCTCATTGCGCCCGGACCGTCGGCGACGATGCGCTGCTGCATCTACAAGGAGCGCGCGATCGTGCAGGAGCGCATACGCATTGCGCTGGGCGGCGACCGCGAGAGTGAGAACATCGTCGAGGTGATCGACATCGCCTGCGACGGCTGCCCGATCTCCACCTACACGGTGGGCGCGGCGTGCCGCGGCTGCATCGCGCACCGCTGCGTGGCGGCGTGCCCGCGCGGCGCGATCACATTTGACGCGCACCAGAAGGCGATGATCGACCCCGAAACGTGCGTGGAGTGCGGGCGGTGCGCCGATGTGTGCCCCTATCACGCGATCGCCAAGCACAAGCGCCCGTGCGAATCCGCCTGCCGCACAAACGCGATCTCCCGCGGCGCAAACGACGTGGCGGAGATCGACGCGAGCAAGTGCACAAACTGCGGCGCGTGCGTGTACCAATGCCCGTTCGGCGCGATGAGCGACCGCTCGTTTATCTTGGACGCCATCGACATGATCAAGCGCAGCGACGAGAACCGCGCCTACCGCGTGTACGCGATCGTCGCGCCCTCGATCTCCAGCCAGTTTCGCTACGCGAAGCTCGGGCAGGTGGTGACCGCGCTCAAGCGGCTGGGCTTTTATTCGGTGGTCGAGGTCGCGCTCGGCGCGGACATGGTCGCCTGGCACGAGGCGGGGGAGCTCGCTGAAAAGGGGTTTTTGACAAGCTCGTGCTGCCCTGCGTTTGTCGAGTACATCGAGGAGCAGTTCCCGAACATGCGAAAGCATGTATCGACCAGCCCGTCGCCCATGGCGGCGCTCGCGCAGTACATCAAAAAGGGCGATCCGGAGGCGAAGGTGGTGTTCATCGGACCTTGCACCGCCAAGAAGGTCGAGGCGCGGCGCGCGGGCGTGCGCGAGTATGTGGACTGTGTGCTCACGTTTGAGGAGTTGCAGGCGCTCATCGACAGCCGCGATTTTGACATCTCGCATCTGCCGGAGGACGTGCTCGACAACGCATCCTACTACGGGCGCATCTTCGCGCGCGTGGGCGGGCTGACGGACGCGGTGGCGCAGGCGCTGAAGGAGCGGGAGATCGATTTTAAGTTAAAACCCGTGGTGTGCGACGGCATCGAGGCGTGCCGCGCGGCGCTTCTCAAGGCGTCGCGGGGGATGCTGGATGGCAACTTCATCGAGGGGATGGCGTGCGTGGGCGGGTGCATCGGCGGCGCGGGCTGCTTGACGCACGGGCGCAGGGATGCGGGCGAGGTGGATAAGTATGGGCGCGAGGCGCTGGAGAAGCGGATTTCGGACGCGCTGAAGATGGTATAACGATAGAAAACGCCCCGGCGCGGGAATGCGCCGGGGCATAAGTTTCTGTTACAGCTTTTGATAGAGCGCGGCAAGCAGATCCACCACGGTTTGGATGCCGAGCGTCGCGGCGTTTACGGTCAAATCGTAATTTTCCGGCTTGCCCCACTCGAGCCCGGTGTTGAAGTTGTAATACGCCTTGCGGCGCTTATCGGTCTTTCGGACAAGCGCGGTGGTCTCCCGCTCGTCGAGGTGTTCGATTTCAATCTTTCTGCGCACGCGGCTTTCAAACGGCGCGGCGATGAACACGCTCAACACGCGCGCGTCCGTGGGCTTTAGGATCGCGTCCGCGCAGCGTCCGACGATCACGCAATCGCCGTCGCGCGCGGCGTCTAAGATGATGTCGCGCTGCACCGCGAAGGTGATGTCCGTGGGCGGTATGGCGCTTGCCATCGCGCGGCTCGAATCCGCAAGCCCCGCGTAGAGCCATTGGTTCGTCTTGCGCTCGTCGTTGCGCTCGAGCAACTCCGGGGAAAGCCCCGTGCGCTCGGATGCAAGCTCGATCAAGTTCCTGTCATAAAAGGGTATGCCCAGTTTTTCCGCCAATTGTTTTCCGATATCGTGCCCGCCGCTGCCAAATTGGCGGGCGATGCTGATCACACGATTTGCCATTGAGAACCCTCCCTTCGAGAGATATCCCCACATCTATTTTACCATATTTTACGCGGAATTTCAATGCATCTTGCGCAATTTCCACGCGGGATTTGCTGGCTGCAGGTCTGTTTGCGTGGTATCATGATACCGAGGTGTTGTATGTGCGGGAGTTTCGTTTCGCGCTGAAACAGTGCGCGCCGTTTCTGATGACGTATCTGTTTATCGGCATCGCCTTTGGGATATTGATGACCCAGGCGGGCTACGCGCCGATCTGGTCGAGCCTATCGGCGGCGTTTATCTACGCAGGCTCGATGCAGATTGTGATGGTGCCGCTGTTGTCGGCGGGCGCGCCGCTTTTCACGCTTGCGATCATGGCGCTGTTTATCAACGCGCGCCACATCTTCTACGGGCTCGGCTTTGTCGATTCGTTCAAGCGCGCGGGCGGCATCAAATACCCGTACATGGTGCTGACGTTGACCGACGAGGCGTACTGCGTGCTGTGCGCGCTCGATTGCCCGGCGGATTTGGACAAACAGCGCACGACGATTTGGATTCTTGCGCTGTGCCATGTCACATGGATCATCTCCTGCACGCTCGGCGCGGTTTCGGGCGATATTTTGCCCGTAGATTTTACGGGCATCGACTTCGCGGCGACGGCGTTTTTCACAACCGTGGTCGTGGATCAATGGCGGCGCGCGCAGGATCGCCTCCCCGCAATCGTGGGCGGGGTGTGCGCGGTGCTGTTTTTGTTTGTATTGGGGCCAGACCGGTTCATACTGCCCGCGCTCGCCGCGGGGACGCTCGCGCTGTTTCTGCGCGGGGAAATACGCATGATGAGGGGGCGCAGGGCATGAAGGACGCGCTGTATCTCGCGCCGGCGATCGCTTTGATCGCGGTGTGCACATGGATCACGCGCGCCGCGCCGCATCTGCTGTTTGGAAAGCGCGGCGTGCCGGCGCGGCTTTCGTACCTCGCGGGCGCGCTGCCCGAGGCGATCATGGTGGTATTGGTCGTCTACTGCCTGCGGGACGCGCGGTTTTCATCCGCGGGCGGTTGGGCGCCGCAGGCGGTGTCGGTATTGGTGGTGGTGGTGTTGCAGGTATGGAAAAAAAGCGCGATGCGCAGCATTTTTGCCGGCACCGCGGTGTATATGGTGTTGATCAGGCTCTTGTAATCACGTTTCGATCAATTCGATCCGCGCGCCGAGCCGGATCAGCTTTTGATCCATGTTCTCATAGCCGCGCAATATGTTGTCCACGCCGCCGATGTCGGTTTTGCCGCTCGCCATCAGCCCCGCGACGACCATCGCCGCGCCCGCGCGCAGGTCGGTCGCGTTGACGCGCGCGCCGACGAGCTGATCGACGCCGGTGATGATCGCCGTCGTCTCGATCACGCGCACATTCGCGCCCATGCGGCGCAACTCGTCCAAATACCGGAATCGGCTTTCAAAGATGGTCTCGGTGACGATCGATGTGCCGCGCGCGATGGTCAACAGCGCCGAAAGCGGCTGCTGCAAGTCCGTCGGGAACCCGGGGTAGCCCTGGGTTTTGACGTTGACGGAGCGGTACACGCCGTTGGAGCGCACGCGGATGAGGTCGTCCTCGGTGTAGACGCTCACGCCCATCTCCAGAAGCTTTGCCGAGAGCGATTCCATGTGCGTGGGGATCGCGCCGGTGATCGTCACGTCCCCGCCCGTGGCGGCGGCGGCGATCATGATCGTGCCGGTCTGGATTTGATCGGGGATGATTGTGTAATTCGCGCCGTGCAGATGCCGCCCGCCGCGGATGCGGATCACATCCGTGCCCGCGCCCTTGACGTTCGCGCCCATGCTCGACAAAAAGTTTGCAAGATCGACAATATGCGGCTCTTTCGCCGCGTTGTGGATCTGCGTCAGCCCGTCGGCGGAGACGGCGGCGAGCATCGAGTTGACCGTCGCGCCGACCGAGGGCAGGTCTAAGAATATGTCGCTGCCGCGCAGCCTGCCCGCCGACGCGTTGATCACGCCGCCGAGCGTGTCCACCGCGGCGCCGAGCGTGGTCATGCCTTTGATCGTCAGATCGATCGGGCGCGCGCCGATGTCGCAGCCGCCGGGCATCGGCACATGCGATTTGCCGAAGATGCCGAGCAGCACCGGCGAGAGATAATAGCTCGCGCGCATCTTGCAGGCGAGCTCGTAGGGCGGGTCGTTCCGGTTGACGCCGCGCGGGTCGATGCGCATGGTGCTGTTTTCAAATTCGACGTCCGCGCCCAGCCAGCGCAGCATTTTAATGAGGACGTGTACGTCCTCGATGTCCGGTAAATTTTCGATCACCGACGGGGAATCCGCCAACAACGCCGCGGGGATTACCGCGACCGCGGCATTTTTTCCGCCGCCGACGGCGACTTCGCCCTCGAGCCGCGCGCCGCCCTGTATCCGCAATATCCGCCCCATATCAGTGCCCGCACCCCGCGCAGCTTGCGCAGCCGCCAGAGCAGCCGCCGCCCGACGCGCTCGCGCCGAAGCTGCATTTGCCGCTGTACACGCGGCTGACCTTTGCGCCGCACTTCTCGCACGCCGCCTCGTCGCGCTTGTCGATGGCGAGCAATATCTCAAATACATGCCCGCATTCGGGGCATTTGAATTCATAAATTGGCATAATTGGCCTCCGATTTTGAACCGATGATACTCTTGCCGATACGGCTATCCTATTATACATGAGTTGGCGGGATCAATCAAGTGCGGCAACATGACATTTTGGGGCGGTTACAAAGTTGCGCGGCGTAGCGGCGCGTTGTGCGTTGTATCCGCGCGCAAAATGTGGTAAAATTGATGCGGCTGGGAGGGATACGTTTGGCGGTGGACGACTGCTTCATGGTCTTTCACGGATTGAAGGTGCATGTAAAGGTGGTGGAGCCGGAGGGCGCGCTCAAACACCGCGTATTTTTGTTGTCCTCCCCGCTGACGAGCGCGTTTAATTGGCGCAAGATTACGCCGGAATTATCGCAATTGGGCTGTTTTACGGCGATCCTCGATCTGCCGGGGTTCGGCGAGAGCGCGTGCGGCGCGGGCGTGCCGCAAAACGCGCGGCTGCACGCGCGCATCGCCTGGGGCGTGCTGGACGAGTTGGATCACGCGATCGGCGGCGCGCTGTCGAGCTGGCACTTGGTCGGGCACGGCGATGCCTGCCGCACGATCCTCTGCATGGGCAACGCGCAGCCCGATTCCGTGCGCTCGCAGGTGCTCATCGCCCCGAATCTTGCGGGGATCGACGCGCTGCGCCCGCAAAACACGCCGCGCGCGCGCTGGTTTGACGAGAGCATCCGCTCCGCCGACGGGTTTCGGCAGCTGATGGACCGCCTGTTTGCGCGCCCGGCGGACGATTACATACTAGATATGATGCGCCGCCCGTTTTTGCGCGAGGGCGCGAAGACGAGCTTTTTAAAGATGCTCGCGCAGGAGACCGCGCCCGTTGCCGCGCGGGGGTTTTCGCCGGTGATGGCGCTGTGGGGCGAGCGCGATATTTTGATGGACGCGCGCGCGCGCGGCGCGGTGAAGCAGTTTGCGCCCGAGGCGGAGACGCATCTGTTCAAGACCGCGGGGCACATCCCCATGGAGACCCACAGCCGCGCGCTCAGGGACTATCTCCGGGGCTGGCTTCGCTATGTGGGGTGAGATATATGGCAAAACTCGCGGCTTACGACAAGGCGCTTGATTACAGCTACTGCTTGGGGCTATATCCCTCGATTACGCTGATTCAGGCGCGCCCGGAGGCGGTCAAGCGGCTGATTTTGCACCCGGCGAGCGCGGGCAACGAGGGCGTTTTGAAGCTGCGCGCGCTGTGCGCGGCGCAGAACGTGCGCGCGGAGGAGGCGGAGCGCGTGCTCCGGCGCGAATCGCGCAAGGACAATTGCTTCGCGGCGCTGGTGTTTGAGAAATACGAGTGCGCGCTCGATCCCGACGGCAACCACGCGGTGCTCGCGCAGATTTCCGACGGCGGGAACCTCGGCACGGCGCTGCGCGCGCTGCTCGGGTTCGGCATCCGCGATGTGGCGGTGATCCGCCCGTGCGTGGACATCTTCGAGCCGCACGCGCTGCGCGCGTCGATGGGCGCGTTTTTTCGGATGCGGGTGCGGGTGTACGACGATTTCGATCAGTACCGCGCGGCGTTCCCGGCGCATGCGCTCTACCCGTTTTTATTGGACGGCGCGCGCCCGCTCGGCGCGGTTGTGCGCGAAAAGAGTGCGCCGTACTCGCTCATCTTCGGGAACGAGGCGGCGGGGCTGCCGGCGGAATTTGCGAGCATCGGCACGAGCGTGTACATCCCGCATTCCGATGAGATCGATTCGCTCAATCTCGCCGTGGCGGTCGCCATCGGCGCGTATGCGTTTACAAGCAAAGGAGAATGATCGTATGCAGCAATTCAAGGTGGGCATCGTGGGCTGCGGGGGCATCAGCTCCGTGCACATCCCCGCGCTCATGGAGACCGAGGGCGTGACGATCGCGGCGGTGTGCGACACAGACCCCGCGCGCGCGCGGGCGGCGGCGGAGGCGACGGGCGCCGTGGTCGAGCGGGATTTCGATGCGATGATCGCGCGCGCGGACATCGACGCGGTGCACCTGCTCACGCCGCATCACCTGCACGCGCCCATGGCGATTGCCGCGCTCGCCGCGGGCAAGCATGTGCTGACCGAAAAGCCGATGGCGACCACACTATCTGACGCGCGCGCGATGATCGCCGCCGCGCGCACGAGTGCGGGACGGCTCGGCGTGATCTTCCAAAACCGGTACAACCCCGCGACCATCGAGCTCAAGCGGCTGATCCTCTCCGGCGCGGGCGGCGCGTTTCTCGGCGCGCGCGTGATTGTGAACTGGCGGCGCGACGCGGCGTACTACACGCAATCGGGTTGGCGCGGGTTCTACGCGACCGAGGGCGGTGGCGTGCTGATCAACCAGGCGATCCACACGCTCGATCTCGCTGGCTACATCCCGGGGCGCGCCGTCGCGCGCGTGCGCGGGCACATCTCCACGGACATACTATCCGATGTCATCGAGGTGGAGAGCGCGTGCCACGCCGTCGCCGAGTACGAAGGCGGCGGGCGGCTGATCATCCACGCGACGAACGATTACGCGT
Source organism: Christensenellales bacterium (assembly GCA_050945995.1). Lineage (GTDB taxonomy): Bacteria > Bacillota > Clostridia > Christensenellales > Aristaeellaceae > RUG11247. Next base: position 19,284 of record JBMNUA010000015.1, read on the forward strand.
TTGACGCGCCCGTGATCCTCGAGATGGCGTGCGAGAATCGGCGCTGGCAGATCATCGGCGACGAGTTGTACGACGCGACGGACGGCATGCGGCTGTTATTAGGCGGCGAGGAGCCCAGCGTTTCCGGAAAGGCGTACTGGGGCGCGAACCACGCGATACAGATTCGCGATTTCTACGATTGCATTGTGACCGGGCGCGCGTTCCTCTTGGACGGCGCGGCGGGATACCCGGCGCTCAACCTCGTCAAGGCGATCCATTTGTCCGCGCAGACCGGCGATTGGGTGGCGCTTGACGATCCGAAGGAGTTATAAATGTCGTATTTTGATCAGGCGCGCGCGGCGGCGGAAGAACTGGTGCGCGTTGCGCGCCCGCATTTCAATCCCGTGGCGCTTTTGGCGGTGGGCGCGTCGTCCAGCGAGATCGCCGGGGGCATCATCGGGCAGGATTCGTCATATGAAATAGGCGAGCAGGTGGTGGACGGGCTGCTCGCCGCCGCGCGCGACGGCGGGTTTGACCTCGCCTTTCAATGCTGCGAGCATTTGAACCGCGCGCTGGTCGTCGAGCGGCGCGTCGCCCTCGCCGTCGGCGCGGAGATCGTGTGCGTCGTGCCGCATACCAAGGCGGGCGGGTCGCTCGCGACCGCCGCGTATGCGCGGCTTCAGGACCCCGTCGTCGTCGAGTGCGTCCGCGCGGACGCCGGGCTCGACATCGGGCGGACCATGATCGGTATGCACCTGCGCCCTGTCGCCGTGCCCGTGCGGCTTCAAGCCGAGCGCGTCGGCGAGGCGATCGTCATCGCCGCGCGCACGCGACCGCGGCTCATCGGCGGCGAGCGCGCGCGGTACGCACAGAACGAGGGGTGACGGGAGTTACGGCGAGGGGTGACGGCGAGGGCGCTGCCCTCGCGCTCCCGCTCAAGGGCTAGCGCCCTTGAGAATCCCGATGCGCCGATGCTTCGCATCGGCAGGGGATGCGATAATTTTTGTTCTCTCTATGCTTCATCCATCCAACCCAACCCGTTCCCCGACGCGCAGCGTCGGAGCATGGGATTCTTAAGGGCTTAAGGCCCTTAAGCGGGGTTTCAGGGGCAGCGCCCCTGACGTTCTTCCCCTCGTCCCCGCCCTTTGGAGGTGATTTCGTGTATTTCCAGACGCTGGACGCCCCGGCACAAATAAGCGGCGACGGGCTCGCCATCGCGCGCGCATCAGAGCCGGGCGTGCGCGCGGACTACGCGCGTGCGCTGCGCCGCGCGCATACGGACATGCCGCTCTCGGCGCGCGCCGGCGCGGCGTATCAGGAGCTGCAAGAATCGCGCAGGCACGATCTGGAGGTGCTGTTGCGCACGGGCTTCCCGACGGAGAGTTTGGGCACGGCAAGGGACTTGATCTGCGCGATTTGCGAGGAATCGGCGTGGTCGGAGAATCCGGAGACGCCGTTCGAGGACGACATGCACCCGACGATCGACCGCAAGGCGGCGCAGACGGCGTGCTTGCTCGGGTGGGCGAAGGCATCGGGTCAGCTGGACGCGCGGACGGTCAGCCGCATGCTGTTCGAGGCGCGCAGGCGCATCTTCACGCCAATGATCGCGCATTCGGATTATCAGTGCTTGACGGGCGACGCGCCGTATTCGCTGGCGATATTGACAGAGTCGATGGCGGCGGCGCTGCTGCTGGAGGCGGACGGCGCACGGTTTCAGGCGTTCATGCGCCGTGCGGCGCGCGCGGCGGACGCGCTGATCGACCGCGCGGCGGCGACGCCGATATTGCAATCGCTGACAGACCGCGCGGCGGCGACCGCGCTGGGGGCACTCGCGCAGCGGGCGGCGGCGCGCACGGCGCTGGGTCGGGCGCTGCCGAAGCATGAGTGGCTGGACGAGCTTTTGATGGCGCACCTGGGCGGCGAAATGTTCATCGACCCCGCGGGCGCGGGCACGCGCAAGGGGCTAAACGGCGCGGACGTGTACTTGATGGGCGAATTGGCGGACGACGACGCGCTTTGCGCGCTGGGCGCGCAGCTCTATCGCGCGCAGCTGGCGGACGCGAGCGCGGTTTCGGCGCGGATGCTGTTTGATCTGCCGGGGAAACTGCGCGCAGCGACGGGCGCAGCGCCGCGGCTCAAGCACGCGGCGACGCCGGATGCGTCGATCCTCTCGGCGCGCGGCGGCGGCATGCATGTGATATTGCACGCGGGCGGCAACGGCAACGCGGGCGGCGTGTACGCGGCGATCGAGGGTCGCGCGGCGCTCGTGCCGTATGCGGGCGATGCGCCGGTGATCAACGGCGCGCGGCAGGCGCAGGGGCTCGGGCAGGGCGATTATCTGTTTGGGGAGGCGCGCGCGGATCTTTCGATGGATATGACGCGGCTGTATGCCGCGGGCGGCGTGCGGTTTTATCAGCGCACAGTGATGCTCGATCGGGTGGCGGGCGCGGCGCGCATCGTGGACATGCTCGAATCAGAGGGCGCGGGCGCGATCCGCTATGCGTTCGCGTCGCCCTGCCTGCCGACGGAGATCGAGGGCGGCGTGCAGATCGGTCTGGCGCTGTTTCGGTGGGAGGGCGCGCCGATGGTTTCGATCCGCCGTGCGCCTGGCATCGGCGCGTTCACGGACGAATTGTACTTCATCGGGCTGGAATACCCCGCCAATCCGGGCAGCAACCTCTACCACTTTATGGTGGAGCGGGCGTAGAAGGGGAGAAAACTTCTTCCCCGACGCGCAGCGTCGGCTCATGGGATTCTTAAAGGTCTAAGACCCTTAAGCGGGGTTTCAAGGGCGGCGCCCCTGACGTTCCCGCGGCTCATCGGCGGCGAGCGCGCGCGGTACGCGAGGGAGTGACGGGGGGACGGCGAGGGCGCTGCCCTCGCGCTCCCGCCAAAGGGACATTGTCCCTGTTACAATAAGCTTTGCCAGCTGAACCACCGCAGCCAGCGGTGGTTTTGCGCAT
>JBMNUA010000016.1:0-21146 GCA_050945995.1 Christensenellales bacterium
AACCCGCGTTGGCAAGCGATATGATTACATCGCGCGCGCAATCGCCCCGTTTCGGCGTAACCGCGCGCAGAAAAATGCCCGGCGATCCTCTCGCCGGGCAATCGGTGGATTTATTCCTCTAACAGGAATTGATACTGCGCATCACACAGCGCGCGGTAATGCCCGTGCTCGAGCCGGATCAGCTCGTCATGCGTGCCCTTTTCCGCGATATGCCGATCTTGGATCACCATGATGCAGTCCGCATTGCGGATCGTAGACAGCCGGTGCGCGATCACAAAGCTCGTGCGCCCCTCCAGCAGCACGTCGAGCGCCTTCTGTATGAGCAGCTCCGTGTGCGTGTCAATCGAGGAGGTCGCCTCGTCGAGGATCAGTATCTTCGGGTCGTTGAGCAGCGCGCGCGCAAAGGAGATCAGTTGCTTTTGCCCAACAGACAGCGCCGATCCGCGCTCGTTGACTTCCGTTTTGTAACCCTTTTCCATGCCCATGATGAACTCGTGCGCCGAAACCGCCTTCGCTGCCTCGATCACCTCGTCGTCCGTGGCATCCAATCGCCCGTAGCGGATGTTGTCCATGATCGTTCCCGAGAAGATGAAGCTGTCCTGCATCATCACGCTCATCTGCTCGCGCAGCGAGCGCAGCGTCACATCGCGCACATCGTGCCCGTCCACCTTCACCGCCCCGCCGCGCACCTCGTAAAATCGGCTGATCAAGTTGACGATGGTGGACTTGCCCGCCCCCGTCGGTCCGACCAGCGCGATCGTCTGCCCGGGCTCGACGGAGAATGAAACGTCCTCCAGCACCACCTTCTCGGGCGAATACCAGAAATCGACGTTCTGAAATTCCACGCGCCCTTCCACCGGCGGCAGCGCGAAAGCGTCCTCCGCGTCGCGAATCTCCGGCTGCGTCTCCATGATCTCGAAAATGCGCTCGACGGACGCCATCGCGGACAGTATCGAGTTGTAGAAATTGGAGATCGTGTTCAGCGGCTCCCAGAACCTGCCGAGATACCACAATATGAGCAACAGGCTCGCGAGCGTCAATGGGTTTTGCGTCCCGCCCATCATGCGGATGCCGAAGTAGTACACCAGCACCGTGCCGATTGTGCCCGTGAAATCAAGCGCGGGCCAGAAGGCGTTGTTGATCTGTATCGCGCGCATCCAACTGCTTCGGATGTCGTCGTTTACGTCCTTGAACGCCGCGTAATTTTCGTCCTCGCGCACGAACGCCTTCGTCACGCGCATCCCCGCGAGTGATTCGTGCAGATACCCGTTCATGTTCGAGGTCTTGATCCGCACCATCTGCCAGCGCATCCGCATCACGCGCTTGAGCTTGAACATGATAAACACAAGAAGCGGCATGATGCACATCGAAATTAGCGTCAATTTCCAGTTCACAAACAGCATGATGCCGATCAACAGCACCAGCGTCATGCAGTCCACCAGCACGTTCACAATGCCGTTCGTGAACAAATCGTTGAGGGAGTTCACGTCGTTGATCACGCGCACGAGGATCTTTCCCGCGCTGCGCGTATCGAAAAACGAGAACGAGAGCCCCTGGATGTGCTGGAACAAGTCCTCGCGCAACTGCGCCAGCGCGCTGCGCCCGGAATGATCCATCAGCCGCACGCGGTAGCGCGTGCAGAGCGCGCCGATCCCCGCCGCGACGATCATGCCGCCGATCAAATAGGGCAGCTTGTCCGCGCGCGCAAGCTCAAGCTCCGCAATCGCATGGCTCAACAGATATGTCGCGCCGAGCGAGCAGAGCGTCGCCGCGACCATGAGCAGCAGCGCCGCCGCAATCTTCGCGCGGTAGGGCTTTAAGTAGTGAATGAGCTTGACGAACTGCCCTTTGTCAAACGGCCGCTCGAGCGCCTCGTCGTCAATCTGCCTGAGTATTCTCGCCATGATCACGCGCCCCCCTTCGGTTTGACTGAGTCAAGGTCGCGGTATTGATCCTGCACCATGCGGTGGTAGATGCCGCCCATCGCGAGAAGCTCCTTGTGCGTGCCGCGTTCGGCGATCTCCCCGTCGTCAAGCACGAGGATCATGTCCGCGTTTTTGACCGAGGAGATGCGGTGCGCGATGATAAACGTCGTGCGCCCGCGCAGCACATCCTGCAATTTTTGCTGGATCACATACTCCGTCTCCATGTCCACGGCGGATGTGGAATCGTCCATCACGAGGATCGCAGGGTCGGTCAGCACCGCGCGCGCAATCGCCGTGCGCTGCTTCTGCCCGCCGGACAGCCCCATGCCGCGCTCGCCCACCACGGTTTCGTAGCCCTCGGGCATGTCGCGCACGAACTCGGTCGCCTGCGCGACGTCCGCAGCCGCCTCCACGCGCGCCATCTCCGCATCAGGATGCCCGAAGCGCATGTTGTCCGCCAGCGTGTCGGAGAACAAAAACGTCTCCTGCGGTACATAACCGATTTTCTCGCGCAGCTTCTTCATCGGCTGGTCGCGCACGTCCACGCCGTCGATCTTCACCGAACCGCGGCTGACATCATAGAACCTGCCGAGAAGCAGCGTCAGCGTGCTCTTGCCCGAACCCGTCGCGCCCATCACGGCAATGGTCTGCCCCGGCTCGGCGGTGAATGTGATGTCCTTGAGCACCGGATGATCGCCGTATGCAAAATACACATGGTCGAACTCCACCCTGCCCGTATACGCGTCGGGCGCGGCAGCGTCCGGCTTGTCGCGGATCGCCGCGCCGAAATCGATGTAATAAAACAGCTTCTCCGCGGATGTCACGGCGTTTGTCACCATGTTTACGATGTTGGCAAGCTGTCGCATGGGGTTCGTGATCAGCCACACATAGCCGTTGACTGCCACGAGCGTGCCGATGTCCATCCTGCCGTTTAATGTAAGCGCCGCGCCCACAATCAGCATCACCGGCGTGCACAGCCCGCTCAATAGCTCCATCAGCGGCACAAAGTCCGACCAAATCCAAGTCGCCTTCAGGTTCATCCCGAGCAGCTTTCGGTTGTCTTTGACAAACTCGTCAAATTCATAGGGCTCGCGCGCGAACGCCTTCACCACGCGCATCCCCGCAAGGTTCTCCTGCGTGCGGGTGTTGAGCACCGCGTTCTGCTCGCGGATGTCAACAAACGCGGGGTGGATCCTCGCGCGGAACTTCCACGCCGTGACGGCGAGGATCGGCGCGAAGATAAGCAGCGAAAGCATCAGCTCCCAGCTCAAAAAGGACAAAAAGAACAGCGCGCCAATAAAGTTTAACAGGTTGTCGAAGATGGTGACGAGCCCGCCGGCGATCAGGTTGCGCACGCCCTCGATGTCGCCCGTCATGCGCGACATGATCTCGCCAATGCGGTGCTTGTCGTAGAACTGGTACGGCAGGCTCTGCATGTGGCGGTACAGTCTCGTGCGCAGGTCGTATACCACGTCCTGCGACACGCGTTCGAGCTGCAAACCGCGCTGGTAGTTGCCCGCCGCGCGCACGATGACCAGCGCAATCAGCAGCGCGCAAAGCGGGCCCAGCCGATCGAGCGCGCGGTTCGGTATGACGTTGTTGATGATGGAACGTTGGACGAGTGGAGCGATCATACGGCTTATGATCACCAGAAGCTGCATTGCCATCGCGGATACGACCTGCCAACGGTACGGCTTGATCAATCCCACGAGGCGCTTTGTGGTATCCATCGCATGTACCTCGCTTGCGTCGGGCTTCGTCACCCGACTTGCGTATTATGGTAAGCCAGCGAATCATTTTCATATATCCGCGCCGCGTATCGTTTGAGTAAAACTTGAGTAAATGTCCAAACGCTGTCAAATCCGCGCGAATAAGGGCGCCAAAAAAGAGAAAAACCCGCCACAACGTGACAGGCCCTTCATGGAGGTGCCACCCGGATTTGAACCGGGGATAAAGGTTTTGCAGACCTTTGCCTTACCGCTTGGCGATGGCACCGTGCCGCAAAAAAATGGAGCGGTAGACGAGACTCGGACTCGCGACCTCCACCTTGGCAAGGTGGCGCTCTACCAACTGAGCTACTACCGCTTATTATGGTGCCTTGGGGCGGAATTGAACCACCGACACTGTGATTTTCAGTCACATGCTCTACCGACTGAGCTACCAAGGCGTATGGCGATCCGGAAGGGGCTCGAACCCTCGACCTCCAGCGTGACAGGCTGGCATTCTAACCAACTGAACTACCGGACCATGTGGTGGGAGCAACAGGGCTCGAACCTGTGACCCCTTGCTTGTAAGGCAAGTGCTCTCCCAACTGAGCTATGCTCCCAGGCTCTCCCCGGTCGCGTTTATGGCGACATGAAATATATTACCGCATTGGCGGCGGTTTGTCAATACCCTTTTTGCCCATAAACCGTTTTTATGTGTCATCGCGCTTCAAAGGCTATAGAACCGAGGTCGATCGGCGGGTGATCAATGAGCAGGAAATCCGCTCGTCCGCAATCCGCTTCGACGCGTCCTCAATCCGCATCCGCGCCATGACAAGCGCTTTCTCTACGATCTCACGCACATCCTGGCTCACCGTCGTCATCGGCACCGCCGCAACCTGCGAATATACGCAGTCGTCAAACCCCGCGATGCGGATTTTGTCCGGCACGCGCACACCGCGCGCGATCATGGCGTTGAGCGCGCCGAGCGCGGTGATGTCGTTGACGCAGATCAGCGCGTCGGGCAATTCCCCCATGTTGTAGGCGCAGTCAAACGCCTCGCGATAGCCCGCGTGCTGCACGCGGTGCGTCTCGGGCGAAAGCGCGTAGCGCGTGAGCGCCGCGCGGTAGCCCGCCTCGCGCAATTCGAACGTGTAAACGCCCGTGGGCCCCGTGAGCAGCGCGATGCGCCGAAACCCCTGCTCGCACAGGTGCTGGGTGAGCATGCGCATGCCGTCGGTCAAATCACACATCACGCACGGCGCGTCAACCTCCACATATTTTGAGGAGGCGAACACGATCGGCAGCCCGCAGGACTGCATCCACGCCATGTACTCCCTGTCCCTTGGCGGCTTGCTGACGGGCGCGACGATCACCGCCTCGACATTCTGCTGCAAAAGTTTTCGGAAGATTCGCTTTTCGTCGTCAAACGATTCGTTGGATATGTATACCGCGAGATCGTAACCTGATTGCTTCGACGCCTCCGTCGCGTAATCGACCATGGACGCAAAATAATCGTTTCGTATCTCCGGCACGATGAGCGCGATGATCCCGCTCCTGCCGCGCGCAAGCCCCCGCGCGTACTGATTTGGTACATAACCGACGCGATTTGCCTCTGACCTTACCCTTCTTGCCGTATCGGGATTCACCATCGGGCTATCATTGAGCGCAAGTGATACCGTAGCCGGCGACAGGCCCAAGGCGCGCGCGATATCCTTGATCGTAACCTGCATCGATATCACACCTATGCCCATTTTTACAATTTTGTCGATATTGTAACATGCGGCAGGAAAACTGTCAATGCCTGAAGTTTTCGGTGGTATCGATGCAGGTTGCCGGTGCGCGCGCCCGCGCCCGCCTCAGTAGCTCCCCACGCGCTTCAGGGTTTCGATGATGCGCGTGAAATCGGCAAGGCTCACATGCGGCGGGATCGAGTGGTCGGATGCGAAGATGTAGCCGCCGTTTTCTTTCATGATCGGCACCACGCGCTCGATCTCCGCGGTGATGATCTCGGGCTTGTCCCAATGCACGGCGTTGATGCCGCCGTGGAACAATAGCTTATCGCCGTACTGCGCCTTCAGCGCCGCGGGATCGACGCCCGCCTTGATCTCAAGCGGATTTAAGCCGTCCAATCCAATCTCGACAAGTTCCGGCACAAACGGTGTGATCTGCCCGCAGCTGTGCAGCCGCGCGACGCAGCCATGCGCGTGCGCCCAGTCGATCGCGCGCTTGTGCACGGGCTTTAATAGCTCGCGGTACACGCGCATGGAGAAGAACTGCGCCTCCTTGTAACCCATGTCGTCGTACCAATGCACCTCGTCAAAGGTGTAGCCCGCGTCCCATATGCGCTCGAGCATCGCGATGGATACGTCCAACTGGTGGTTGAACATGTCCTCCACCCATTCGGGCTCCTCGAGCATCGCCATCAACATGGTCTCCGTGCCCACCATGTAGGAGTGCGTGATGTCAAAGCCGAACCACAGCCCGCCCGTGATCCACCGCCCCTCCTCGCGCCATGTCTTGTAATTCTTTTTGAGCATGTCCCACGGGATCCGGTCGTCGGAGGGCGCCATGCGCGGCTTGATCTTCTCCCAATCCTCGGGCGTGGTGATCGAAAACCCCAAATGCTCGGGCGTGGTGGTCAAATTCTTGTAGGTGCGCGTGGTCGCGCCCCACCGCGTGGTGCGGATGATGTGCTCGTCGTCCTCGCTAATGATCTCCTCGGGCAGCCGCGGCGAATTGTCGGTGCTGATATACGCCGTCTTGTCGAGATCGAAATGGCTGATGTAATCCTTGGTGGGCATCCCCTCCCCCACCCAGCGCTCGATCGTCTCGCTCCAGGGCGAGTCCATGATCGGCACGCGGTCCGCATCGCGGTGCTCGTACATTCTCCTCAGGCGCTCCTGCGTCGTCAGCTTGGCCATCGATATCCCCCCGTGTGCATGTCATTGATGTTCCCCAATATCCGTCCATACTGCATGCCATCTTAACCTTTTTCAACGCTTTTGTCCATCCTCATCGGATCGCTCCTCCTCATTTCGCAAAATAATGCCAGCGCCCGCGCAGCTTCGCAACATCCCGCCATTGTAAAAGTTTACACGGTACCTTGACATTCGTCCCCGCCATGCGTATACTCGGATTAAATACAAAATAAAGGAACGTGAAGATGATGTTTGACCGGGAACTGTACTCCGCCATGCGGCTGTGCGGGCATCACCTGCACCGCATGACGGACGGGCGCGCCGGGCAGGGGCGGCTGCTCTCCATACTGCTCGAGCGCGACGGCATCACCCAGCGCGAGATGCAGGACATCGTCGATGTGCGCTCCGGCACTTTGAGCGAGGTGCTGGGCAAGCTCGAGGCGGCGGAGCTGATCGAGCGGCGCGCGAGCGAGGCGGATCGGCGCATGGTGCGGGTGCACCTGACCGAGGCGGGGCGGCGCGTCGCGCAGGAGCAGGAGGGCGCGCGCGAGGAACAGCTTTCGGGGATATTCAACTGCTTCTCTGCGGAGGAAAAGGCGCAGCTTCGCGCGCTGATCGACCGCCTGAACGCGCACCTGGAAACGAATCTGCCGCACCCGGGCGGCGGCTGGCGCGGTGGGCGCGGGCGCGGCGGGCGCGGCTGCGGTCAGCGGCATGGACGCGAAAGGCGGCGAGAGCATGACTGAACGCGCAAGCAAACTGGCGCATATGCCGATGGGGCGTTTGGTGGCGCGCATCTCGCTGCCGCTGATGCTCTCCATGCTCGTGCAAGCGCTGTACAACATCGTGGACGGCATCTATCTCTCCCGCATCGGCGAGGGCGCGCTCGCCGCGACGGGCATCGCCTTCCCGGCGCAGATCCTCATGATCGCGGTCGCCGTGGGCACGGGCGTGGGCGTCAACGCGCTGCTCTCGCGCCGCTTGGGCGAGGGGCGCGAAGATCAAGTGCGCGCGGTGGCGGTGCACGGGTTGATCCTTGCCATTGTAAGCTCCGGGCTGTTCGTCGTCTTTGGCTTTGTGGGGGTGGACGCGTTCATCGCCCCGTTCACAAACGATGCACAGATCGCGCATATGGGCGCCGAATACCTGCGCATCTGCCTGATCTTCTCGCAGGGCATTTTCATCGCCATCATGGCGGAGCGGTTTTTGCAGGCGACGGGCAACACGCTTTTGTCCATGCTCGCGCAGCTGTTGGGCGCGGTCGTCAACATCGTGCTCGATCCGATCCTCATCTTCGGCTGGTTCGGGCTGCCGGCGATGGGCGTGCGCGGCGCGGCGATCGCAACCGTCGTGGGGCAATATTCCGCGGCGGCGCTGGCGCTTCTGCTCAACTACTTAAAAAACCCGGATGTGCAGATCTCGCTGCGCCGCTTCCGGCTCAACTTCTCCGTGATCCGCGGCATCTACCGCGTGGGGCTGCCGACCATGGTCGTACAGACCACCTCCAGTCTGATGCTCGTGAGCATGAACCGCCTGCTCGCCGGCTCGACCGCCGCGGTCGCGCTGTTCGGCGTGTATTATAAGCTGCAAAGTTTCGTCTACATGCCCGTCAGCGGGCTCGCGCAGGGGCTGATCCCGATCATCGGCTACAACGCGGGCGCGCGGCAGGGGCGGCGGGTCGTCTCGGCGTATAAAATCGCGATCCTCGCGGGCGCGGCGATCATGGCGGTCGGAACGATCCTGTTCACGGTCTTCCCGCGCGAAATCCTGCACCTGTTCCGCGCGGAGGGCGAGATGCTGCGCTTGGGCGTGCCCGCACTTCGCATCATCGGCGTGACCTTTATCCCGATGTCATTGACGGTCGTCTCGGGCTTTGCGTGCGCGGGGCTGGGCAACGGCATGCTGAACATGCTCGGCGCGCTCCTGCGCCAACTCGTGCTGCTCATCCCCACGGCGTATTTGCTGATGCACACGCTTGGCATCGAGTCGATATGGTACGCCTTCTGGATCGCGGAGTTGGGCGCGGCGGCGGCATCGGCGCTTCTCGTCCGGCGCGAATACCTGCGCAAGGTGCGCCCCATCCTCTAAGGCGCTTACGAAAGTATGAACATTCCGTCAACAACCGCCACATCGCTTGACATGCGGCGGTTGTTGGTTTATACTGGATTTAACAATACAGCCCTCAAACCACCGATTTTTTACATAGACCTTACGAAGATAGGAGGCTTGCGCCATGAACGCCCCGGAGTTGCCCCAGTATCAGCGCATCGCATACGATATTGCGTCGCGTGTAGCGGCGGGCGAGATTCCCGTCCGCCGAAAGATGTCGGGACGGTCGCTGCTCGCCTCAGAATACGGCGTTTCCCCCGAGACGATCCGGCGGGCGCTAAAACTTCTATCGGATATGAAGGTCGTCGCAATACATGCGGGCAGCGGCGTATATGCTATATCGCGGGACAGCGCGAAGCGGTACATCGAAAGCCGCAGAGGAGAGGAGGAGCGCAAGGGATTGGAAATGCGTTTCAGGGAGCTGGTGTCAAGGCAGGGCGACCTGAGTCTGGAGATATTGGACATCGCCTCGGAGATGACGCGCGCGCGCCAGACCACGCGCACGCAAATGCCCTATTACGAAGAGATCATCGCACCCGGCTCCACGCTCGTAGGAAAGAGCATTGGGACATTGCAGTTCTGGCAGACGACGGGCGCAACCATCATCGGGATACGGCGCGGCAAGCGTGTGATCCTGTCGCCCGGACCGGATGCCGAGCTGTACGACGGGGACAGCATCATATTTGTCGGCGAACCCGACGCGGTTGACCTGGTCAAGGGGCTCGTCGCCGGCGGAGCTTAAACGGAAGGGAGTGTGCGGAGATGAAAATGATCATCGCAATCATACAGAATGACGACGAACGGGCGCTGCTCAACAAACTGATGAAAGAGGGTTTTCGCGCCACAAAGCTCGCGTCCACGGGCGGATTTCTCCGCACGGGCAACACCACGCTCATGCTGGGCGTGGAGGACGACCGGCTGGACGAGGCGCTGATGCTCATCCGCGAAACCTGCAAAACGCGCAAGGTTACATTGCCGTCCTACCCCTACGCGATGGAGACGGGCATGCACGTCGTCTACCCCGTGGAGACGAAAATCGGCGGGGCGACCATCTTCGTGATGCCAGTTGAACAAAAGTTGAATTTATAAACGACCAAGCGGGGGCCGTTCCGGCTCCCGCGTCTTTGTAAGGAGATACGATTATGAAAGTGACATTTCTCGGCGCGACGCACGAGGTGACGGGCAGCATGACCTTGCTCGAGGTCGGCGGCGAGCGGCTGCTCATCGACTGCGGCATGGAGCAGGGCAAAGACCTGTTCGTCACGCAGTCCATACCCGTCAGCCCCGCAAAAATCGGCGCGGTGCTGCTCACCCACGCGCACATCGACCATTCCGGCAACCTCCCCCTCCTTTACAAAAACGGGTTTCGGGGGAAGGTCTACGCCACCGACGCCACCTGCAACCTCTGCGATATCATGCTGCGCGATTCCGCGGGCATCCAGGAATTTGAGGCCGAGTGGCAAAACCGCAAGGGGCGGCGCGCGGGCGAGCCCGAGGTCGAGCCGATCTACTCCATGGCGGATGTCGAGGGGCTGCTCAAGCACCTGCGCCCGTGCAGGTACGGCGAAAAGCTGCGCATCAGCGAGCATTTTGAAATTCGGTTCACAAACGCCGGGCATCTGATCGGCGCGTCCTCCATCGAAATCTGGCTGACCGAGGACGGCGTGACGCGCTCCATCGCTTTCAGCGGCGACGTCGGGAATCTCTCGCGCCCGTTTTTGCGCGATCCCGAGCCCATCGAGGGCGCGGATTTCGTGGTGATCGAGTCCACCTACGGCGACCGCGAGCACGAAAAGCGGGGCACCGATTACGTCTCCGCGCTCGCCGCGCACCTGCAGCGCACCTTCGACCGCGGCGGGAACGTGGTCATCCCCACCTTCGCCGTCGGGCGCGCGCAGGAGGTGCTCTACTACATCCGCGAGATCAAGTCACGCGGGCTCGTCTCCGGGCACGCCGATTTCCCGGTATACCTCGACAGCCCGCTCGCCGAAGCCGCGACGAGCGTGCTCCTTCAAACCAACCCCGCGACGCTCGGCGACGATATGCGCGCGCTCATCGAGGCGGGCGTTAATCCCATCTGGTTTTCCAACCTCAACATCTCGCAGACAGCCGACGAATCCAAGGCGATCAACCTTGACCCGACCCCCAAGGTGATCCTCTCCGCCAGCGGCATGTGCGAGGCGGGGCGCATTCGCCACCATCTCAAACACAACCTCTGGCGACCGGAGTGCCTCGTGCTCTTCGCGGGCTTCCAGACCCCCGGCACGCTCGGGCGCGCGCTGCTCGACGGCGCGAAGCGCGCGCGGCTATTCGGCGAGGACATCACCGTCAAATGCGAAATCGCCGCGCTCGTCGATACCAGCGGGCACGCTGACCGACCCGGGCTCGTCAACTGGCTCAAGGGCATGAAGCGCAGACCCGAGCTGATCTTCGTCATCCACGGCGACGACGACGCGTGCACCGCGTTCACCGAGCATTTGATCGACGAGCACAACTACGAGGCGGTCGCGCCGTACAGCGGCACCGCCTACGACCTGATCACCGGCGAGCCGGAGATCGTCACCCAAGGCGTGCGTGTCGGTGCGAAGCCGCCGCGCAAGGCGGATCGCGCGCTGCAGGCGCACCGCAAGCTTATGGCGGCAGCGGCGCGGCTATCCGATGTCGCACAGGACGCGAAGGGCATGGCGAACAAGGAGCTCGCCAAGTTCGAGGGGCAGATACTATCGCTCATCGACAAGTGGAGGCGGTAGAGCACACGGGGAAACGTTCGGGGGCGCTGCCCCCGAACCCCCGTTCAAGGGATGCATCCCTTGAAAATCCCTTTGCGGGTGGGTATTTAATGTTTTGTCGTCGTCGCGTTGGGGACCCAACCCCAACGCAACGAATGCGCGGCGTTTGACAGATGCGCTAAGGGAGAACGTTCGGGGGCGCTGACCTCGAACCCCGTTCAAGGGATGCATCCCTTGAAAATCCCTTTGCAGGTGAGTATATGATGTTTTGCCGTCGTCGCGTTGAGGGCTCAACCCCAACGCGACGAATGCGCGGTGTTAGTTGGCTTGGGGCATTCACCTTTGCTCATGAATATTGCTTCTATAATCCCTCTTATCACGGTAGAATTCGACGCTCCGGGATTGCATCCCGGAGCGTCGGTCTCTATTCTACCCATCCCCCGTCTACCGAACCTGACCATCCCCGCAAATCACATACTTATAGGTGGTCAGCTCCTCCAGCCCCATCGGTCCGCGCGCGTGCAGCTTCTGGGTGGAGATGCCCATCTCGCAGCCCAGCCCGAACTCGCCGCCATCGGTAAACCGCGTGGACGCGTTGACATACACCGCGGCGGAATCGACCTCGGCGGTGAACCGCTCCGCGGCGCGCGCATCACCCGTGACGATGGCGTCGGAATGCCCGGTGGAATGGCTGGCGATGTGCGCAATCGCGTCTTCCAAGGAATCCACGATTTTCACAGCCATTGTATGATCGAGAAACTCGGTGTCGAAATCTTCATCCGTCGCGGGCACGCCGCCGATCACCCGCGCGGCGCGCGGACACAGCCGCAGCTCGACGCCCGGCATCCGCGCCTTGATCTTCGGCAAAAACTCCTCCGCCACGCCAGTGTGCACGAGCAGCACCTCCGCGGCGTTGCAAACCGACGGTCGGCTCGTCTTTGCATTATCGACAATCGCCGCAGCCATCGCAAGATCGGCAGCTTCATCGACATACACATGGCAGATGCCCGTCCCCGTCTCGATCACGGGCACGGTCGCGTTCTCAACCACCGCACGGATCAGCCCCGCCCCGCCGCGCGGGATGAGCAGATCCACATACCCGCTCGCGCGCATCAACTCATTCGCGCTCTCGCGGCTCGTATCGGTGATCAGATTGATATAATCCGGGTTCGCGCCCGCGCGCATCAGCCCTTCGCGCAGCGCGTCCACAATCGCGGCGGCGGAGAAAAACGCCTCCCTGCCCACGCGCAGCACGCACACATTCCCGCTCTGTATCGCAAGCGCCGCCGCGTCGCTTGTCACATTCGGGCGCGATTCGTAGATGATCGCGACCACGCCGAACGGCACGCGCCGCTTCTCGATCACAAGCCCATTCGGGCGCGCCACCTCGCGCTCGATTTTACCCACCGGGCTCTCGAGCGCGGCGACATCGCGCACCCCCCGCGCCATGCCCTCGATCCGCGCATCGTCCAGCCGCAGCCGGTCGATCATCGCATCCGATAATTTCCCCTGTGCCGCCTCGACATCGCGCGCGTTCGCGGCGAGGATTTCGCCTTTGCGCGCGAGCAGCTGATCCGCCATCGCATGCAGCGCAGCGTTTCGCATATCATTTGTCATGCCAATGCGCTTCGCCTCGCGCGCGCGCGTCAGAATCTCATGGGTCGTCATGCTCCCCCCTCCTTCCGATAAACCGCGTGCCGACGGGCTCGCCCGCCACCACATCGTACAAAAGCTGCGGATGCGCGCCGTTGACGATCACCATATCGCAGCCCGCCTGCGTCGTGAGCATCGCAGCCTTGAGTTTCGTCGCCATGCCGCCCGTGCCGAGCGCAGAGCCCGTGCCGCCCGCGCGCGCCATCACCTCCGGCGTGATCCGCTCGACCACGGGGATGAGCTTCGCGTCCGGATCGACATGCGGGTCGGCGGTGTACAGCCCGTCGATGTCCGAGAGGATGATGTATAAATCAGCGTGCACGCCCACGCACACGATCGCGCCGAGCGTGTCGTTCTCCCCGATGCCGATCTCCTCGGTTGAAACCGTGTCGTTTTCGTTGATGATCGGGAGCGCCCCCAACTCAAGCAGCCGGCTGATAGTGTTTAAGAAGTTGCGATACCTGCCCGCGTCCTGCATGTCAGGCCCGGTGATGAGAATTTGCGCGACGGTATGGTTGTGCTCGCCAAATAATTTGTCGTAGGTAAACATCAATTCCACCTGCCCGACCGCCGCAGCAGCCTGCTTGGTGGGCATGTCGCAGGGACGCTTTCCGAGCGCGAGCTTGCCCACGCCCATGCCGATCGCGCCGGAGGACACCACGATCACCTCGTGCCCCGCATTTTTCAAATCGCTCATCACCTTGCACATCTCCTCGATGTGCCGTATGTTCATCATGCCCGTCGCGTGGGCGATGGTGGATGTCCCCACCTTGATCACAATGCGCATGCCGCGCCTCCCGTTCTTTTGTTCAAAACACCGCCGCGCGTGTCAGGTCTTCGGCGCGAGCGCCTCGCAGTAAAAGCAGCGGTATTTCTCGTCCGTCGGGCTGAGAATGAATCGATGCGCCAGCTCCTGCTCGGTCGATGTGACGCAGCGCGGGTTCTTGCAGCGGATCACATCCGAAACCGTCTCGGGCAATGTCAGCCGCTCGCGCTTTACGATCGATCCGCCCTCTATTATATTAACGGTAATCCCCGGATCGATATAGCCGAGTATTGTAAAATCGAGCTCGATCACCTCGCCGATCTTGATGATGTCCTTGCGCCCCATCTTCGTGGACTGCGCATTTTTAATCATCGCCACCGTGCACGCCATCTCGTCAAGCCCCAAGATCCGGTAGATGTCCATCCCCCGCCCGGCGGTGATGTGGTCGAGCACAATGCCGCTCACGATCTCCCCGATGATCATACTTCCACCCCCAATAGCTTTAGAATCAGCGCCATGCGGATGTACTTTCCGTACCGCACCTGCTTGAAATAGCAGGCGCGCGGATCGTCGTCCACCGAAACGGCAATCTCGTTTACGCGCGGCAGCGGGTGCAGGATCGCCAAATCCGGTTTCGCGCAGCCCAGCTTTTCGGGCGTCAGGATGTAGCTGTCCTTCAGGCGGATGTAGTCCGCCTCGTTGAAGAACCGCTCGCGCTGCACGCGCGTCATGTATAGGATGTCAAGGTTCGCAAGCTCCGCTTCCAGCGCGCGCGATTCGCGGTACTGCGCGCCGCTCGAGCGCAGTACATTGTTGATCAGATACTCCGGCACGCGCAGCTCCTCCGGCGAGATCAGCACAAATTGGATGCCCGCGTAGCGCGCCATCGCGGAGATGAGTGAGTGCACCGTGCGCCCGAATTTCAAGTCGCCGCACAGCCCGATCGTCATCCCGGTCAGCCGCCCCTTCTCGCGCCAGATCGTCAGAAGATCCGCCAACGTCTGCGTGGGGTGGTTGTGCCCGCCGTCGCCCGCATTGATCACCGGGATGTCCGCGCGCATGTCCGCCACCAGCGGCGCACCCTCCTTCGGGTGGCGCATCGCGATGATGTCGGCGTAGCAGGCGACGGTGCGCGCGGTGTCCGACACGCTCTCGCCCTTCGCCGCGGACGAGCTCTGCGCCTCCGAAAAGCCCAGCACATTGCCGCCCAATTCGTACATCGCCGCCTCGAAACTCAGCCGCGTGCGCGTGGACGGCTCGAAAAACAGGCAGGCGAGCGTCTTGCCGCGGCATGCCTGCGCGTATTTCTTCGGATTTTCGATGATGTCGCAGGCGCGCGCGATCAGCGCGTCGATCTGCGCCGCGTCCAGCTGCATGATGTCGATCAGCCCGTTCATCGCGCGCCCTCGATCCAGCGCTCGTCCGCCGGATCGTCCCGAAACGCGATCAACCGCGCGACATCCGGCACGGCGATGTAGCCTTCCTCGGCGGCGACCGCGGCGACGGTGTCAAAATCCGTCAAGCTCACGTTTGAAACGCCCGCCTCGCGCAGCCGCGCAATCCCCTTTTGCATGCCGTAGGTGAAGATGCTCGCGATGCCCAGCACCTCCGCGCCCGCCTCGCGCAGCGCCTCCACCACGTCCACGACGCTGCCGCCCGTCGAGATAAGGTCCTCGATCACGACCACCTTCTGCCCCGCGTCCAACCTGCCCTCGATCCTATTTTTCCGCCCGTGCGCCTTTTCGCCCCCGCGCACATAGCTCATCGGCAGTTCGAGCAAGTGCGCGGCAATCGCCGCATGCGCGATGCCCGCGGTGCTCGTGCCAAACAGCGCCTGCGCGGTAGGATAATGTGCGCGCACGATCTCCGCCAAACCGCGCTCCACATCCCCGCGCACCCGCACGTCCGAGAGCGTGAGCCGGTTGTCGCAGTAGACGGGGCTTTTGATGCCGCTCGCCCAGAGAAAGGGCTCGTCCGGGCGGAAGAACACCGCGCGGATCGACAGTAAATCCTTCGCAATCAATCGTTTCATGTCGTCAACCTCCCACAAATTCGTCCATGCAGCGCGCATACGCCGCGAGCGGATCGTCCGCCGCCGTGATCGGACGACCGACCACGATGTAATCCGAGCCCAGCGCGCGCGCACCCGCCGGGGTGGCGATGCGCGATTGATCGCCCGCCTCGCCGCCCGCAAACCGCACGCCCGGCGTCACGGTCAAAAATTCCGCGCCGCAGGCACTGTGCACCGCGCCCGCCTCGAGCGGCGAGCACACCACGCCGTTAAGTCCCGCGGACTTCGCGTTTTCGGCGTAGCGCATCACGATCTCGGAGACCGGGCGGTCGATGCGCAACTCCGCGCGCATGGCGGCGTCGCTGACCGAGGTGAGCATCGTCACCGCGATCAATATCGTGTCCGCCCCGCCCCCCTCGTTCAGCCCCTCGCGCGCCGCCTCCATCATCTGGCGCGTACCCGCCGCGTGCAGGTTCGTCATGTCCACCCCAAGCCCCGCGAGCACCGCCATCGCCTTTTTTACGGTGTTCGGGATGTCGTGCAACTTGAGGTCGAGGAAGATCTTGTGTCCGCGCGCCTTTAGATCGCGCACGATCTGCGGCCCTTCCGCGTAGTACAGCTCCATGCCGATTTTCACAAACGGTCTTTTCTCGCCAAACCGCGATAAAAATTCGTTCACCTGCCCGCGCGTGCTGAAATCACATGCGATGATCACGTCTTTTCCCATCAATGCGCACCTCCGATGATGTCGTTTAAGTTTCGTATGCCGTATTTCGCCATCGCCCGCGGCAGCTCGTCCACAATCTCCAGCGACGCATACGGGTTGATCAAATTTGCAGCGCCCACCCCGACCGCCGTCGCCCCCGCGAGCATCATCTCCAGCGCGTCCTCCGCGCTCGATACACCGCCCGTCCCCACAATCGGGATGCGCACCGCCTCGTACACCTGGTACACCATCCGCAGGGCGAGCGGCAGGATGCCCGCGCCGGAGATGCCGCCCATGCGGTTTCCGAGCAGCGGTTTTCTGCGCGCGATGTCCAGCCGCATCCCGAGCAATGTGTTGATCAGGCTCAAGCCGTCCGCGCCCGCCTCCTCGCACGCGGCGGCAATCGCGCAGATGTCCCCCACGTTCGGCGAGAGCTTGACGATGATCGGCTTTGTCACCGCGCGCTTCACCGCGCGCGTCACGCCCGCCGCGCCCTCGGGCGTCGTGCCAAAGGCGAGCCCGCCGCGCTCGACGTTCGGGCAGCTGATGTTGATCTCAAGCCAACCGACCTGCTCCTCCTTGTCGAACATGCGCGCCACGGTCACATATTCCTCGACGGAAAAGCCGCTCACATTCGCCATCACCGGCTTGTGAAAGCGCGCCCGCAGCGCGGGCAATTCCTCCGCGATCACGCGCGCCGCGCCGGGGTTTTCGAGCCCCACGGCGTTTAGCATCACGCCCGCGCCCTCGGCGATGCGCGGGGCGGGGTTGCCCGCGCGCGGCTCAAGCGTCGTGCCCTTGAAGGAGAAGCTGCCCAACCGGTTGATGTCGTAGAGCGCAGCGTACTCGCGCCCGAAGCCGAACGTGCCGCTTGCGGGGATGATGGGGTTGTCAAGCGGTATGCCAAGAAGCGTCACGCGCGTGTCTACCATACGATCTCCTCCCTTTCAAGCACCGGTCCGTCTACGCAGATGCGCTTGTTTTCGTACTTCGTGCGGCAGCTGCATCCCAAGCACGCGCCGAACCCGCAGCCCATGCGCGCCTCGAAGCTGAACTGCCCGCCGCCCGCTTTATCATGCACCGCGCGCAGCATCCCCTCCGGTCCGCATGTAAACACATAGGGCGCGTCCTCGCGCATGGCGTCGGTCACAAAGCCCCGGATGCAGCCCGGCGCACCGCCGCCGACACACACGCGCACCTCGATCCCGAGCGATTGAAATTTGTCCTCGTAGAACCGCTCGTCGTTTTCGTTGAACCCAAGGATGGCGATCGGGCGCGCGCCCGCCGACAGCAGCCGATTGGCGAGCAGATACAGCGGCGGTATGCCCGCCCCGCCGCCGATCAAAAGCGGACGCTCCAGGGATTTTGACACATCAAAGCCGTTGCCCAGCCCCGTGAGCAAATCAAGCGTCCCGCCCGCGCCCATGCGCGCCATCGCGGTCGTGCCCCTGCCCACCGCCTTGTAGATGATCGTGAGTGCGCCATCATCTACATCGCATACCGACATCGGTCGCCGCAGGTAGTGACCATCGAGTTTTATGTTCACAAACTGCCCCGGCGTGGTGATCGCCGACACGTCTCCCGCAAGCCGCATCTCATAGGTGTTTCTCGCAATCTCGCGATTGGAGATGATCTCAAATAGCCCCTGTTTCAATCTCGTACCTCCCGCTCGTACACCGTGCGCCCGCCGCAGACGGTGCGCATGCACATGCCTGTGAGCGCCATGCCCGCAAACGGCGTGCTTTTCCCCATCGAGTAAAACCGCGCGGGATCTACCGTCCACGCCCGCGTCAAATCAAACGCCGCGAAATCCGCGCGCCCGCCCACGCGGATTTCGCCGCCCAAGCCGAAGCGCGCGCCGGGGTTTGTCGCCATCCGCCGCACAAGCCCTTCGAGCGATAGAAGCCCGGTTTCCACAAACTTCGTGTACATCGCGGCAAACGCGCACTCCAGCCCGACCACGCCCATCACAGCGTTCCGCAGCCCGCCCGCCTTCTCCGCGGGCGCATGCGGCGCGTGGTCGGTCGCAATCATGTCGATCGTGCCGTCGAGCACGCCCGCAATCAACGCCTCGCGATCCGCCCGCGCGCGGATCGGCGGGTTCATCTTGAAACTGCCGTCGTCTTTGAGCATGGAATCGTCAAAGGCGAGGTAGTGCGGCGCGACCTCGCAGGTGATGTCGAGCCCCTCCTGCTTCGCCTCGCGGATCAGCCGCACCGACTCCTTTGTCGATACATGGCACACATGGTACTTTCCGCCCGCCGCGCGCAGCAGCCGGATGTCGCGCGCCAAAATCGCCCATTCGCTTTCAGACGGTATGCCGACAAGCCCATGCGCCCGCGCATACGCGCCGTCGTGCACGCACGCGCCGGCGGGGATCATGGTATCGTCCTCGCAGTGCGCGGCGATGATCGCGCCGTGCGCGCGCGCCTCTCGCATCGCGCGGAGCATGACGGCATCATCCTGCACCCCGCTCCCGTCGTCGGAAAAGCCCGCGACCCGCCCCGCCATCGCGCGCATGTCGGAAATCACCCCGCCCGCGCGCCCGCGCGTGATCGTCCCGTAGGGCACAACGCGCACCGCCGCGTCGCGCTCGATGATAGAAAGCTGCTCGTACAGCGCGCCCATGCCGTCGGGCGCGGGCGCGAGGTTCGGCATGGCGCAGATGGCGGTATATCCCCCCGCAGCCGCCGCCATGCTGCCCGTGCGCACCGTCTCCTTATAAGAAAACCCGGGCTCGCGAAGGTGCACATGCACATCCACAAGCCCGGGAAGGACGGTAACATCCGTCAAATCAATCACCACATCGCCCGAAAGGTTCTCGCCAATCGCATCGATCACGCCGCCCGCAACGCGAATGTCCGCCCGCACAAGCGCATCTTCAACGAGGACGCGCGCGCATCTGTAAACCGTTCTCATTCAAACTCCCTCCAATCAAAACGAGCCTTGTCCCTCGACAAGGCTCGCCGCACAGGCAGTTTCCGCCCGCGTATCCGCGCTTTTCTCAACCTTGTCGGCATCTCTGTACCGCTCTTAAAGCTCGATTGCCGTTATTTTACACGCATCCGCGCGGTTTGTCAAGTCAAGCGTCAGCGAAAGTACTGAACCATCGCCTCAAACAGCCGCAGATCACTCTCGCCCGGCACGTTTTTGTACAGCCCCGCGCCGATGCGCTCGGCATGCCCCATCTTGCCCAGCACCCGCCCATCGGGAGACGTGATGCCCTCGATCGCGTGCGCCGAGCCGTTTGGGTTGTATCGGATGTCGTCCGTCGGCTCGCCGTGCAAATCGACGTACTGCGTGGCGATCTGCCCGCTCGCCGCAAGCTGTGCGATCAAATCCTCGCGCGCGACCAACCGCCCCTCGCCGTGCGAAATCGGCATGGTGCGGATGTCGCCCACGCGCATCCGCTTGAGCCATGGCGACAAATTCGACGCCACGCGCGTGTGCACCAACCGCGACTGATGCCGCCCGATGATGTTTGGCGCAATCGTCGGAACATCCGCGTCGGCATCTATGATTTTGCCAAACGGGACAAGCCCCAGCTTGATCAGCGCCTGAAACCCGTTGCAGATGCCCAGCATCAGCCCGCCGCGCTCGTCCATCAGCCGCGCAACCGCCGCGCGGATCGCATCGTTTCGGAAAAACGCGGTGATGAGCTTGGCGGAGCCGTCGGGCTCGTCGCCACCGGAGAAGCCGCCCGGGATGAAGATCGCCTGCGCCGCGTCAATCGCATCCGCGAACCGCTCGATCGACCGCGCCACGCCCTCACTCGAACGATTGTTGATCACCATGATGTCCGCGCGCGCGCCCGCCGCTTCCACAGCCTTTGCGGATTCATATTCGCAGTTCGTCCCCGGAAACACGGGGATGAGCACGCGCGGGCGGGCGATCTTCACCGCAGGCGCGGACCAATCGCGCGCCTCATATCGATATGCGTCGATTGCTTCACCCACGGTGGGGATATTGCAGGAAAACACCGGCTCGAGTTTGTTTTCATAGATGTCGAGCAGCCGGTCGAGCGATACCCCCGCGCCCGCACGCGTAAACGTGCCGCAGTCCGTGGTATACCCAAGCGTGATCCCTTCATCGCCCGCGCCCGCGAACTCCACCACGAAGCCGCCGTACCGGTACGAAAACAGCGTTTCTAATTTGCAGGTGAACGAAAAGCCGATGCGGTTGCCGATTGCCATTTTGAAAATCGCCTCGGCGCAGCCGCCGTAGCCTGGCGCGTGCGCGGCTATGACCTCGCCCGATCGCAATAGCGCGGTGACGCGTTCATACGTCGAGAGGAGCGACTGCGCGTCCGGCAGCCCGTCCGCCGCGTATTCCGGCGCGATCAGCGCCACGCGGTGCCCTGCGCCCTTGAATTCGTTGGATGAGATGTGCCCGATGTCCTCCGTCGTCACCGCGAAGGAAACGAGCGTGGGCGGCACATCCAATTGCTCGAATGTCCCGCTCATAGAGTCCTTGCCGCCGATTGCGGCGACGCCCAGCTCGCGCTGCGCCCGCAGCGCGCCCAGCAGCGCGGACAGCGGCTGCCCCCAGCGGCGCGCGTCGCGCCCCGGTTTTGCGAAATACTCCTGCAGCGTGAGATACACATCCTCAAACTGCGCGCCGGCG
>JBMNUA010000017.1:0-20321 GCA_050945995.1 Christensenellales bacterium
CGCGCTCGTCGATCACGCACACGCGCCGCCCGCCGACGGACAGAAGCCGCGCGACATCCCGGAGCATCGTCGTCTTGCCAAGACCGGGAGGTGAGACGATGAGCGTTCCCGCGGACGCGTCCACATTCGCGATGATCCCTTCCGCGCAGCCCTTTGCCTCGCGCGCGATCCGGATGCAGACTGATCCGATTTCCGTGACCGATTTTACCGCGCCTGCGCCCGCGAACGCGCCGCATACCCCCGCGCGGCTCCCGTCGGGCAGCGTAAAATAGCCCCTCGCCAGCTCATCTTCACACGCATACAGGCTGTAACCCATGAGAAACGCCACCGTCTCCCGAAACGCGACCGCGCCGATTGCGTCGCACAGCACATCCTCGCCGCCGTATGCCACCAGCTGCACCGGTCGATCCGCCCGCAATCGAATCTCGCAAAGCCGATCGCCCATCCGCTCCGCCGCGGCGCGCGTATCGGGATGTAGAAACCCCAAATCCAGCATTTCAACCTCCCGGCAAGAAAATATATGCCCTATTTTTCCGGCATATCCGCCGATTGCCCATTGAATTGTCGGCGAAAGCTGTTATAATTGTAGCGATGTGAGTAACATACGGGAGGTTTAATTCACTATGCCTAAAAAATTTGCATTCATTGGCGCGGGCAGCTTCGGGTTCACCCGCGCGCTCGTGCGCGACATTTTAACGTTCCCTGCGTTTTCCGATGCGACGATTGCGCTGATGGACGTAGACCCCGAGCGGCTCGCCTACATCAAGCGTGCGGTTGACCGCATCGCGGCGGAGGGAAACTACCCCGCGACCATCGTCGCCACGACGGATCGCCAAGAGGCGCTCACCGGCGCGGACGGCGTGATCTGCACGATCCTCGCAGGCGCGCTGGATGTGTGGCAGCATGACATCCTCATCCCCAAGAAATACGGCGTGGACACAAACGTGGGCGACACGCGCGGTCCGAGCGGCATTTTCCGCTACCTGCGCACGATCAACCCCATGCTCGAGATCGCCGCCGACATCGACCGCTATTGCCCCGACGCGGTGTTTTTGAATTACACCAACCCCATGGCGATGCTATGCCGGACGATCCAAGAAAAATTCCCGAAGATGAAGACCACCGGGCTGTGCCACTCTGTGCAGGGCACCGCGTCCATGCTCGCAAAATGGATCGGCGCGGCGGAAGGCGAATACGAGTACACCTGCGCGGGCATCAACCATCAGGCGTTCTACACCGAGTTTCTCGTAAACGGCAAGGACGCGTACCCCGCGATCCGCAAGGCGATCCTCGAAAACGAGGAGGTCTACAACTCCGAAATCGTGCGAAACGAGATGTATCTCGCGCTGGGCTACTATGTGACCGAGTCCTCCGGGCACAACAGCGAGTACAACTGGTGGTTCCGCAAGCGCCAGGATTTGATCGAAAAATACTGCCTGCCGAGCACGGGCTGGAACCCCGGCGAGTACGCGTTCATCCTAAAAGAGTATCAAGAGCGCGAAAAAACGTGGAAGAGCGACATCGAGAAGTGGCTGGCAGAGCCGTTCGACCTCGTGCGCGGGCAGGAGTACGCGGCGTACATCTTCAACGCGATGTTCGGCGACGGCACGCTGTTTAAGTTCAACGGCAACGTGCGCAACTGGGGGCTGATCGACAACCTGCCCGAGGGAAGCTGCGTTGAAGTGCCTGTGCTCGCGTCAAAGCGCGGGTTCGAGCCGATCCATGTGGGCAAGCTCCCGCCGCAGCTCGCGCTTCTGTCCGGCACGTCCGCGCAGATCGAGGAGATGGTGGTCGCAGGCAGCCTTGCGGGCGATCGCGAGATGATCTATCAGGCGATCTGCTACGATCCGCTGACGGCGGCGGTGCTTGGACTGCGCGAGATTCGCGATATGGTTGACGAGATGTTTGAGATGAACAAGGAGTGGCTGACGCAGTTCAACTGACGATGCCAATGGTATCACCTCGGCGCAATCGCCGGGGTGATGCTTTTCATCGCATGGATGATTTGGATAGAAGGGGTGTTCTTTTTGGCAAAAGGGCGGGGCGGTCATTATGTGAAGCAAAAGGGAAAACAGCCGTATTTGAGCAAGCGGGAATGGCGGCTTTTAATCGTCATACTTGCGGCGGCGGCGTTGGGCATCGCCATCTTTTTTATCGTGAGCGCGGCGCTCGACGACTCGCTGCCGATGAAGGACGGCGCGGTCGTGACGGGCGCGGACAACTGGATCGTGGTAAACGAAGGCTCGTCGAGCAACCCGAAATTCTACCAATACGCGGCGTATGATTTCGCGCCGCTGGGCGCGGAGGTGGAACTGACCGAGGCGAGCCGCGCGGAGAATTCCACGGGCATCACGCTGCGGCGCGCGGACGCGGCGTATGAGTACGCCTACCTCTACGGCAACAAGAACGACTATGCCACGATTTCAGAGAGTGTGCACAAGCAGATGGGCGCGCTGCTCCAAAACGGCGAGGTGCACGACATCAAGCCCTTCGCGCTCGGCGAGCGCACGGGCAATGTGTATTGGTATACGAATTGGGCGGTGGTTTTGGACGAGGACGGGATACCGATCCACGACGAAAACGGCGCGGAGATCATCGAATACAATCAGACGTTCAACTGCTATATGCCGACCACGCGTGGCACGATTGTCGCGCGGGTGGTGTACAAGGGCGCGGACGAGTCGGTTTATGTCGAGCCGGATGACGGGTACGCCGAACTGCGCGCGGTGCTTGACTGCGTTACGTTCAAATGATCATCAAAACGCGCGAGGCGCTTGAACATTTGCTGGACGATGCGCAGCTCGGCATCTGGCAGTATGGATTTGTGCGGACGGACGCAATCGAGTTCTTAGACGAGGTGCGCGGGTACTGCGAGCAGAACAGGTGCCGCAGATACGGCGTGACGTGGGCGTGCCCGCCCGCGATCGGCACGATCGACGAATGCAGGGATCGGTGCCGGCAGTTCGACGAGATGCTGGTGTTTACGGGGAAGTATGATTTGGAGGACAGCTTCGACATCGAATCGATGGAGGCAGGGCTTCGCGATTTTAAGGACGTATGCGACCGGCTCGCGGCACAAGTCAAGCCGCACATCGGC
This sequence comes from Christensenellales bacterium, assembly GCA_050945995.1. GTDB lineage: Bacteria > Bacillota > Clostridia > Christensenellales > Aristaeellaceae > RUG11247. The sequence goes on from JBMNUA010000017.1 coordinate 3,098, forward strand.
GCGCATATGATCCTATCCAACGAGGGATGCCTGCGCTGCGAGACATGCACCTATCCGGACGCGCCCTGTCGATTTCCGGATTCGTTGCAGCCGTCGCTCGAAGGTTACGGGATCATGGTGAGCGACCTTGCGGCGATGGCGGGTGTGCGCTACATCAACGGAAAAGACACCGTCACCTACTTCGGCGGGCTGTTGTTTCACGATCAAATGCCCGAATGCTTCTCGGCGAGCAGCGCGTAGAGCGTAACCCATTTGCTGGGCTTTCCGCGCCGCTCCTTGGGCAGATAGGATTTTTGGAGCGTGCCGTCGAGGATGTATGCGCCATCCTGCGTCTTGCGCGCGTCGAGCAGCTGCCGCGCGTGCGCCAGGAGCGCATCCTCCCCATACCCCAACGCGCTGAGGGCTTCTATGATGTTTTGGAGCCCCACGCGCATCACCTCGAACGGGAAGAAGGTGTCAATCGTGCGCCAACCCGCTCTGGCTTGCAGGATCAGTTCATCCGGGCGGTCGCTGCGGTAGAACAGCTTGTGATTCCAGAAGTAAGAAAGTAGCGCGTCCGCGGTTTCCGGCAGGAAGCCGCGTTTTTTGCATTCCGCGACAAACATCAGCGCGTGCATGTTCGCCTTGACGCAGCTTTTGGGGGTGTATGATAACTTTTTCAGCCGATGCAGGCACAGAAAGCCGCCGTCGGGCAGTTGGTTTTGGCGCATATCATCCAACATCGGCTGCGGGATGTCGATCCCAAGCCGCGCCATGGCGCGCAGGCGCATGAAATCCGCGCAGCTCATGTCAAAGGAGTGCGCGTTGTAATGGGAGGAAAATTGGCTGATATCGATCGAAAGATCGTCCAAGGTCAAGCCGGATTCGGCAATCGCAGTCAGCCAATACACCGCCCACAGCCCCTCGATTGCCTGCCAATTGTTCGGCAGCAAGCGTCGAAGCGCGCAGATCGTCGCTTCTTTGTCGGGGCATTCGCCCAAGAGCTCCGTCTGCGCGCGGTATTTTACGATGGGATCTTTATCCTCGAGCAGCCACGCGATCGCAGCATCGCGGTTACCTGGCATGTTCGCACTCGGTCAGCGCATCGCTTAAGCGGGCGAGCGCGGCGATATCAAGCGCTTCCCCGCGCACATCCGGGTCGATGCCCGCCGCCGTGAGGATGGCGAGCGCATCGGCTTGGTTGAGCGAGAACGCGGCGCGCAGGTTGTTTGCTAATTTCTTTCGGCGCATGTGAAACGCCGCGGTGACGACGCGCAGCATCATATCGTCGTTTTTCGCCGGATGCGGCTTTTCGGGAAACAGGGCGATGCGCAAAAACGCGCTGTCGATGTGCGGGCGCGGGAAGAACGCCGCGCGCGGCACATGCCGGATGACGGAAGGTTCGCCATAGTATGCGATCATCGCTGCGAGCGCGCACCATCGCTTCGTATCGGGTTGAGAGAGGATGCGCTCCGCGGCTTCCTTCTGCACCATCACGCAGATGTCGGTGATCGGTAGCCCCGTGGAGACGAGTTTCATCAGGATATCCGAGGTGATGTAGTACGGCAGGTTCGCCACCACGCGGAAATCGCGCGCGCCAAAGCGTTCGCGGGCGATCTGCGCGATGTCGGCGTGCATGGCATCGGCGTACACGATGTGCACGTTGTCCCGCCCGGCGAGCACTTCGGCGAGCACGGGCCCGAGCCGCCGATCGATCTCGATGCCCACGATCTGCGCGCACCGATCGGACAACAGCGCCGTCATCACGCCCGCGCCCGTGCCGATCTCAAGCACGCAATCGTCCGGCGCAACCCCGGATGCGTCGATCAAAGACGAGAGAAGCCCCTCGTCCAATATGAAATTCTGCCCCAGCGCGTGCGCATATTGGAATGCGCCGCTTGTGAGGGCGACGCGCGCGCGCAGCTCGTAGGATGTGCTCAAGACTGCGCCTCCATGAATTCATCGTGAAGGATCGAATAGTGTTTGAGCGCGTGGAATGTGCCGTCCTTTTCCTTCCTTCGGGCGCGCAGGCTGCCCTCAAACAGCATGCCCGCCTTCTCCATCACGCGCCCGGAGGCGGGGTTTTGATCGTGATGGTACGCGTGCACGCAGTAAAATTGCGGCACTGTGAACAGATAGCCGATCACGCCGCGCAGCGCTTCGGTCATGATCCCCTTCCCCCACCACTTGCTGCCCATGCAATAGCCAATTTCGCAGGATTCGTTTGCCGTATCGACCTTCACCGCGTCGATTGCGCCGATCAATTCGCCTGCATACTCAATCGCCCAGCGGTACGCATCCGCGCTTTCATAATGCGCAAGGACGGTGGAGAGGTACGCCTCGGTGACCGCAGGCGATTCGTGCTTTTGCCAGGTCACATACCGCGCGACGGCGGGATCGGAGGTGTAATTTTGATACATCGCGTCGTGATCGCCCGCGCGAAACCTGCGCAGGATCAAGCGCGCCGTGCAGATCTCCCGCGTGCCTTTGTGTTCAAACATGCCGTCACCTCGCTGCCGTGCGTTATTTTGTGCCGAAGAGCCGGTCGCCCGCGTCGCCCAGACCCGGGACAATGTACTTGTTCTCATCCAGATAGCTGTCGATCGCCGCGATGAACAGTTCGACATCGGGGTGCGCCTCCTGAAGCGCCTTGACGCCCTCCGGGCAGCCGACGACGCACACGAGTTTGATGGAGGTGCAGCCGCGCTGCTTGAGCGAGTTGATCGCCGCGATGGACGAGCCGCCCGTTGCGAGCATGGGATCGAGCACGATGAACTCGCGCTCCTCCACATCCGGCGGGAGCTTGCAGTAGTATTCGACGGGCAGGTGGGTGTCCGGGTCGCGATACAGCCCGATGTGCCCCACCTTCGCCGCCGGCACGAGGTTCGTTACGCCGTCAACCATGCCAAGCCCCGCGCGCAGGATCGGTACGATGCCCATCTTCTTGCCGGCGATGATCTTGCTCTTGCACGGGGCGATGGGGGTCTCGATCTCGACCTCCATGAGCGGCAGCGACCGGGTGACCTCATACGCCATCAGCATCGCGACCTCGGCGAGCAGCTGGCGGAAATCCTTCGTCCCGCATTCCTTATTGCGCATGAGGGTGAGCTTGTGCTGAACCAGCGGGTGGTCGACTATGTGAACTACACTCATCGTAACATTCCTCCAAACGTATTGTCCGCTCATTTCATGATTCGGATGTCAAAAGCCCATTTCCCGCGATTGATCCACAATATATTGTAGTATTTCTGATGGAAATGGTCTTTCGGCACCCTCACATATCATTGCCAGTTTCGCCGATTGTACGCCAGTTTCTTCCAAAGAATCAGGCGTGCTCGGCGAGGTTTACAAGCAGCTTCACGCCGCCCTCGATGTCGCGCATGGACACCGCTTCGCACGCGGAGTGCACATACCGGCAGGCGATGGAGAGAACCCCCGCGGCGACGCCGCCGCGCGTGAGCTGGATCGCGCCCGCGTCCGTCCCGCCGGCGGTGAGCACCTCGCGCTGGTATTCGACGCCCGCGCGGTCCGCCGCGTCCTCCATCATGCGCACGACGACGGGCGAGCACACAAGCGAGCGATCCATGATCTTCACGCAAGGCCCTTTGCCCGCCTTCATCGAAACCTTCGCGCCCTTGGGCGTGTCGCCGGACAATGTCACGTCGAGCGCGATCCCGATGTCGGGGTCGATGTCATACGCCGCCGCCTTCGCGCCGCGCAGCCCGACCTCCTCCTGGGTGGTGAACACCGCGACGATTTCGTTGGTGCGCTCGGTCAGCGATTTGAGCATCTCGATGAGCAGGTAGCAGCCCACGCGGTTGTCCATGGCGGGACCTGCGATCATGTCCGTCCCTAGATCAAAGAAATCCGGCGCGTACACGGCGACGTCGCCCGGCTGTATCATCGCTTCTGCTTCCGCTTTATCCGCTGCGCCGATGTCGATGAACATGGCGTTCGGATCGTTCATGTGGTCTTTGAAATTCTCGGTCTCCACCGAGAGGATGCCGCTTGTCCCGTTTTCAAACACGACATGGCGGTTGAGCGAGTTGAGCCAGTTGATGCCGCCGACATTGAACACGCGCAGAAAGCCCATGTCCGTGATGTCGGTGACGACAAAGCCGATGTGATCCATGTGCGCGGCGAACATGATCCGCTTGCCCGCGCCCTTGCGCACGGCGATGAGGTTGCCGAGCGCGTCGATGCGCGTTTCGTCCACATACGGGGCGATCATCTCGCGGATGACGGCGGCGACGGTCTCCTCCCTGCCGGTCGCGCCGTATGCGCCGAGCAATGCTTTCAGGGTATCTTTCACTTTATATATCCTCCTTCGATGCGCGTGGGGAAATCAAATCTCCGCGCCGGATTGCAAAAATGCGTGGACGAGCGCGAACTGCGATTCGATATCCGCAAGGCTCGCGACGGACGAGGGCGAGTGGATGTAGCGGCAGGGCACGGAGAGCACGCCTGTGGGCACAGGTCCTTTCGCGGTTTGCAGCGCGCCCGCGTCGTTGCCGCCGGAGACATAGCGCTTGATCTGCCAGGGGATGTTGTTTTCCTGCGCCGTTTGCTTGAGCGCTTCAAACAACTTGCGGTTGCCGATGGAGGCGCGATCCATAAAGGAGATAGCGACGCCCTTGCCCGCCTCGCATACTTTGAGATGCGGCTCGATCATGCCCAGATCGTTCGCCGTCGTGCCCTCAAGCGCGATGGCGAGGTCGCAGTCTGCATGGAAGCGCACCACCCGCGCGCCGCGCGTGCCGACCTCCTCTTGCGTGGTGAACGCGCAGACGAGGTTGACGGGGTACTCGTGTTCGAGCGCGCGCAGCATGCTCAAACAGCCGATGCGGTCGTCCAGCGCCTTCGCCTTGACAAATCCGTCGCCGAACAGCGTCCAATCGCTGTCAAAGCTGATGTAGTCGCCGGGCGATACCAATCGTTCGGCGGCGGCTTTGTCCTTCGCGCCGATGTCGATGTAGAGATCCGAGTGCCCGAGCACGCGCTCGCGCTCCTCGGCGGATTGCAGATGGATCGCCTTCGCGCCGATCACGCCGGGCACGGCTTTCTCGCCGATGAGTACGCGCTTGGAGATCACCACGCGCGCGTCGATTCCGCCGACGGTTTCATAGCTGATGAGCCCGTTTTCGTTGATGCCGATGACGATCATGCCGACCTCGTCCATGTGGGCATCGAGCAGCATCGTCTTTGCGCCCGGGATTTTCGAGCGTTTGATACAGATCACATTGCCCATGCGGTCGATCTTGACTTCATCAGCGTGCGGCGTCGCCCGCGCGACGATAACATCGCGCACCGCGCCCTCGCAGCCCGAGACGCCCCGGAGCGCGCACAATTCTTTTAATACCATTTCATGCCCTCCCAATCGCGCGAAACCTCGTCGATCAACAGCGCAACCAGCCTGCCGACATCGCGGATGACATCGAGCTTGAGCGTTTCGACGGTCGTATGCATATAGCGAAGCGGCACGGTCAACAAGATCACGGGAACGCCGCCGTGCGCAACCTGGATCGCGCCCGCGTCCGTTCCGGTCACGCCGGAGGCGACCTCGCGCGCATACGGGATGTTCCACTTGTCCGCCACTTCCTCCGCGCGCTTGACGAGCGCGGGGTGCAGGTTCGGTCCGGTGACGATCGTCATGCGGTCGAGCGGGAACGCCTCCCATTTACCCGTGCCAGGTCCCTCGCCGTGCGTCACGTCGATGGCGATGGCGAAATCCGGCTCAAGCGCCTGCGCCGCGGTGCGCGCGCCCTTGAGCCCGATCTCCTCCTGCGAGGAGGCGACGAAATACGCCTCGGCGGGCGGGCTCAATCGCTTCAACAGCGCCATACCGACAAGGAGCGAGGCGACGCACGCGCGGTCGTCCATCGTCTTTGCCGCCATACAGCCGCCCGCGAGCTTGACGGGCTTGGCGAGCATCACAATCGGGTCGCCCACGCGCACGCGCGCGCGCGCCATCTCCGCCGGCATCCCGATGTCGATGTGGAGATCCTCAAACTTCACGGATTTTTTCCGATCCGCTGCGCTGAGCAGATGCGGGGGTTTTGCGCCGATCACGCCGAACAGCCGCTCATCGCGCGCGCAGATTGAGACCTCCATCCCCGGCAGTATCCGGGGATCGACGCCGCCGTTTCTGTGAAAGCGGATGCAGCCGTCGTCTTCAATGGCGGTGACGACAAGCCCGATCTCGTCGTGATGCGCTGCGATCATGACCTTCGGACCGCCCTTGCCCACGCGCGCGATCACGTTTTCCATGACGTCGCGCGTCACCTCGTCCGCATGTTCACGAAATCGATCCGAGATATAATCGCCCACCTCGCGCTCATAGCCGGGCACGCCGACCAGCGCCGTTGCGGTACTGATGAATCCCTCGATATCCAATCCATTCACTTCCTTCCGTTCAATCCTATATTATACATAAATTTGCCCCGCGGCTCAAGCCATCGGGGCGTAAATTTGAAAACATATGGGCAAATGGTTACGTTTCCTCCATGAGGGCGCGGTAACAAGCCGAGGGGCGCAGGATCGCGGCGTTCGTCTCCTGATCAAAGCCCGCAAGTTCCACGAGCGCGCGCACGTTCAACTGCTCTGCCGGGTGATGGCTCGTGGCGATCATCACGCCGGTGCCGACGACCTCGACCTGGAACTCCTGCATCAATTCCTTCATGCCGCGCAGCGTGCCGCCGCCCTTCATGAAATCGTCCGCGATGAGCGCCTTTTGCCCGGGTTTGACCGCGCGGCGGGCGAGCGCCATCGTCTCGAGATCGACGCCGTTTCCGGCGATGTAGTTGATTTTGACCGCGGAGCCCTCATACGCGCGGCTGTCGCGGCGCGCGATGACGAGCGGGATGTCGAGCACGCGCGCGGTCATCATGGCGATGGGGATGCCCTTGGTCTCCATGGTGAGCACGAAATCGGGCGCGGCGTCGTAGTATTCCTTGGCGAGGATTTCGCCGATCGCCTGCGTTGCGGCGCTCTCGTACGTCACGTCGGAGGTGTAGAGAAAGCCGCCGGGCAGCATGCGCCCGGGCTCGGAAAGCCTGCGGCAGAGCATTTGAATGGTCTCGCGAATGCGCGCATCCGACGGTATCGCGCGAAAGCGCACGCCGCCGGACGCGCCCGCGATCGTCTCGACCACGCCTTCGGCAAAGCGGCGGATTGAACCGGAGATGATGTCGATGTCCTCGCTGATCGTGGATTTCGCCGCGCCGAACAGCTCGCAGAATTCGCCCAAGCTGTGGATGCGGTTGGGCGTGGATGTCAGTATGCGCGTAATGGCGCCAAGGCGATCCGCCCGCTTTACATGGTCCATGTATGCCTCCAAAAACCGAATATTTCTATATTAAGGTTGATTATAATTCGTGATTGTTGGGTTTGCGTTCTGCTTCTGTGTATTTTTCAGCCGAGAACAGATATTTAACGGAGCGCGGCGCACCGCAGGGGGAAAACGCTTGCAAAGGATGGGAAATTCACTTATAATAACTCGATAAAGGAGGTACGCCGCATGCAGGCACGCATTGAGAACTACCTCGGAAAACGCGTACATTTTTTGGGGATCGGCGGCAGCTCCATGTCGGGGCTGGCGGGGCTTCTGGCTACGCGCGGATATACCGTCACCGGGACGGATAATACCAAATCGCATAAAACGGACGCGCTGATGGAAAAGGGCATCGCCATCGCCATCGGGCACAGACCCGAGAACATACACGGCGCGGATTTGATCGTATATTCGGCGGCGATTTCGCCGGAAAATTGCGAGCGCGTGGAGGCGGAAGCGCGCGGCATCCCGCAGATGGAGCGCAGCGAATTGATCGGGCAGCTCATGGAGGGCAAGAAATTCGCGGTCGGCGTGAGCGGCACGCACGGCAAGACCACGGTCACAGCGATGCTCGCGCATATCTTCATCGAAGCAGGCGTCGATCCGACGATCCACATCGGCGGCGACCTTGAAAGCATCGGCGGCTCGACCCGCGCGGGCAGCGGCGAGGATTTCATCTGCGAAGCCTGCGAGTTCAACGAGAGCTTCCTAAAATTCCATCCCACCGTCGCGGTGATCTTAAACATCGACGAGGATCACCTTGATTTTTATCATAACATCGAAAACATCGAGCGCGCGTTTGCGAAATATGCGTCGCTCGTGCCCGAAGATGGGCATATCGTCGGTTGGGGCGACGATCCGCGGGTTGCGCGCGTGATGGCGAACGCCGGAAGAGAAACCCTCACCTACGGCATCGGTGAGAACAACGCGCTGCGCCCGATGAACCTTAAATATGATGCGCGCGGGCGCGCGTCGTTTGACGCATGCCTCGGCGGCAATCCGATCTGCCATGTGACGCTCGCCGTCTCGGGCGAGGCGAACATGCTCGATTCGCTCGCGGCGATCGCCTGCGCGCACATCCGCGGGCTGGATATGGCTGCGGTCTCGCGCGCGCTCGGCACGTTCAAGGGCGCGAATAGGCGGTTTGAATTGACAAGCGTGACCGATGGCGTCAACCTCTACACCGATTACGCGCACAACCCAGTAGAGATCAAAAACGCGATCGGCATCGCCAAGCAAGCGGAACACCGCAGGCTCTGGGCGGTTTGGCAGCCGCACACCTATTCGCGCACGAAGGATCTGTTCGACGGCTTTATCGAGGCGTTTGACGAGGCGGATCATGTGCTGATCACCGACATCATGGGCGCGCGGGAGGCGGATCCCGGCGACATCCACGCGCGGATGCTCATAGAACCCTTGCGTGCGCGCGGCGTGGACGCAACGCTCACCCCCACATTTGACGATGCCGAGGCGCATCTGCGCGAACATTGGCGCGCGGGCGACCTGGTGATCACGCTGGGCTGCGGCAACATCGACCTGCTCAACGAGCAGATCGCGCACCATGGCGATACGAAAAAGGAGGACGGCGCATGAACAACCAAATTCAGATCATTGCCATGCGAATTCGCGACCTGCGCGAGATCGCCGGGCTCACGCCCGAGGCGGTCTCCGCGCAGGCGGGCATCCCCACGGACGAATACCGCGCATACGAGGCGGGCGAGAAGGACTTTTCGTTCAGCCACCTGTTCAACATCGCATCGGTGTTGGGCGTGGACATCTCCGATCTGCTGACCGGGGAGAGCCCGAAGCTGACCGGCTACATCGTTACCCGCAGCGGCAAGGGGCTGGCGTTCGACCGCCGCAAGGCGTACCATTACGAGCACCTCGCCTACAACTTCCGCGACAAGAAGGCGGAGCCCTTCATCGTGACCGTGGAGTATGATCCCGCGAACGCGCCGAAGACCGCGCACGCGCACGAGGGGCAGGAGCTTGATTATGTTCTCGAGGGCTCGATGAAGATTGTGCTCGACAAAAACGAGGTGTATTTGGGTCCGGGGGATTCCATCTACTACGATTCTTCCCTGCCCCACGCGATGTACGCGCTCGAAGCTGACTGCCGGTTTATCGCGGTCGTCATAAAATAACGGAGGACGCATGGCAGAGTATACGAAATATTTGACAAAGACAAGCTTTGATTCCTACGAGGATTACGCGGAGAATTTTAAGATCGTCGTGCCGGAGAATTTCAACTTTGCGTTCGACGTTCTCGACGCGATCGCGGAGGACACGCCCAATAAACTCGCGCTCATGTGGGCGCACGAGGACGGGCGCGAGCGGCGCATGACATTTGGCGAGATTGCCGATCTCTCCAAGCGAGCTGCAAATGTGCTCACGGCGCACGGCATCGAGCGCGGCGACGCGGTGATGCTGGTGCTCAAGCGGCATTACACGTTCTGGGTGGCGATCATGGCGCTGCACCGGATCGGCGCGGTCGCTGTGCCGGCGACGCATCTGCTCACGCAGAAGGACATTGTGTACCGCTGCGAGCGCGCGAACATCAAGCTGATCCTCGCATCGTCCGAGGGCGGTTTCACCTCGCAAGTGGATCGCGCGATGCCCGAATGCCCGACGCTCCAGACCGTGATGGCGGTGGACGGCGCGCCGGAGGGCTGGGTCGATTTTGAAGCATGTGTCGCCGAGGCGTCCGCCGATTTCCCGCGCCCCAAGCAGCCGTTTGCGCGAGACGAGAACATGCTGATGTACTTCACCTCCGGCACATCCGGCATGCCCAAGATGGTGGCGCACGGCTACGACTACCCGCTCGGGCACATACAGTCCGCCGTCTACTGGCAGCAGTGCGCGGAGGACGGGCTGCACCTGACCGTGTCGGAGACCGGTTGGGCGAAATCCGTCTGGGGCAAGCTCTACGGGCAATGGCTCGCGGGCTGCGCGGTGATGGCGTATGATTTCGACAAATTCAAGCCCGCGGAGCTTTTACGCGTGATCGAAAAATACAAGGTCACCTCCCTGTGCGCGCCGCCGACGATCTATCGGTTCATGATGCTCGAGGATCTTTCGGTGTTCGATCTATCCAATCTGCGGCATTGCACCACGGCGGGCGAGCCGCTCAACCCCGAGGTGTTCAACAAATGGAAAGAGATCACCGGGCATGAGATGCGCGAAATCTTCGGGCAGACGGAGCTGTGCGTCACCGTGGGCACCTTCCCGTGGATGGCTGTAAAGCCCGGCTCGATGGGCAAGCCCTCCCCCATGTTCGATGTGGAGCTGGTGGACGAAAGCGGCGCGCCCTGCCAGGCGGGCGAGGTCGGCGAGATCGTCGTATACACGCGCGGGGAGCGCCCGGTCGGCATGTTCCTCGGGTATTATCGGGACGATGCACGCACGGAATCGGTCTGGAGCGGGGATGTGTACCACACGCTCGACCTCGCGTGGCGCGACGAGTGGGGGTATTACTGGTATGTGGGGCGCGCGGATGATTTGATCAAGTCCTCCGGCTACCGCATCGGACCGTTCGAGGTGGAGAGCGCGCTGATGGAGCATCCTGCGGTGGTCGAATCCGCGATCACGGGTGTTCCGGACGCGGTGCGCGGGCAGATCATCAAGGCAACGATCGTGCTTGCGAAGGGGTATGCGCCCTCGGACGCGCTGGTCAAGGAGTTGCAGGAGCATGTGAAGCGCACCACTGCGCCGTATAAATATCCGCGCATCATCGAGTTTGTGGACGCGCTGCCCAAGACGATCTCCAACAAGATCCGACGGGTGGAACTGCGCGAGCGCGATGCGCAGAATCAATAGGATGTGCGTGGAGCGGCAAATGGTGACATGGAGGCGGGCGGTTTGAAGCGGTATCTGGTGATTTTGATATGCCTGGGGCTGTGCCTGCTTGCCGTGGGCTGCGCGGGCACAGGCGGCGAACCCGCGCGCGAGGCGGAGGATGCGGCGGATCATACGCCCGAGCCCGCGTTCGTGGACGACGTGCCGACGCTGCCGCCCGAGGAGCAGATCGTCCAGACATTGCAGCCCGCGGACTTCGCGTATTCGATCCTGGAGTCCGCGGACGGCAATCTCTCGCTGGAATATCCCTCGCATTGGCTGCGCATCCCCGGCGCGCGCACCATCTGCTACTCCGACGCGGGCGACGATGGCAGCATCCCCGCGCGGTTTACGCTCACCCGAAAGACGCTTGCTGATGCGCCGAACGCGGAGCGGAAATCAAGCCAGCTCGCATCGTTTCTGCGGGCGGTGGTCGAGGGCTATGATTCGGTGGAGGTGAGCGATCTGTCCACCGACGGCGATTTTATGAGCGACCCCGGCGCGTACTACGCGACGTATACCGCGACGAAGGGCGATGATGCCGTGAAAGGCTATGCGATCTTGACGGCGCGCGAGAAGTCGCTGTATGTGTACCACTTTCGCGCCCCGTTTGCGGAGTACGATGCGTTTTCGCCCGTGATGAAGCGCATCCGCGATTCGGTCAGCATGAAATAGCAAAAAACGCGCGTTCGGATTTCTACCGAATGCGCGTTTTGTTGTGTGTTATGCCTTTTGGGCTCGGAAGGCAAGTTTCCAACGCGGATGTCACGTCGTCGTTGGCTCCATGCGTATTATCCGCGACACGGTCAGCATGAAATAACTAAAACGCGCGTTTTGTTGTGCGTTTATACTTTTTGAGCGAGAATGACGAAATCGGACGGCAGGTTCTTCATCGCGGATGTCACGTCGTCGTCGCAGGCTTCATGCGTCTTTAAGATGCGAAAACCCGCGCCGCATGCCGCGTTGATCAAGTCGGAGATGCGGTAGAAGTGCTCGACGGAGGGCGCGTCCGCCGACCAGCCGCCGAATTGATCGGCGAGCGGCGTTCCGCTGAAGGATTCGTAGAAGCGCGCCGCGGGCTTATTGTAATTCATTTCTATGCGCAGACTTCCCCGCTCCTCGCGAAAGCAGGTGTGGATCGGGTGATCGACATGCCAGAGCAATCTGCCGCCGTCCTTCAACACGCGCCGCCACGTTCGGCACGCCATCTCGATATCCGAAAGCCAAACGGGGTACGTCGCGAACACGATATCGAAGCGCGCGTCCGGAACTGTTGCGAGCGATTGCATATCGTCCTCGATAAACGCAAGATCGAGGTGCATCTTCTCCGCGTTCTCGCGGGCGATGCGAATGGCGGAAGGCGTGATGTCGCACGCTGTGACCTTTGCGCCCAGATTGTGCCAAGAGAAGGATTTTACCGCATCCGACGCGCAGCAGGTGTCGAGCAGCGAAAGCCCGCGCACATCCCCGATCAAATCGATCAAATATTGATCCAAATCGACGCCGCCCGCCGAGAAAAACTCGTAATAGCCGGGGCGCGCCATCAATTGAAAGCGCATATAATCCGCCTGATATAAATCCCAAGACTCTTTGTTGATGTGATTTGCGTCCATCGTTTTCCCATCCAATCGAAAAATAAAAGGCGAGGAATCCCCGCCTTTTGTCTGAGTCATGCCTATAAGCCGAGTTCTGTCTTGGACGACCATCTATCTAGGCCCGCGGTTGCCAGCGGGCTCCAGCGATTACCCGGGAGCGCGACGGGCCGCCGCATACACTCCCCTATCAATCTTGCACCGGGTGGGGTTTACAGAGCGGACAAGTCGCCATGCCGCTGGTGAGCTCTTACCTCACCTTTCCACCATCACCCGCTTGCGCGGGCAGTTTCTTTCTGTTGCACTTTCCTTGGAGTCGCCTCCACCGGCAGTTAACCGGCACCCTGCCCTACGGAGCTCGGACTTTCCTCAGACGATCAGCGCCGCCTGCGGCCGCCCAGCATGCTCAGACCAGATCATTGTATCACATTTGGTCAATCACCGCAATAGATAATCCTGCCACAGTTGTCGCATTCGACGAGTTTTTCGTCCTCTTTGATGATGCGCAGCGTCGCCGACGGCAGCTGCATGAAGCAGCCCAGGCATTGCCCGTCGTCCGATAAGCGCGCCATGGGCGGCGTACTGTGCTGCTTGATCGCCTTGTAGCGCGCGAGCAGGCTCGGGTCGATGTTGCGCGATTCGCGCTCGATGTCCGCGCGCATGTTCGCTAGTTTTTTATTATCCGACTTATATTCGCGGTCGTACACGCCGCGAATCTGGTCGTATTCCTGCTTCGCCTTTGCGGCGCGCACGCGAATTTCCTTTTGCTGGTAATCGCGCGATTCCGCGTCGCGGCGCATTTTCTGGAGCTCCTGCTCGTAGCGAACGAGCGAGCCCGTCAGCTTCTGCATGGCGTCCATCTTGCGGGCGGCGTCCTCCGGGTCCTCCGGCGGGTTGCTGTCGATCTCGTCGATCATGGACGACAACACGCCGCCCAGGCGCTCCGCCTCGTCGCGCACCGCCTCAAGGCGATCCTGCATCACAGCGATCTCGCCCTCCAGCTTTTTCATATTGCCCTGCTGTTCGAGCAGGAAGTTGCGATGCTTGATCAACGATTGGCGGTTGGGCGATTTCCGCATCTGCGCCTCGAATTGATCCGCTTCGATGTCCACCTGCATGAAGTCCCACAATGATTTTAACTGCACGTTCATACCTCCATATTACAAGAACGGCTCGATTGCGCTCTCAAATATCTCTAGTTCCATGCCGGGCATTGATTGCAATATCCCGACCATATGCCGCACCGCGGGTTTTTCCGTGGCGGCGTGCCCCGCTTCGAGCACGCACATGCCGAGTTCGTGCATCTCAAGCGCGAAATGATAGCCGATCTCGCCTGTGATGTACACATCCGCGCCCGCATCGAGCGCGATTTGGCAGTGATCCTTCCCGGAGCCGCCGAGCACTGCCACGCGGGATACCCGATGCTCCGCATCTCCATAGCGCCGGACGACGCCGCCCAGCCGCTTTGTGACGAACTGCGCCAGTTGGGACAGCGCGGTTTCGGGGATGCGCCCGATGCGCACGCCGCCTTCAAGCGGCGCGACGTCCGCAAGCCCGAGCACCGCTGCGAGCGCGTCGTTTACGCCGTCGTCGGCGTTGTCGAAATTCGTGTGCATGGCGATGAGGCTGCGGCTTTCGCGCACGAGGCGGGCGAGCATCGCGCCCTCGGGGTCGTCCTCGGCGAGATTTTTTCTGCCCCGAAAGAGGATGGGATGATGGGTCACGATGAGCGAAGCGCCAAGTTGCGCCGCCTCGTCCAACACGCGCGGGTTCAAATCCAGCGCGCAGAGCGCGCGCGAGACGGCATGCGCGCGGCTGCCTGCGAGCAGCCCGACATTGTCGTACTCCTCCGCGCGTTCAAACGGCATGCGCGCTTGCAGCGCGTCCAATATGTACCCAATCGTTACCGCCATTTGGCGACTTCCTCCCAAATCCGCTTTTCGTTTTGCATCTGCGATTGATCCGCGCCGCCGATCTGCATCCCGGCAAGCGCTTTATTTACCACGCGTATGCGAAACTGCGCGTAGTCGTACAGCGCGTCCGGGCGCGTTTTCATCAGGATCGGACCGACGGTCAATTGCAAATTATCATAAACCGCTTCGCCCGGCTCGGCGGCGATCACGATGTACAGCCTGCCACCGTCGCGCACGACGCGCTCCTCCACAATGGCATATCCCATATCTGCCATGGTCTTTCGCAGCATCGGCGCGTCCACATTCGGCTGGGCGACGATCCTTGCGCCGCGCAGCATCTCGCGCCCGCGCAGCAAAATGCCCGCAATCGTCTCGCCGCCCATGCCCGCGATCGCCGCAGCATCCGGGGGTTCCGTCAGCGCGTCCGCGCCGTCGCAAACAACAAATTGCGATTGTTCCAAGAACCCCATCTTTGCGACCAGCCGCCGCGCCTTCGTAAGCGAATGTTCGGAGATATCCGCAAAGATCGCGCGCACGCAGCCTTTGGTATGCAACAGATACGCGCCGAGCCGCCCGTGGTCGCAGCCGATGTCGGCAAACACTTCGCTTGTTCCGCACAATTCGGCGATGGCAGTCAGCCGCGCGTCAACCCAGAAGGGCGCGCGCATCAGTCGATCGAATCCTTCAATTTGCGCGAACGGCTGGGGTGGCGGAGCTTTCGCAGCGCCTTCGCCTCGATCTGGCGGATGCGCTCGCGCGTCACCTTGAACTCCTTGCCGACCTCCTCGAGCGTGCGCGCGCGCCCGTCCTCGAGCCCGAAGCGCAGTTTCAACACCATCTCCTCGCGCGGGGTGAGCGTCGAGAGCACGCTCATGAGCTGCTCTTTGAGCAGCGTAAACGCCGCCGCTTCGGCGGGCGCGGGCGCATCCTCATCGGGGATGAAGTCCCCCAGATGGCTGTCCTCCTCCTCGCCGATCGGCGTTTCGAGGGACACGGGCTCCTGCGCGATTTTGATGATCTCGCGCACCTTTTCCTCGGTGATGCCCATCTCCTCGGCGATCTCCTCGGGCAGCGGCTCGCGCCCATGCTCCTGCAGAAGTTGGCGGGAGACGCGGATCAATTTGTTGATCGTCTCCACCATGTGCACGGGGATGCGGATCGTCCGCGCCTGATCCGCGATCGCGCGGGTGATCGCCTGGCGAATCCACCAGGTGGCGTAGGTCGAAAATTTATAACCCTTGCGGTAGTCGAACTTTTCCACCGCTTTGATGAGCCCGAGGTTGCCCTCCTGGATCAAATCCAGAAACAGCATGCCGCGCCCGACATAACGCTTTGCGATGGAGACAACGAGCCGGAGGTTTGCCTCGCTCAGGCGTTTTTTCGCCTCCTCGTCGCCCGCTTCCATGCGCTTTGCCAGCTCGATCTCCTCGTCGGCGGTGAGCAGCTGCACCTTCCCGATCTCTTTGAGGTACATGCGCACCGGGTCGTCAATCGAAACGCCCTCGGGGACGGCGAGATCGACCTCCTCGCTGGGGAGCTCTGTCACCATCGCGGGTTCGGCGACGGCGTCGTCTTTCACAACCTCTATGTTCAGCCCGGACAGGGTATCGAGAATGCGGTCAAACTGCTCGGAATCAAGCTCCACATCGCCCAGCATCTCAACGATTTCCTTGTATGTCAGAACTCCCTTGCTTTTGCCGGTCTCGATCAGTTCGCGCACGCGGACTGCCATCGCCTCAGCGTTCGCTTTGTTCATATTTTGGCCACTCCTTTCGACCGGTCAATCGGGCATCTGCGCGATCAGTTCCGCCAGATGCGCCATCAGTTCCTTCTTTTGTGATTCATCCGCGATTGTAATTTTTTCTTTCATCTGTTCGATGCGCGCCTGCCTGCGCCTCTCGCGGATCGCCCGGAGCATGTCGCGCGCCATGTCCAGCGCGATGTCGGGCGATTCGGGCAGGCGTTCGGCGTTGAGGTCCGCCATCATCTGGCTGCGCTCCTCGTCTTTGAGCTGCGCGACGAACGCGCCGATGGTGTACCCCTCGAGCAGCCACTGCGCGGCGCGCGCGTTGACCGGGGCGTCGAAATCGTCGGGCGAGACCGTCTCGGGCGGGATCAGCCCCGCGGAGATGAGCGCGATGAGCGCGCCTTCCGCGCGGGATGTTTTCACGGTGTCCGCATCGCGCCGCCGCGGGCGCAGCGTTGACACATCCTGCGCCGCGCTCGCGCCCACCTGGCGCGCGAGGGTTTCGCGGTCGTACCCCGTTTCATTCGCGAGCCGGCGCAAATGGTTTTCCGCCTCCACGGGGTTTTTCACCGTGCGGATGATCGCGCAGCTTTGGAGCGCGTATTTCGTCATCCCCTCCTGCGTGGTCAGGTCGAGATCGTCCTTCAGGCGGAGCATGCGATACTGGACGCCTTCGATCTTGGCAAGCGCGTCAAAACCCGCGCGTCCGTGCTCTTTGATATAATCGTCCGGGTCCATGCCCGCCGGGTAGTCGATCACGCGCGCGCCGACATCCGCGGCGTCTAAAATGTCGAGCGCGCGAAGCGCCGCTCTGCGCCCAGCCGCGTCC
>JBMNUA010000018.1:0-20248 GCA_050945995.1 Christensenellales bacterium
CGCCTGCGCCGCCGAAGCCGATTTTTGCATCGCGCTGTATAATCCCTCAAGCAAAAAACGCGCGGATTATCTGCGGAAGGCATGCGACATCATGCTCCGACATAAATCGCCCGAGACGCTCTGCGGCATCGCGAAAAACATCGCCCGCGAAGGCGAAACGCGCGCGGTGATGCCCCTGCGCGAATTGCGCGACGCGTCCGTTGACATGTTCACCACGGTGTTTATCGGAAATGCGCAGACGCGGATGATCGGGGATGCCATGGTGACGCCGCGGGGATACGACCTTGGCTGAGGTCGTCGTATTCGGCGGCACGAGCGAGGGGCGTGCGATTGCGAACGCCCTGCGGGAGAAGGACATCCCCGCACTCGTCTGCGTGGCGACGCAGTACGGGCAATCGCTCGCCGGCGCGGGCGGCAGCGTGGCGGTGCACACGGGGCGATTGGATGCGCGCGCCATGGCGGAGATGATGCGCACGCGCGGCGCGCGGCTGGTGATCGACGCCACGCACCCTCATGCGCGGGAGGTGAGCGGCAACATCCGCGCCGCGTGTGCGGACATGGGCTTGCGCCATGTGCGCGTTGAGCGCGAGCGCGCGTCCGATTGCGGCGATCACGCGTTTTCATCCATGGATGCGCTGATCGAGTGGCTCAACGCCGCAGATGGAATGATCTTCTCCACCCTCGGCGCGAATCAAGCGCATCAGCTGACCGCCGTCGCGGGTTTCGACCGCCGCGTGTGGCTTCGGATCCTGCCCTTTGCCGAGGGACTGAACGCCTGCCTGCACGCGGGCTTCCCCGCCGCGCGCATCATCTGCATGCAAGGACCGTTCTCTGAGGAGCTCAACGCCGCGATGTTTCGTGCGGCGGGCGCGGACATCTTGGTCACGAAGGAATCGGGCGCAGCGGGCGGCTACGACGAAAAACTGCGGGCGGCGCGCGCGTGCGGCATGACCGTCGCGGTGTTGACGCGCCCGGACGAAGGCGCGGGGCATTCGCTGCAAGAAGTATTACAGATGATCGAAGGCGGTGCGATATGAAGCATGTGACCATCGTCGGCATCGGCATGGGCGCCGACACCGTGACGATCGAGGGCAGGCGCGCGATCGATCAGGCGCAGGCGGTGTTCGGCGCGCCGCGCATGCTCGCGGCGTTTCCCCGCCACGACAGACCTTCGTATCCCGTATATGAGCCGGACAAGGTGTCAAATATCGTGCGTGAAAGCGAACTTTCGCAATTTGCGGTGCTCGTCTCAGGCGACGCGGGCTTTTACAGCGCGGCGGACGCGCTCATCGGCGCGCTTTCGCTGCACGATGTGCAGATCATCCCCGGCATCTCCTCCGTCTCCTATTTCTTTGCAAAGATCCAGCGCCCCTGGCAGCATGCGGAGCTGATCAGCTGCCACGCGCGCGCGGCAAATTTCGTAGACCGCGTGCGCCGCAATCGGCTGACCTTCGCGCTCACCGGCGGCAATGTGCCGTCGCTCGCACGCGCGTTGGCGGACGCGGGGTATGCGCATCTCGATGCGACGGTCGGCGAGAACTTGGGCGCGCCAAATGAGCGCATCTACACGCTGCCCACAGGCGCGCTTGCGGAAGCATCGGTCGAAAAGCTGGCGGTGCTGCTCGTCGAAAATCCGGAATCCGACGCGCGCATCCGCTTTGGCATTCCGGACGGCGAATTCATCCGCGGCGATGTGCCGATGACGAAATCCGAGGTGCGCGCGCAGATCATGAGCCGCCTTGCGCTCGCGCCCGATGTCGTCTGCGCGGACATCGGCGCGGGCACGGGCTCCGTATCGGTGGAGATGGCGCTCGCCGCCCACCGCGGGCATGTCTACGCCATCGACCGCGAGGAGAACGCCGTTTCGCTGATCTATGAAAACGCAAGGAAGTTTCACATCGGCAACATTTCGCCCCTGCACGCGAGCGTACCCGGTGCGCTCGACGAGCTTCCGCCCCTCGACGCGGCGTTCATCGGCGGGAGCGGCGGCGCGATGGCGGATATTTTCACAAAGATTCTGTCGAAGAATCCGCATGCGCGCCTCGTGCTGACGGCGATCGCGCTTCAAACGCTTCATGCGGCAACTGCGGCGTTTCAGGCGCATGGCATCGCGCCCGAGATCGTGCAGATCGGCGCGGCGCGCGCGAAGCCCGCAGGCAATCTGCACATGCTGATCGCGCAAAACCCCGTGTTCGTGCTCGCGGGGGGCGGCGTATGAATAACGACCGCATCCTCATCGCCGGCACGCATTCGGGCTGCGGAAAGACGACGGTCATGTTGGCGATCCTCTCCGCGCTGAAGGCACGCGGGCTGCCGCTCGCCGCGTTCAAATGCGGACCGGATTATGTCGATCCCATGTTCCACCGCGAAGCGCTCGGGCTGCCCAGCCGCAACCTCGACCCGTTTTTTTCCGATGCCGAATCGCTGCGCGCGGCGATTGCCGAAAAGGGCGGCAGTTTGTCTGTGATCGAGGGCGTGATGGGCTACTACGACGGCGTGGGCGCATCCGGCGCGCACAGCACCTACGACGTCGCGCGCGGCACGCAAACGCCCGTTGTGCTCGTGATAAACGCGCGGGGCATGTACACATCGGCGGGCGCGATCCTCGCGGGCTTTCGGCAGTTCAAACCCGAGAGCCATGTGCACGGCGTGATTTTTAATGGCGCATCCCCCATGCTGTATGAGGGATTGGCGCAGATCGCGCGCGACGCGGGCGTTTCGCCGCTCGGCTGCCTGCCGAAGGATGATTCCATCGCCGTCGAGAGCCGGAGTCTCGGACTAATCCCCGCAAACGAGCTCGGCGATTTGAGCGAGAAACTGCGCTTGCTCGGCGCGCATGCGCAGCGGCACATTGATCTGGACGGCGTATTGTCCCTCGCCGCGTCCGCGCCCGCGCTTCCCGAAACAACGCGCGCCATCCGCCCCATCGCGCGCGTGCGCGTGGCGGTGGCGCGGGATCGCGCGTTCGCGTTTCTCTACGAGGAGAATCTGGAGATCCTGCGCGCGCTCGGCTGCGAGTTGTGCTTTTTCAGCCCGCTGACTGACTGCGCGCTTCCCGAAAACATCGCCGCGTTGTACCTCCCGGGCGGCTATCCGGAGCGGCATGTAAGCGAGCTGTCAGGTAACACCGCCATGCGGCGCGCGGTGCGCGATGCCGTTCTGGGCGGGCTGCCCACCATCGCGGAGTGCGGCGGGTTTCTCTATCTGCACGCTTCCTTCGAGGGCTGCCCCATGGCGGGCGTCATCCCCGCACAGGCGCGCACCACCGAAAAGCTGCGCCGCTTCGGCTACCACACGCTCACCGCGCATGCCGACAACCTGCTCTGCAACCAGGGCGAAAGCATCCGCGCGCACGAATTTCACTACACCGAGAGTGACGATGGCGGCGCGGGCTTTCGCGCGCAAAAGCCGGATGGGCGCGCATGGGATTGCGTCCACGCGGGAGAGACCCTATATGCCGGCTTCCCCCACCTGTATTTCCCGGCGAATCCGCGCTTTGCGGAGCGATTCGTGCAAAAAGCGGGCGAATACGCAATGAACCAATGAATACCGCGGCGCTGCCCGCAACATAGGAGAAAACAGCCATGTTTCTTGCGATCTCCACGCTCGCCCTCTGCGCGGGCGCACTCCTTGATCTGATCCTCGGCGATCCCCAGACCTGGCCCCACATCGTGCGCGCCATCGGTCGGCTCATCACCGCTTTGGAGCGCGTTTTCTACCCCATGCGCAACAAGCGCGCGGGCGGCGCGCTGCTTGTCGTCTGCGCGCTAGTGTTGTCCATCGCCCTGCCCGCCGCGCTTTTATATTTCTTGTGGCGGCTCTCCCCTTGGGCGTATGGCGCGGCGGAGGCGCTTCTTTGCTGGCAGATGCTCGCGCTCAAGAGCCTGAAGGTCGAAAGCCGCAAGGTGTATGACGAATTGGAACACGGCGATCTTCCCGCCGCGCGCCACGCGGTCTCGATGATCGTCGGGCGCGATACGGCGTCGCTCGACGGCGCGGGCATCGCGCGCGCGGCGGTCGAAACGGTTGCGGAAAACGCCTCCGACGGGGTGATCGCCCCGCTGCTCTTCCTCGCGCTCGGCGGCGCGCCGCTGGGTATGTTCTACAAAACTGTGAACACCATGGATTCCATGATCGGCTATCAAAACGAGCGGTACACGGATTTTGGATATTTCGCAGCAAAATTTGACGATGTGATGAACTTCATCCCCGCGCGGCTGTCGGCGGTTCTCATGATCGCCGCAGCGCGGCTCTGCGCGCTCGATTGGAAGGGCGCATATCGCATCTTCCGGCGCGACCGCTTCAACCACGCAAGCCCGAACTCCGCGCAGACGGAATCCGTCATGGCGGGCGCGCTCGGCGTGCAGTTGGCAGGCGACGCGTATTATTTCGGCAAGCGAAAACAAAAACCGACGATCGGCGACGACAAACGACCCATCGCGCCCGCGGACATCCTCCGATCGCATCGGCTGCTCAACGCGACCGCCGCGTTGATGTTCGCGCTCGCACTTTTGATCCGGGGGTGTCTGTATGCGGCGCTATGAACACGGCGGCGATTTCTATGGCGACGCGCGCATAACGCATGATTTCTCCATCAATGTCAGCCCGCTCGGGATGCCCGATGCCGCAAAGCGCGCGGTCAAAGAGCAGATCGACGCCTTCACGCGCTACCCCGATCCGCATTGCCGCGCGCTTCGGGGCGCGCTGGCGCAAAAGCATAATGTGCCGCTGGAGCAGATCCTCTGCGGAAACGGCGCGGCGGATTTGATCTTTCGAACCTGCGCATGCCTGAAACCATCCCGCGCGCTCATCCTCGCGCCCACCTTCTCCGAGTACGAGCGCCCCGTGAAGCTGTTTGGCGGCGATGTGCGCGAGTACCGATTGAGGGAATCGGAGGAATTTCAACTGACGGACGAGATACTGTCCGCGCTCACATCTGAGATCGACCTGTTTTTCCTGTGCAATCCCAACAACCCGACGGGGAAATTGGCGCAGCCCGAACTGCTACGCCGCATCGCGGACACATGCGCGCGCAACGGCACGTGGCTGATGGTGGACGAATGCTTCATTGAGTTCACCCGCGGCGAATCGATCATCCCGCTTTTGCGCGACCATCCGAACCTGTTGATCCTGCGCGCGTTCACGAAATTCTATGGGCTTGCGGGGCTGCGGCTCGGGTACATGCTGGGCGATGCGGAGCTCCTTCAGCGCATCGCGCCGTTCGGCGCGGAATGGAGCGTCTCCTCCGCGGCGCAGGCGGCGGGGCTGGGCGCGCTTCAAGAGCCGGACTGGAGCGAACGCACGCGCGCGCTCGTGGAAACGGAACGCGCGTACATGCAGGCGGAGCTCGCCGCGCTTGGGCTCACCGTATTTGCATCCGGCGCGAACTTCCTGCTCGTCAAATCCCCCGCCGCGCTGCACGCGGCGCTCAAAGCGCGCGGCATCCTCGTGCGCAACTGCGCGAATTTTACGGGGCTGGACGAGCGGTTCATCCGCATCGGGCTTCAAACACGCGAACATAACGCGGCGCTGATTCGCGCCATCCGGGAGGTACTCCATGGCTAAGGCAATCATGGTTCAAGGGACGATGTCCAACGCGGGCAAGAGCCTGCTCTGCGCCGGGCTCTGCCGCGTATTTCGGCAGGACGGCTACAAAGTCGCGCCTTTTAAGAGCCAGAATATGGCGCTCAACTCCTTCATCACGAAAGACGGGTTTGAGATGGGGCGCGCACAGGCGGTGCAGGCGGAGGCGGCGGGCGTCGAGCCGAGCGTGTATATGAACCCCATACTGCTCAAGCCCATCACGAACATGGGCTCTCAGGTGATCGTCATGGGCGAGACACGCGGAGAAATGCGCGCGCGGGCGTATTACGCCATGAAGCACACGCTCGTCCCGGAGATCATGGCGGCGTTTGACGCGCTCGCCGCCGCGCACGACATCATCGTGATCGAGGGCGCGGGCAGCCCCGCCGAACTCAATTTGAAGAAGGGCGATTTTGTCAACATGGGGATGGCGAAGCTCGCGAAAGCGCCGGTGCTGCTCGTGGGCGACATCGATCGCGGCGGGGTGTTTGCGCAGCTGTACGGCACGGTCGCGCTGCTCGATGCGGACGAGCGAGACATGGTGAAGGCGACGATCGTCAACAAATTTCGCGGCGATGTCACGCTGTTTCAGAACGGCATTTCGATGCTCGAGGAACTGACCGGAAAGCCCGTCGCGGGCGTGATGCCCTATCTCGATGTAGACATCGACGACGAGGATAGCCTGTCCGATCGGCTGACGCGCACGGATGCGACCGCCGTGCTCGACATCGCGGTGGTACGGCTGCCGCGCATCACGAACTTCACCGATTTTGCCGCGCTGGAAGCAACAGGCGGGATCGGCGTGCGCTATGTCCACGCGCCCAAAGAGCTCGGCGCGCCCGATCTATTGATCTTACCGGGCACGAAAAACGCCGTGGCCGATATGAAATGGCTGCGCGAGAGCGGGCTCGAAGCGGCAATCAAAAAGCGCGTCGCGCAGGACATGCCCGTGATCGGCATCTGCGGCGGGTATCAGATGCTCGGGGCGCGGATTGCCGATCCGGATGGCGCGATCAACGGCATGGAACTTTTGCCCACCACAACCGAAATGACGGGGCAGGAGCGGCGCAGCCGCGGCGCGGGGAAACTGCGCGAAATCGGCGGTGCGCTCGCCGCGCTCTCGGGCGCTTCTGTGGAGGGTTATGAAATTCTCGCCGGGCGCAATTTGCCGCATGCGGGCACGGAAGCGCTCATTCAACTGGAGAACGGCGCAACCGACGGCTGCCAAAACGGCAGCGTCTACGGCACGAACCTCCACGGGTTTTTCGATTCCGCATCGTGCCGCGAACGCTTGATCGGCGCGCTCTGCGCGCGAAAGGGCGTTACAATCGAAGCTGGCGCATTCGACCTCGCCGCGTATCGGGAAAGCCAGTACGACGCGTTGGCGCAGGGCGTGCGCGAAAACCTGGACATGAAATTGATCTATGAAATCTTGGAGGCGGGCATATGAAAATGGAACTGGAGCATGTGCTGCCCGATCAGATCGAGCGGCGCAGTTTTGAGATCATCGAGCGCGAACTCAATCGCCCGCTCGACCCGGCGCTTGCGCCCATCATCAAACGCGTGATCCACACGACCGCCGATTTTGAATATGCCGATTCGCTGTTTTTCTCGGAAGGTGCGGTGCTGCGCGCGCTCGATGCGTTGAAAAACGGCGCGCCGGTGGTGACCGACACGAGCATGGTGAAGGCGGGCATCAACAAACCCGCGCTCGAACGCTTGGGCGGCGCGGTGCATTGCTACATTGCCGACGCGGATGTCGCCGCCGCCGCAAAGGCAAACGGCACGACGCGCTCCGCCGCTGCGATGGAAAAGGCGGCGCGGCTTTTTGCGCAGCCGATTTTCGCCATCGGCAACGCGCCCACCGCGCTCATACAATTGAAGGAATTGATCGAGGAGAAGCGGGTTCAGCCCGCGCTGATCGTGGCCGTGCCGGTCGGCTTTGTCAACGTGATTCAATCGAAGGAATTGATCATGGAAACGGGCGTGCCCTGCATCGTCGCGCGCGGGCGCAAGGGCGGGAGCAATGTCGCCGCCGCCATCGTCAACGCGCTGATCTACCTGTTGACGAGGGACGCATGAGCACGATATTCTGCGTGATCGACGGCATGACCGATGCCGCGTTTCGCGCTGCGGATTATGCCGCGCTGTCTGCCATGCGGCTTTTGGGCGATGTGCAGACCACGCCCGACGGCTATGATACCGAGAGTTTGACCTGTATATTGACGCTGTTGGGCGTAAAGCGCATCCCTCGGAAGCTGCGCGGGTACGCCGAGGCGCGCGGCGCGGATCTCGCGGTCGAACCCAGCGATTTAATACTGCGCGGGAGCTGGTTTTCCGTCGATCCCGGCGGCGCAATCGTCGCGCCCGCGAACGCACCTACCGCGCGGATTCTGCGAAACGGCGCATACCATTGGCTGGAGGATTATAAGAGCCTGGTCGTGCTGCCCGGGCTTGCGGATGCGCTCGACAGCATCAAAACCCGCCCGCCGTACCGCAGCGCGGGCAGGGCAGCGCGCGATTTCCGCCCCGAAGGACACCCCGCCATCGAGAGAATGTTCGACGCGCTTTGCACCGATCACATGGTGATGATCCCATGGGGCGAATCAGCGCCGGTGTCGCTCGAGCCGTTTCCGCAAAAAGCGGCGGTGGCGTGCGGGACAAACATCGTGCGCGGGATCGCGCGGATGCTCGGGATGCGGTTGATGCATGTCCCGGGCGCGACGGGCGATGTGGACACCGATCTTTCGGCAAAGGTGGACGCGGCGATGCGCGCGGCGGACGAGCATCCGTTCGTGCTGTTGCATGTAAACGGCGCGGATGAAGCGGCGCATCGGCGCGATCCCGCACAAAAATACGCATTTTTACAAAAGGTGGATGCGCTGGTATTGAACCGATTGCTCGATTCGCGGCATGAGATATTCGTGGCGTCCGATCATGGGAGCGATCCGGTCAGCGGGCAGCACATCGGATCGGCGCAGCCGGTGTTTGCGCGCGCTGCCCAGGCATTTACCTTAAATGTATGAAGGCGCAGTCCGTGAAACTCGAAAACCTCATCTTCGCTGCGCCTAAAAATCTGCCGTTCTTGTTAAACATCGATTTGCTTTGAACAGGCAATCAATCCGTCGATTCCGTTTCCGATTTGAATTGCCGGGTCGATGCGCGCAATATCAGCTCATTGGGGATCTCGTACTGGCGCGGATCGCCTTCATAAGCGCCGTCGATGCGCTCAAACAGCATGCGCACCCCTTCTCGGGCGAACGTATCGCTGTCGTTTGTCACGGTCGTCAGTCGCGGGCTGGCAGTTTGGCTGTATGGAATATCGTCCATGCCCGTAACGGAAACATCGCTCGGCACCTGCATACCAAACTCATTCAATGCGCTTATGATGCCAAGCGCAATCAGGTCATTGGCGCAGCAGATCGCCGTCGGTCTCGGAGACAATGTAGAGAAGTAGCAGCCCGCCTTATACCCATCCTGATGAGAAAAGCCCATCTCAAAGATATGCTCTTCGCCGAATGCCAGGTTGGCTTCTCGCATCGCACGCTCGTATCCCTGCAAGCGGCTTCGGGCGATCATCGTGCCCGGCTGTCCTCCAGCGAACGCGATGTTCTGATGTCCAAGATCGATCAGGTGATTGGTCGATAAATAAGTACCGCCCGCTTTATGCACATGAACCACGTCAAACGGGCACTCATCGTAGGCATTGAGCCCGACGACCGGGAGCTTACTCTCGAGCAGCGCATGAATGATGGCTTGCTTCGCGTCAATTGACGCAAACAGTATGCCGCTTGCGTACATTTGGCGCGCGAGCTGGGCTGCTGCAATTTCTCGGTCGCCCTCTCCGTTTGAGTCGAACAGCGCCAACACAAACCCGCGCGTCGATACGAGTTGCTGCGCGGTTTTT
Source organism: Christensenellales bacterium (assembly GCA_050945995.1). GTDB lineage: Bacteria > Bacillota > Clostridia > Christensenellales > Aristaeellaceae > RUG11247. The sequence goes on from JBMNUA010000018.1 coordinate 9,491, forward strand.
GCCATTTGCGAATAGAAAGGGTTGCAAATGTCCGGTACAACCAAAAGGATGATTGGACTTTTCTGCGTTTTTAACCCTCTCGCCACAAAGCTGGGAGAGAAGTTCGTTTCTTTGATTGCCTTTGCAATGCGAAGCCCCGTATCTGCTCCGACATATCCCGTCTTGTTGAGATACCGAGATACTGTTGCCGTAGATACGTTGGCTTGTCTCGCAACATCGCGGATGGTGATCCGATTGTCCTTCATAAACACCTCAATATGTGAAACCGTTGCCGCAAGGACGATCGTATCATGATTTTTCGTTGATGTCAACTGCAGGCGGCTGAGATTCGTATATTATGTAATTCCCATCTAACATCATGAGCGTTTTGCTGTTATTTTTGATTTTATTGTAGTTGTTTTGGCAGGTTCTTTCCTGGCATAGGATTGACATGGTTAATCCATTGCTGCTTTACCATGGATATCATATTATTTTTTGTGGTTTGATTGCAAATTATTTGTAAATCTTAACAATATGTATATTGATTTTCCTGATAGAATCCTTTATGATTGTCGTGAACCAGGGTGAAAACGATTCCACATTTACAGGAATCGCCGAGCAAAAGGAGGGTGATTATGTCGAATCTTGAGATGCTGAAGAGACTCGAACGCCCGAAGGGCAAGATCAAAGCGGTGCTGGATACAGATGCCTACAACGAGATAGACGACCAGTTTGCCATCGCATATGCATTACTTGCACCGGAGAAAATTGATCTGCTGGCACTGTATGCAGCCCCTTTTTTCAACTCGAAGTCCACAAGTCCGGAAGACGGCATGGAGAAAAGCTATGATGAGATCATCAAGCTTTTGAATCTCGCCGAGCGTCAGGATATGATCCCGAAGACGTTTCGGGGATCAAAAGGCTATTTGCCCGATGAGAAAACGCAGGTAGAATCCGCCGCTGCGGACGATCTGATCAAACAGGTGCGCGCATTGAAAGAGGGAGAACAGCTTTATGTGCTCGCCATCGGCGCGATCACGAACGTGGCTTCCGCGCTCATCAAAGCGCCCGAGATCGGGGAACGAATCGTCGTCGTGTGGCTCGGCGGCAATGCCTGGCACATGCCGACCGCCCGCGAGTTCAACCTCTCGCAGGATATCGCGGCAGCGCGCGTGGTGTTTGACAGCAGCGCCGCCTTGGTACAGCTGGGATGCGCGGGCATCGTTACGCACCTTGCGACAAACAAACCCGAATTGGAATACTGGCTTAAAGACATCAATCCGCTTTCGAATTACCTCGCGGAGAACACCATCGCCGAAGCGGAATCCTACGCGGCGGGCAAACCATGGAGTCGCGTGATTTGGGACATTTCCGCGGTTGCTTGGGTGCTCGACGAAGACGAGAAGATGATGCAGGATCGCATCGACCATCGCCCCATACCGGAATACGATCATTATTACTCCTTTGATTTTAGACGGCCATTTATGAAATATGTTTGGCATATCAACCGCGACACCGTTTTTGAAGACCTCTTCACCAGACTGCGAAACATAAAATAGCACGACATGAATGCGTAGCCATTGCCTGGAAAGGCGAAAAGAAGAAGGAGGAACTCCCATGAAGAAACTGTCACTGCTGGTTGTCTTGTCGTTGCTGGTCAGTTTGATCGCTGTTCCAGTCAATGCAGAGGCGACCTACGCCCAGTCTCCGATGCTCGATGAGGCTGTCGAGGCTGGAACACTCCCGCCGGTCGCAGAACGCTTGCCCGAAGTGCCCAAGCTCACGGATGCGATGCTCCCTGAAGACCTGGATTACGAGATCGGCAACTACGGAGGCACGTTGACCACATCTACCGCTTCCGTCAACTGGGATCCCGACATCTTCTGCGGGATTAACGAAGCGCTTTTGACGATGCAATCGCAAAACAGCGACGTCATCACGCCCAACATCGTAGAAAACTACGAGGTGAATGAGGACTACACCGAGTTTACCTTCCATCTGCGCAAAGGGCTGAAATGGTCCGACGGCACAGAGGTCAGCATGGAGGACTTCCGTTTCACCATGGAGGACATCATTTACAACACGACCCTCAACCCCGTCCTCAACCGCAACTTCCGCACCGGCGGATCGATCTCCGGAACGCCCGGCGTATTCGAAGTGATTGATGACTATACCTACAAGTTCACCTTCGACGGCACCTACGGCGGTTTCCTGGTCTATCTCTCGGTTGCCAGCTGGACCGCGTATGCGGATTATCTCAAGCCTGCCCACATCCTCAAACAGTTCCATCTGGATTACGCAGAGGAAGTCCATGGCAGCTTGGATGCGTACTACGAATGGCTTCAGCCCTTTGCCACCGTCCTGGGCTATGACGATGTGACACAGGAAGATGTTTGGATTTATATCTTTAGCCAAGTTGATCTGAGCACCTGGGAAACGACCGATCCCAACGATACGCTCACCAGCGTATTCTTCGAGGGATTGGTGGATTGGAATTTCCCCACCCTGTACCCGTATCTGATGACCTCCGCGGGAGGCGGCAACTACAATTACGAGCGCAACCCCTACTATTTCAAGGTCGATGCAGCCGGGCAACAGCTGCCCTACATCGATTACCTGCTGTGCCTGTATGTCGAGGACGTTGAGACCCAGCAGCTGAAGTATATCTCCGGCGAAGCAACCTTTGGGTTGGAAACCGTCACGGCAGTCAACTACCCGCTGTACATGGAGAACGCGGAATCCGGCGACTACACCGTTTACACGCCTGCGTATCACTATTCGCCCGTCGATATCATGATCAACCTGAACTATGGTCTGAACACCGACGGCAGCGTGAAGGACGACAACGAATCCCAGGCATGGCAGGAGATGACCTCCGACATACGCTTCCTGCGCGCTTTGATGCACGCCGTTGACGCAACAGAGCTCATCGACACCATATACCATGGACTGGGCGAGCCCGCCAGCGTCTACCAATGCAACGGTGATTTCGACCTTGCCAATGAACTGCTCGATGAGATGGGCGCGTTTGACGTCGATGGCGACGGCTACCGCGAGACCCCGTCCGGCCTACAATTTAGCTGGCAGGTGTGGAATCGCAATGCGGCGACCGACCAAGTTCCCGCGTGCGAGCTGTACGTCGAGTTCTGGCGCGAAATCGGCTTGGATGCGAGCGTCTACACCACCGAGCCCTCGCTGCTGAGCGCATCCACCGGTGCAAACGAAGTCCCCATGCGGGTTGACTGGGCGCATGAGGCAAACCTGTGGCACTATCGCGATTGGGTACTGCAGTACACCTTCCCGCTGTATACCCAGTGGGTCAACGCCGGCGGCTACTCCGGCGAAATCCCCGAGGACAGCGCTGACTATCTCAAGCCTTCGGATGAATACACTTACTTCTACAAGATGGTGGAAGAGTTGATGGCGGTTTCTCCGACCGAGGCTGTGAACAACATCATGCCCGAGCTTGCCGAGTATATGGCTACCGAAATGCTCAGCTTGATTGTGCCTGTGACCAATGCCGCCAACTGCGTGATCTTGAATTCAGACATCGGCAACGTGCCGACCGGCGGACTGGGCATTGCCCTCAACTTCTCCATGGAGCAATTCTTCTACCGTAACCCCGAGAATCATTGATCAAAGAACATCGTTGATTCAGCTCCCCGCCCTATGTGGGCGGGGAGCTTCTCATGCGTTGGTTCAAAATAACATCGGAATGGTTATAGAACTTTCATGGCAACTCCCCCAGAACTTTTCCATAAAAACACTCCGCATTTCCGTGCAAAAGCGCATGGGCTGCATCCATCGCCAAGCCCTCATCCCAACCATCCCCGCTCATCTTTTCTTCCAGCACGATCGCAAGCACCTTGCGCATGCCGACCGCTGCGCCATACTGCTCCTCCGGAGAGGTCGCATCCGTCGAGAGGAAAATCTTATTCATCGGGACGAAGCCGATCGCTTCCCGGAGCGCAGCCGCTTGAACGGTTGGCGATAATAGTTGAAGCCACGAAAAATCGAGATACACGTTCTGATAGAAGCGCACGAGATTGATCGCTTCGGACAAATGCGGGTAGCCGTGCAGCAACACGAATTTCACCTTTGGATGCCGCTCGATCGCCCCGCGAAGAAGCACGGGCGAAGTGTTCCCAAGATTTGCAACCCCGGTATGGATCTGATACGTCATACCGCGCGAGAGGATGTTCTCCATCACATAATCCTGCACGATGCGCGCGGCATCCGCGTCGCCTGCAAGCGCAGCCGAAAAAGCCGCCTTCGCCTCTGCGCGCGTGCGCTTTTCAAAGGTAATCGGTCGCAGGTACGCCTGCGCCTGTTTCACACAGGGTGAGCCGACGCGTTGAATGTATGTGTAGAGCGCATCGATGGCTTGCTCGAGTGCAGCAAGCGAGTGGATCCGGATGCCCAACCCCTCCTCAAGCTGCGGGAATATCAACCTGTTCTCCGCATCCAATCTGCCGAACAGATCATCCGTGCGGAAAATCGGCGTGTACATGCTGCGCTCCAATGAGTACTCTGGAGACACATCCCCTTCTGAAACCCTCTTAATGTACGCCGCATGCACGGGTTTCAGCGCATGCACGATCCTCGCCCGTCGCATGGCTTGCGCGCTCCACGCAAACAGCCCCTTCGCGTAACGCGCTGCGATCATATGAGAGAGTGTTTGCGCCGTAGCCACCCCCTCCCTCATCACGCGCGAAAGCGATATCCCATACAAATCCTGGAGCGCGGTGTCGAGCGCAATGAAAAGACCCGTGCCGCGCTCCACAGCCAGCGCAGGCTGAAGCGCCGCCCATTGAGACGCGAAATCCTCCGTTTCTGACGGATGATACAAGCCGGTTGCCATATGGTTACCCAGCATGTACGGCGCGCACAATAGCGTGATCAGCGTCGTCTCCCCCGCGGGACAGGCGGGCGTTATGTCCGTCTCAAAACCGTCCGCCCGCTTCGCACCGACCGAGGATAGCGATGAGGCGTGCATATGTGTATCATAAAGGGGGATGTCTTGTATCTGATCATATAAACTCTTCATGGCAGTCCTTTCCGAGGTTGGATGTGCGCGGCATGGTTCAATCGCCATGCCGCAACTGTCACCTCATCCGTTGGTTGAAGGAAATAGAAAGGCGGTCTGCCGCCATTGCCAGCAGCAGACCGCAGCATCCATGTCTATTGCGCGAAGAACATGTCCTCAAGGAAGTAGTTCACCGCGTGGGTGATCACATTCTCGCTTACGTTCCTGATCCCGTCGTTGAGCACGACAATGCCGCTGACCTCCGAGATCGGGCGGATGACATAGCAATTGTCGTCCAAATACTGAAGGATGTCGGGGCGGATCGAACCGGTGATATCATCGACGCTGTTCGTCATCAGCGCGCTCAGCGTCTTGATAAACTCCTTATCCGCCGCATCCGCGGGGATCACATACTTGGCGATTGCCGCTTCGTCCTCCGGGCATCCGGCGGTATACCAATCGTGCCACAGGGGAGCCCACGAACCGAGCCCATAGGAGTTGTCAAAGTACCAGATGGTTCCAAACGCAGCCCATATGCAGCGCGCGGGCACCTCGTTTGCACCAACGGATGTTCCCAGAAGCGAACTCTCCGTTGTATGACCGCTGGCTTTGATGCCAATCTCCGAGAAGAACTCGACGTACAATTCCGTCGTGGGGATGATGTCGCTGGCTTCCGCCGCATTCCAAATTTGGAATTGGAAGTCCAGCCCGGAAGGCGTCTCGCGGTAGCCGTCGCCTGTGGTATCGAGCATACCCATCTCGTCAAGAAGCGCGTTGGCGGCGTCTATCTCATGGCGGCACAAGCTGCTTTCGTTGACCTTGCCCAAGTTGTGGTACACCGCATCGAGAATCTCGTCGGCGTCCACCGCCATCGACAGCGCGTTGCGGAAGCGCACATCGCCGATCACTTCCTGCCAAGCCATGCTCGATTCATCTTCTTTTACGGTGCCGTCCGGGTTGAGCCCGTAGTTGACGTTCAGGAACAGGTCGGTGGGCGTATTGCCCTGCTTGCATAGAAGCGAGTTGATGTTCGCGTTCTCCGCATTCTCCCGGTATAGGGATACATTGTCCACGGTGGCGGACTCGCGCAAGAAATCGACGTTGCCGGTCATAACCTCCAGTTGAACCATCTCGACATCCTGCACCAGGGAGTTTTGCAGATAATCGATATAGGGCAACTGGTTGCCCGCAGAATCGATCTTATGGTAGTAGGGGTTGCGCTCCCAAAGCTGTACATCATTGGCGGAGGATACCATGATCCACGGATATAGCTGGGGGAAGTCCTCGTCGATCAGGCCCGGGAACATCTGCGTGGTCAAGCAATCGTTGGGATCGGTGATCTCCCATGTGCTCAGGTCGATCTGGTTCAGCACATATGCCCATACGCCTTCCGCGGTCACATCGTCATACCCCATGATGCTGCCAAAGGGGGCGATGAACGCATAGTACGCCTCCAAAGAGCCGTGGTATTCCTCGGCAAAATCGATATGGAACGGCTTGAGGTAGTATGCGGGCTTGATAAAATCGCTGTAACCGTTGAAGCCAGACGACGCCAGGAAGACTGTGAAAGCGCCATAGGGCTCGGAGAATTTGATCTGGAAGTTGCGATCGTCGATCGCCTCGAACTCAAACGGAATGCCGTTTGCGCACATCCATGAGGCGATGGTAGGCGTCAGCTCTTCGTGAAAGATGAAGTGCTCGACAGCGAATTTCACATCGTCCATGGTCACGTCCACGCCATTGGACCATTTGAGCCCATCGCGCAGCGTGAAGGTGTAGGTGGTTAAGTCGTCGCTGATCTCATACGCTTCGACCAGGTTCGGTTCGATGACCTCAGAGTTCATGGACTGCATGCTCAGCAAGTTCTCGGTCATACCGACAAAGACATCGGGGTTCCAGTTCACCTGCGCAAACACCATGCGCAAGGTTCCGCCGTAGGTACCGATTTCAAACGCGAGTTCCTCGGCGTTAAAATCGTTGTCTGCGGTTCTGGGGTTCACGGGCAAGCGTTCTTCCACGGGCGGAAGATCGCCGGATTCGACGCGCGCAGCGAGCATCGGCGCCTCCGAATACGCGACCTCAGCGCCCGCCACGACGGGCAGTCCGCTCAGCACAAAAGCCAGCACCAATAAAATAGAAAGCTTCCTCATACCCTTTCCTCCATTCGTCATTGTGCATCGCACTCTATGTATATTATATCACAATCCCTTAACGCATTCATCGCATTATGTTGTAAGCTTTTATCACTATCGTGGGATAAATAAAGGAACGGGAAACCAGATATCCGAATAACATAGAATGTAATTGTACAATACGCACAAGTAATTTTACTTTCTTTGCACACAATGCCTTTCGGATCAACAATTTGCGCCCGAATCGCTTGGAACATCGTCCGATCTTGCGATTGTATCGCTCCGGTGCGCCCTTCGCACAATCTTGCGCTTTTCCACTTCGATGTATTATAATCCATGCAGGAAGGGGTTGTTTTGATATGCGCATCACAGAAAAAATATCTGAACGAAATGTAGATCCATTTGGCGCAGCGCCGGCGACGATTGTATGCCTTGGCGACAGCGTGACGCATGGTTGTTTTGATTCGAGGCTGGATCAGCACGGGCGAGTCGATACCGAATACATCGCTTCCCTGAGCTATGTCCGCAAGCTGCAAAACCAGCTGTATCAACTGTATCCCGTCGCCGCCACCAATGTGATCAACGCCGGCATCGGCGGAGACAACGCGACCAATGCGCTCAAACGGTTTGACCGGGATGTGGCGCGCTATACGCCGGATGCCGTCGTCATCAATTTCGCCCTCAACGATTGCATGGACAGCGCTGCAGACGCTTTGGATCGCTATGTGGCATCCATGAAGGCATTGTTTCAAAAGACCGCCGAGATCGGCGCGGAGTGCATCCTCCTCACCCCGAATATGCTTTGCAAGTATGTCGATTCATCCCTAACGGAGGAAGTGCTGCGCGACATCGCAACCGCAGCGGCGGAACGTCAAAACGCCGGTCTGCTCGATCGGTTCGTAGGCAGCGCGCGCGAGGCCGCGTGTTCGATGGGCGTGCCGATCGCCGACGCATATGCATCCTGGCAAAGCTATACGCAAAATGGTGTGGACACCACACAGCTATTGGCAAACCATATCAACCATCCGCTGCCCGACATGCACGATGTGTTCGCAAACCGGATTATGGATGTGATGATGGGCAGATGACCGAATCTTGCTGCGAGAGAGCAGCCGATCGCATCAATTGCCGATAGCGCGAGGGCGAAATCCCCTCGCGCTTTTTGAATTGCCGCGCGAAGTAAGAAGCGTTTCCCATGCCGACGCGCTCTGCGATTTCACCAACCGACAGATCCGTTTCACAAAGCGCTTCCTTCGCGTGTTGGATGCGGGTGGCGATGATATACTCATTGGGGGAGATTCCAAAGTGCTGGGTAAAGAGCTTTTGTAAGTAGAATTTGTTGATGGAGAACATCTCCGCCAATGTCTCGAGCGTCACCTTTTCAGAGAAATTCTGCGTCAGGTACTCCCGTGCGCGCCAGACGAACGTGGGCATATGTTCCGCACTTGCATGCGAGTGCGCTGCCCGAACGCATTTCGCGAGCATATCGAGAATCACCGCGGCGGCGAACAGGTCATTTTGCTGATCGGCTTTCCCGGAACAGTATATCCCGGCCATGGATCGAATCATCGTCTCGACATGATTTTCATCCGCCATTTGCGCCACACATTGCCCCGCGTTATTAGCGGTAAACGCATCGTAATACCGTTCGATGCAAGGACCGGAGAGATACGCCCATAAAATATGCCACGAATTCGTGTCCGGATCGGTGCGCAGATAATGGTTCGCGGCGCAATCGATTAGCATACATTTGCCCGCTTCAAGAAGCTGCGTCTTCCCGCCGTAATCGATGAAACCGCGCCCTGCCAATGTCAACTGGAATAGATACATGCGGCTTTCCTGCATGGGCAGATGTTCAAAAAACTCGCGCAGCGGCGCCGGCACTTCGCCGCTCTCTAACGCATTTTCAGACTCCTCCTTGGCGATGTAAAGTGACATATATTGCCGGCGGGTGACATGTTTGCGCAAGAAATAACCGCGCTGGGCATGGTTTTCGCCGAGTGCAACGATGTGCGGGAGCGTTGAACGCGTGCCGTCGAATAGAGCGGGGATCAAAAACTCGTCCATATGCAACTTCACACCCTTCCATGTGACTAAAATGTACAGACGATAAAACGAAATCGGCGCAGTGGATAATGCCGAACTTCATGCAAAGGCGGCAACTACATTGTAGTAAGTATCATATCATATTATCGCCGAATTACACAACCGAATATAGTGCTGCTTCAATTGTTTTCGACCCGTGAGAAGACCGCGTTCTCGGGCGACGATGCCGAATTGGGCGCAAGTCCTTGGACAGTTTGATTTACTGTACACGGATTTGGTATTTTGAGATGGGCGTGGGACAGGTTTACACAAAGAACATGACATGACCAAAAGAAAAGAAGATATTTTCTTCAGCATGCAATATTTACCATCGCGTGGTATAGTGTTCATGGAATTGAAACACCGAACCGACCTCCGAAAGGACTTGATGTATGGCAAGATTCGTGTCAAACCTCGTGCGTATGCAAATCGCCCTGTTGAACCCGCTGCTCAAGCGCATGGACATCAGCACGCTGCGCAAATTGCAAGACGGGCTCGGGGCGCTCGGGACGAAGGCGATGGCGAGCCGCGTTTCATATTCGGACGACAAAGCCCTTCCCATAGAAGCCGTTTGGGCGGAACCGACCGTATTCACGCCGGGCAAAGCGATTCTCTACCTGCACGGCGGCTCTTACACGGCAGGCACACTCACATACGCAAAGGGCTTTGGCGGCGTGCTCGCCGATAAAACGGGGTATCGCGTCTTCTGCGTCGGCTACCGTCTCGCGCCCGAGGACCCTTACCCAGCGGCGCTGGAGGACGCGCTGTGCGCATATCGATATCTTTTGGAGGATCATGCGCCGGAGGACATAGTGTTCGTGGGGGAATCCGCCGGCGGCGGGCTCTGCTACTGCCTGTGTTTGAAACTCAAGGAGATCGGGCTTCCTCAGCCTTCTCGCATCGTCGCGATTTCGCCTTGGACGGATTTGACGATGTCGTCCGAACTCGACGAGAAAGAGAGAAACGATCCCGTCCTGAGTTCGGAAAAACTCCGGACGAGTGCGCAGATGTATGCGGCGGGGCAACTCGATGTACCAACCGTGTCGCCCTTGTTTGGGGATCTGGAAGGGCTCCCGCCCTCCCTCATCATCGCAGGTACCGACGAAATTTTGCTTTGCGATTCCGTGGACATGGCGGAGCGGCTCAAGGCGCAGGGTTGTGATTGCGAACTGCATATTGAGCCGGATATGTGGCATGTCTATGTGCTGTATGGCATACCAGAGGCGAGGGAAGCGGTTGATCGCATGCGCGCATTCATCGAAAGCGCAAACGAGGGCAATGCATATGGCTAAGGCGGCAAACTGGAAAACCCCGGCGTGGATCAAACTTGACAACGCGGCGAAGATCTATCCACCCGCGCGCACGCGCGATTGGACGGCGATGTTTCGCCTATCGATCACGCTGACGGAACCCATCGATCCTGTCGCGCTTGCGGAAGCGCAGAATGCGGCGCTCAAGCGGATTCCGACGTTTGCGTATCGGCTGCGCCGAGGTGTGTTCTGGTATTACTTTGAGCATATGGATGGCGCGCCGCAG
>JBMNUA010000019.1:0-20015 GCA_050945995.1 Christensenellales bacterium
TGCATCCAGGACAATGGGCTGACCGGGCAGATCAAGCTCACGGGGCTCGGACTCCCCTCCGAGATGGCGGATTACATCAAAACCGGCGTCTGCGAGGGCATGTACCTCTGGAATCCCATCGATCTGGGCTACCTCGCCTCCTACGCCTGCCTCGGCTACATTGACGGCTCGCTCACCGGCGAGATCGGGCAGACGCTCGACGCCGGCAGGCTCGGCACGCTCACCGTGCTCGACGACGGCAACGGCAACCCCTACATGATCTGCGGCGATCCCTTCCACTTCGTCGCGGACAACATCGACGACTGGAAAGACGTGTATTAAACCATCGTCTGATCCGCGCCCGCCCGGGAAACCGGGCGGGCGTTTCATCGCCATCCACCCAAAACAAAATCGACCGCCGACGGGAACCCCTCCCCGGGCGGTCGATATCGTTCAAACTCCCCACGCAGTCATGCGCGGGCGCGCCGCCAACTTATAAGAGCTTGCTCAAAAAACTGCGCGTGCGCTCGTTCTGCGGATTGCCAAACAGCGCGTCGGGGGTATCCACCTCGACGATTTTCCCATTGTCCATGAACATCACGCGGTCGCCCACCTCGCGTGCAAACCCCATCTCATGGGTGACGACGACCATCGTCATGCCGTCGCGCGCCAAGCTCTTCATCACATCGAGCACCTCGCCCACCATCTCCGGGTCGAGCGCGGAGGTCGGCTCATCAAAGAGCATCACATTCGGCTCCATGCACAGCGCGCGCACGATGGCGATGCGCTGCTTCTGCCCGCCGGACAGTTGGCTCGGGTAAGCCTGCGCGCGCCCCTCCAGCCCAACACGCTCAAGCAGCCGCATCGCCGTCTCGTTCGCCTTCGCCTTGGAGACGCGCCGCAGCTTCATCGGCGCGACGGTGAGGTTCTTCAGCACCGTCATATGCGGAAACAGGTTGAAGTGCTGAAACACCATGCCCATGCGCTGGCGATGGGCGTTGATGTTCACCTTCGGGTCTGCGATGTCCGTACCCTCGAATATAATCTGCCCGGAGGTCGGCACTTCCAGCAGGTTCAGGCAGCGCAAAAACGTCGATTTCCCGGAACCCGAGGGGCCGATCACCACCACGACCTCGCCGCGCCGAATCTCGGCGTTGACATGGTCGAGCGCGACAAGCCGCCCACGATCAAACGTTTTCGACAATTCCTTCGCGGCGATGAGCACATCAGCGTTCACTGCTACGCAACCTCCTTTCGAGAATCGATACGAGCCTAGTAAAGAACAGCACGAGCAAAAGGTAGATGAGCGCGACCGCGATCAGCGGCATGAACGCCGAGTATGTCGTGCCGCGGATGATGTCGCCGCCCTTCGTCAAATCCTTCACCGCGACATAGCCCGCGACGGAGGTCTCCTTTAAAAGCGATATGAACTCGTTTGCGAGCGCCGGCAGCACGTTCTTAAACGCCTGCGGGATCACGATATGCCACATCGTCTGCACATAATTAAAGCCCAGGCTGCGCCCGGCTTCAAACTGCCCGTTGTCAATCGACATGATGCCGCCGCGGATGATCTCCGCCACATACGCGCCGGAGTTGATGCCAAACGCGAGGATCGCGATCATCACGCCGTTGCGCGACGACGCGAATACGATGTAATACATGATCATCAATTGCACCACGACCGGCGTGCCGCGGATCACGGTGATGTAAATGTTGCAAATCGCGTTTGCGGATTTTAGCAGCGCGCGCGCCGCCCGCGAGCGGATCGTCCCCTGTGTTTTGTCGTGCGTCGAGCGCACAATCGCAACGACAATGCCAAGCGCGATGCCCAACAGCACCGCCAATATCGTGATCTTCAGCGTCGTCTGCAACCCGTCGAGCAAGTATTTCCAACGGCTGCGCGCCACGAAGTTGAGTACAAAGTCTGCCTTAAAATCTGCCCACCATATGGTCACGGGATCACCAACCCTCGTTCGATCTATCCATCCATGCCGAAACGTTTCGGCACTCTACATGATAAACGGGTCGCGTCGGGCAATCCGGCGCAACCCGCTTTGTAAGAATCTTAGTCGTCGTCGCCCTCGTCGTCATCGTCCGTCGCCTCGGAAGTGGCGTCGGTCGTCGCGTCGGTGGTCGCATCGGTGGTCGCATCGGTCGTCGCGTCCGTCGTCGCGTCCACATCGCTTCCGATGTACTTGTCGATGATCGTCTGCACCGTGCCGTCGGCAATCAGCGCTTCGAGCGTTGTATTGATCTCATCGAGCAGCTCCGTGTTGTCAAGGCTAATCGCAATCGCGTAGTCCTCGATGGCGTACTGGGTGTCGAGAATCACAAGCCCCTCGTTCGCCGCGACAAACGCCTTCGCAGGCTCGTTGTCGATGATCACGCAGTCCACCTTGCCGGCGACCAGCGCCGCGACGGCGTCCGCGCCCTTGTTGTAGCGCTCGACGGTCGCAAGCCCCTCGTCCTCGAGATCCCATGTGGAGTACAGATCGCCCGTGGTGCTGATCTGCACGCCGATCACATAGCCGCCCGCAAACAGATCATCCACCGTCGCAATTGGAGAACCCTCCGGAACGATGACCACCTGCACGCCAGTCGCGTAGCTGGTGGAGAAGTTCACCTGCTGCAAGCGCTCCTCGGTCACGGTCATGCCCGCCATGCCGAAATCGATCTTGCCCGTCTGCACCGCGGCGATGACGGCGTTGAACTCCATGTCCTCGATTACGAGCTCGTACCCGAGCGCGTCGCAGATCGCCTGCGCGATCTCCGCGTCGATGCCGACGATCTTGTCCTCGTCGTAATACTCGTAGGGCGGGAACTCCGCGTTCGTGCCCATGACCAAGGTCTTGCCGCCCTCGGCGAACGCCGCGCCGGACACGACCATCATCAGAATGAGCATCAAGCTAAGTATTTTTTTCATGGAAGATACCTCCGCGTTTTTGAATTGCCCCCATTATACACACTATTCATCGATAATGCAATAGTTTGGGCGATATTTAACAAATTAACACCATTTCTCTGCATATTCATTCATGCTGTCGCGCGGGTTCAGCCACCTGCCGGACGTGAAATCCGGAATCGCAACCGGCGCGCCACCCAGGCTCACCGAATCCTCGGACAGCGCGGTAATCGCCATCCACGCCGCTGCGTCGTACACGTCGATCGGCATCTCCCAACCTTTTTGCAAGCACTCGATGAACGCGCCGTACACCAGCCCGTCCATGCCGCCGTGCCCGCCGCGCACGCCGTCTTTTAGGATCTTATCCCAGATCGGATGCTCGTATGCTTCGAGATATCGCTGCGCATTGTCCCACTCGGGCTTCCAATTGAAGTGCTCCTCATGCTCCCCGTCGATGAAGAACGAATTCGTGCGCTCCTCATACATCGCCTTTGTCCCGCGCACGGTAAAATCACGGCTGTAATAGCGCGGCAGCGTGGTGTCGAGGGTGAGCAGTATCGTCTCGCCGCGCGCACAGCGGATCACCGTGTGGATCACGTCGCCCTGCTGAAATTCGCCGTCCATGCCGTATGCGCGCATCCCCGCCGCCTTGGAGGCGGTGGACGAAAGCGTGAGCATGCGGTTGCCCGAATTGATGTCCAGAATTTTCGCAATCGGGCCAAGCTCATGCGTGGGGTAGTTCTCGCAATTGCGCCCGCGATAGTGCCGCAGCCGATAATGATGGTTCGCGTCCCCGCCGGCGATCTCCTCGCGCAGATCGTGCGCATATGCGCCCGCGCAATGCACGATTTCGCCGAAGATGCCCTTTCGCACCATGTTTGTCACGAGCAGTTCCGTCCTGCCGAAACAGCAGTTTTCAAGGAAGAAAAAGGGCGTGCGCGTCTTTTCCCATGTGCGCACCAATTCCCAACACTCCTGCACGCTCGATGCGCCGCCGACCTCTAGCGCTACGGGCACGCCCCGCTCCATCGCCTCGATGGCGTATGGAATGTGCGTCTCCCACGGCGTGATCACAAACACCGCCTCGACATCCGTCCGCGCGAGCATCTCGGAATAATCGCGCGTCGCAAACGGCTGTTTTCCCGTCTTTTCGTAGACGAGCGCCTGCGCGGTCGCAGCGCGGTCGCCGTAATCGTCGCAAACGGCGGTCACTTCAACGCCCGGCATGTCGATGATCAAATCCTTTAAGAGCGAAAAGCCGCGCCCGCCGAGTCCTGCGATGCCCACCCGCGTTCTGTTCATTCTCTGCTCCTCCGTATCCATTCATAACAAATGCGCGCCGCGCGATATCCCAACCAATATATCACAGCGCGCGCGTGCGGGCAAGCGCATGCGAGCGTTTTTCGGCGCTGTTTGTCGATATTTTGGTCTTTTGTGCATATATGGCGAATATTATATGTCAAGCATGTAAATGGAGGGGAGCGCGAAAATGAGCGAGATAAGAGTATTGTTGGCGGATGGCAACCCCGGTTTGATCAACGTTTTTGGTGATTTCCTAGGAAAACGACGCGACATCGATGTGGTCGCCCGGGTGACGGACGGCGCGGAAGTGATGGACGCTGTGCGCGCGCAACTTCCCGACGTCATCGTGATGGACATCATACTGCCCAGAAGGGACGGGTTCATGGTGCTCGAGCAACTCGCGGGGCTGGACGAGCCCACCCGCCCGAAGGTGATCGTGCTGACGGGACTGGCGCGCGACGATTTCATACTGCGCGCAATCCGCCTCGGCGCGGCATATTACATGGTAAAACCTTTCGATATGCAGCTGTTGTACGATCGGATTACGGAGATCGCGCTCGAGCGCGAATCGATCGTCACAGAGCCGCGGCGCGAGGAGGTGGGCGAGAGCATCGACGAGAAGATCACGAATCTCTTTCTCACGCTCGGCATCCCCGCGCACATCAAGGGATACCAGTATCTGCGCGAGGCGGTGCGCATGGTGATGGACGACCACGCGCTCATCAACCGCATCACAAAGGAGCTGTACCCCGGCGTCGCAAAGCGTTACTCGACCACCGCAAGCAAGGTCGAGCGCGCGATGCGCCACGCGATCGAGGTCGCTTGGAATCGCGGGCGGCTAGATACGGTCAACCACATGTACGGCTATCGCGTGTTCGACAAGCAGGACAAGCCCACCAATGGCGAATTCATCGCGCTGGTCGCCGATAAAATCGCCATGAAAAAATCGGCGTAGGACAACCGCGCCCCTGCCTGGCGAGACAGGCATCTCGACAGGCAGGGGCATTCGCAAATCAATTTTATTGGCTTGCGCGCGGCGCGATGCTGTGGTATAATGGATGATGTTCCATGGGCGATGAGCATCTGGTCTCGTACGGCGCCATGCTGCGAATCTTGTCAGGGTCGGAAGGCAGCAGCAATAAGCAGATTTTGGCGTGCGTCGCGGGGTTGCCGGATGGGAGCCCGTGGAGCCTTGTTTTTGGAAGGGATGCTAAACCCGATCATGCTCTGCCCATGTCCACGGGCGGCTCGATGATAAACCATTGAATACGCGCCATACCCGCGCACAATCTATAAAGATGAAGTCTCGTTTCGGATGCCGGCGACATCCGTGTGCCCATACGGACGACTGGATCAAAACCATCGTGAAAGCGCCATACCCGCACGCAATCTATAAAGATGAAGTCTTGTTTGGGATGCCGGCGACATCCATGCGCCCATACGGGCGACTGGATCAAAACCATCCTGAAAGCGCCATACCCGCGCACAATTTAAAAGATGAAGTCTCGTTTTGGATGCCGGCGACATCCGTGTGCCCATACGGACGACTGGATCAAAACCATCCTGAAAACACCATACCCGCTCGCAATCTATAAAGATGAAGTCTTGTTTGGGATGCCGGCGACATCCGTGCACCCATACGGACGACCGGACAAAAACCATCGTGAAAACGCCATACGCGCGTGCAATCTATAAGATGAAGTCTCGTTTCGGATACAGGCGACGTCCGTGCGCCCATACGAACGATTGGATCAAAACCATCGTGATAACGCCATACGCGCGCGCAATCTATAAATGTGAAGTCTCGTTTCGGATACAAGCGACGTCCGTGCGCCCATACGGGCGATTGGATCAAAAACCATCCTGAATGCGCATACCCGCGCACGGCCTATAAAAAAGAACCCCCATCCTTGCGGACGGGGATTCTGTTGTTCTTAGTAGCGATTCGACCGCTGGCTTTCGAAGCAGCCGCGGCAATACACCGGGCGATCTCCGCGGGGCTGGAACGGCACCTGCGTGGGCTGACCGCAGCCGTCGCAGATCACATCGAACATCTGGCGATCGCCACCGCGTGCACCGTTGGAGGCGCGACGCTGTGCGCGGCAGGTCGGGCAACGACCGGGCTCATTCTGGAAGCCCTTGTCGGCGTAGAACTGCTGCTCGGATGCGGTGAAGATGAACTCTGCGCCGCACTCGCGGCAGACCAAGGTCTTGTCTTCGATCATGGA
This sequence comes from Christensenellales bacterium, assembly GCA_050945995.1. Taxonomy (GTDB): domain Bacteria; phylum Bacillota; class Clostridia; order Christensenellales; family Aristaeellaceae; genus RUG11247. Next base: position 6,412 of record JBMNUA010000019.1, read on the forward strand.
AAAAAACCCTCCTAATTGTATGTGCCCATTCGATGCCTGTCTTGATTTCCGAGTCCTGCGGGCCTTGTCTACCGCACCGGTAGGGACACCAACGGAGGAATACGGTTCGAAGATCATTTCTATCGGGGCTGGCAGTATTATAACACAAGCCCGCCACATTGTACAGCCCCTTTTTTGAATTTGTTTCGCTGGATTTCACGCTTTTTGCGCTTGCCTAAAACTCCGCGAAATCAGAGTCAATTCTACCAGCTCGTCTGCTCCGGCGGCTGATCGAGCCGCCGCAAATCGGTCAGATCCGAGGACAATGCGGGCTTCTCCGCGCGCGCGCGCCTGCGCGACTGCCTGCGCTCCGGCGGCTTGCGCACCTCCGCTCCCCGCACCTGCGTATCCCCCACCTCCGCGCCCCGATCCTCCGTCATCTTTTCAAGGAACTGATCTGTGCTCAAATGCTTCGTCGCCTTCTGGTGCGGAATCCGCCTGCGCCGCGGCTCTTCCTGCGCGGGCTGCTCCTGCGGCTCGGGCGCGCGGCGCGGACGCCGATCCGCCCGCGGCTGCTCGCGCACGGCGGCGGCGTCGTCGGGTCCCATGCGGCGCACATCGTCCACATGGTACTCGCGCAGATCGAAGGTATCGTCCGCCGTGCGAATCCGCACCTTCACCCTCTCGCGGATGGGGCTGATCTCGGTCACCACGCCCGCGCCGTCCGGGGTCATGATGTCTTTCCCCACCTTGGGCAGGCGCTTGAGCGTCTGCTCGTAGTATTCCTGCTCGTATTTTAGGCAGCACATGAGCCTGCCGCACTGCCCGGAAATCTTCGTCGGGTTGAGCGATAGGTTCTGCTCCTTCGCCATCTTGATCGAAACCGGCTGAAAATCGCTGAGGAACGAGCCGCAGCAGATGTTGCGCCCGCACGCGCCCAGCCCGCCGAGCATCTTCGCCTCGTCGCGCACGCCGATCTGCCGAAGCTCGATGCGCATGCGGAACACGCCCGCCAAATCCTTCACCAGCTCGCGGAAGTCCACGCGCCCGTTCGCCGTAAAGTAGAAGATGATCTTGCTGTTGTCGAAGGTGTATTCCACGCTCACCAGCTTCATATCGAGCTTGTGCTTCCTAATCTTCTCCTGACAGATGCCGAACGCGTCCTTCTCGCGCTGCGCGTTGAACGCGGCGCGCCGCTCGTCCTCCTCGGTCGCGATGCGCAGCACCTTCTTCAGCGGCGCGACGATCTGCTCGTCCGCCACCTCGCGCGCACCCGTTACGACTTCGCCAAATTCGATGCCCCGCGCCGTCTCGACAACAACATTGTTGCCCGGGCGCGGCCATACATCGCACGGGTCGAAATAATATACCTTGCCCGCCTTTTTGAAGCGGACGCCTATGACGGTTGCCATATTGTTTCCTCCATACTATCCCCTGTTCGCGCATCGCGATGCGCGATCGCAAGGTAGGTTCGCTCGAGCGCAGATTGCCAGGATACGTTGCTCGCAAGCATCCTGCGCAGCTCCATCACGCCTTGGAGCAGCCGCCGCCCGTCGATGGGCAGCGCGTCGATCGCCGTGTACGGCTGCGCGCCGCTCTGCGCCGCCATGCGGTCGCGGGATGCGACCTCCATGATCTCAAGCGCGTCCTCCGCGCTGTCCTTGGCGTCCGAGAGCATCGACGCCGCCCGCGCGACGCTTGAGACGCCCGTCAGCGCGCGCAGGGATGCGAGCACGCGCGCGCGCAGCGCGTCGTAGCCCGCGTTTTCGTTGATTTCCAAAGCCCTTCCCACCGATCCCTGCGCGTACCCCGCCAGCATGGCGGCGCGCGCGGGCTCGATGCCCCAACCGGTGAGCGCATGCGCGCATTCCGCAATCGGCAGCGGCGCAAACCGCAGCCTGCGCGCGCGGGAGACGATGGTCGATAAAAGCGCGCCGGGCGAATCGGTGATCAGGAAAAATACGCTCTCCCCCGCCGGCTCTTCGAGCGTTTTCAAAATCGCGTTCTGCGCGGCGGTCGTCATCTTGTCCGCCTGCTCGATGATCACGATGTGGCGCGCGCCTGAAAACGGCTTGAGCGCGAGCGTCTCGCGCAATTCGCGGATTTGATCTACGCCGATCGATCGCCCGGGCGCGGTCACGGTGTGCACATCGGGATGGTTCCCGCTCAAAAACTGCTTGCACTGCGGGCAGTCCATGCAGGGCGCGCCGTCCTTGCGGCACAAAATCGCCTGCGCGACGCGGCGCGCGGCGGTGCGCTTGCCCGTGCCCCGCGGTCCGGAAAATAAAAGGGCATGGGGAATGCGCCCGGCTTCAACCGAACGCATCAGCATCTCTATTTGGGCGCGGTGTGCGCCGGAATCGGAACGCATCGGATTCGTATCACGCACCGAAGCAGCCGTCAGATCTTCGAGAACTGCTCGACGTTTAATACGAATATCGTCGCGCCGCCCACCATCACCTCGATGGGATACGGTGCGTACACGCCGGTCGAGCCGGACATCGGCGAGGGCGAAGTCGCAATCTGCTTGCGGCTTTTGCACACCTTTTCGATCACGGCCATCGCGCCGTCAAATTTGTTGTCGTCCACGCCGACGAGTAGCGTCGTATTTCCGGAACGGAGAAAGCCCCCCGTGGTCGCGAGCTTCGTTACGCCGTACCCCTCGTTCATCAGCGTGCTTATGAGGCGCGAGGCATCCTCATCCTGTACAATTGCGATGATCAGCTTCATACGCTTGCCTCCTCTTGCATCTAGTAAATCCATTATACACATTTTTTCGCATCTTAGCAAGTACGGAATAATAAGAGGGGCGCGCCCAGCAACGAAAATGGAAAAGGGAGGGCGCGAAACCCTCCCCAGCCTTTTATAATAGGATGCAGATCATCCCGCCCGAGCCCTCGTTGATGATCTTTGAAAGCGCGCTTTGTATGTTGTGCCGCACATCGTCCGGCATGCGCATCAGCTTTGTGCTCAAGCCCTCGCGCACCAAATCATTGAGCGATTTTCCGAAGATCTCCGTCTCCCAAATGCCGGAGGAATCCGCCTCAAACTCGCTCAGTAAGTATTTGACCAGCTCCTCGGACTGCTTTTCCGTGCCGACAATCGGGCTGACCTCGGTCTGTATATCGACTTTGATCATATGAAGCGACGGCGCGCTCGCCTTCAACCGCACCCCGAAGCGCGACCCCTGCCGCACAAGCTCCGGCTCCTCCAGCGACAACTCCTCCATCGTGGGCGCAACCAGCCCGTAGCCCGTTGCGCGCACGCTTTTGAGCGCCTCGGCGACCCTGTCGTATTCGCGCTTCGCATCGACCAATTCGCCCATCAGTTGGAACAGGTGCTCCTCGTCCGCAATTTGCGCGCCGCAGGTCTCCCCGAGGATGCGCAAGAACAACCCTTCCTTCATCGTCAGTCGGTACTCGATCGCGCCCTCGCTCAGGCGAATCTCGCTCGGCGCGGCGTCCTCGACGTACTCGAGCCCCTCGAGCGCGCGCCGCAGCGTCTCATGATCGCGCACCCTGCCCATACCGGACGCCGCCTCGCGCACCGCGCCCATCACCGCGCCGCCGAGCCAATGCTCCTCGGAGAGCCCGGTGAGCCATGCGGGCGCGTTGAGCCGCAGCTCCGTCAGCGGGAACTCGAACAGCACGCTCTCCATCAGCGAATTGAGGTCGGAGATGCTCATGTTGATCACGTCCAGCGGCAGTACGGGCACGCCGTATCGCTCGGCGAGCGAATCGCGAAGTAGCCGCGTCTCCTCCGCGTTGGGGTGGGTGCTGTTGAGCACCACCGTAAAGGGCTTGCCCAGCGCTTTCAGCTCGCCGATCACGCGCTCCTCGGCTTCCTGGTACGCGCTTCTTGGTATCTCGGTGACGCTGCCGTCGGTAGTGACCACAACGCCGATCGTCGAATGCTCGCGGATCACCTTGCGCGTGCCCAGCTCCGCCGCCTGCTCAAAGGGGATGTCGTGGTCGAACCACGGCGTGCGCACCATGCGCGAACCGTCGTCGTCCTCGAGCCCGAGCACGCCTGCGATCAAATAGCCCACGCAGTCCACCAGCCGCACGCGGAACACCGCCTCGTCGCGCAGCTTCAACTCCACCGCCTCGTCGGGAACAAACTTCGGCTGGGTCGTCATGATTGTCCGACCCGCGCCGCTCTGCGGAAGCTCATCTTTGGTTCGCTCCCTGCGATGCTCGCCCTCGAGATTGGGAAGCACCAGCAGTTCCATGAACCGCTTGATGAACGTCGATTTGCCGGTTCTCACGGGGCCTACGACGCCCACATATACGTCGCCCTCGCACCTCCCGGCGATATCCCTGTACAACGACCATTGATCCATGGAACACGCCTCCCGGTCATATACTGCTGAATCAACTTATGTGACGCGAAGGCTTGCAATGCGTAAATGGAGCGGATATAATAACGCTTGACGGGCGAAACCGCCCGAATGCCCGGCGGAGGATACGAATGAAGTTGCGGTTGAAGTTGCGCGCGGCGGACGCGCCGTTTTGGATATTGATCGGTCTGTGCGCGGCGGCGATCGTCTGCTGCGCGGCGTATATCGGCTACCATTATGGGTATCTGCCGAAAAAGATCGAGGATCAAAACGCCGCCTACGCCGCGCTGTACGCGCCCGAGGAGACAAGCGCCGCGCCCTCTCTGAGCGCGCCCGCGCCTTCGCCCGCGCCGACGGATGTCCCGCCGACCAGCGCGCCGGAGGCGGTGATCTACGCCGCGCCCACGCTGCCGCCCGCGCGCGATCAGTTTGCCGCGCTGCTGGATATCAACCCCGAGACGGTCGGGTTTCTGACCATCGAGGGGATGCTCGAATTGCCCGTCGCGCAGCGGCTCAACGACAACGAATACTACCTCGCGCACAATTTCGAGGGGGAGAAGAGCATCGCGGGCAGCCTGTTTCTGGACGGCGTGAATCGATTGAGTCTGGGCGACGATTGCATGATCGTCTACGGGCACAACATGAAAAACGGCACGATGTTCGGAAAGCTCGCCGATTACGCGCTGCGCGGCGTGCTCGCTAAATATCCGATCGTCCATTTCGATACGCTGTATGAGGACGGCGCGTATGTGCCGTTCGCCTGCTTCGCGCTCGATGTGGACGCCGATTCCATCGCGCTTCGCAAATTCCAGTTCGATGGTACGCAGTTTGACGATTACGTCGCTGATCTTCGCGCGCGCTCGCTGTATGACATCCCGGTCGATGTTTCGCCCGGAGACGATTTGCTGCTGCTCATTACCTGCAACTACAATGTGGACGACGGGCGCTTCGTGCTCGCGCTGCGCCGCTTGCGCGAAGGCGAGGTCGAGGCGGACATGCGCGCGCTCGTTGCGCAATCGGAGATGAAGTGATCTGATTTTAACGCACCGTTCGATTGACGGGGAACAGCACGCGGATGTAAAATTTCCGTATGGAAACGGAGGTGCACGCGATGTACGAGTTGGTCAAATGCTATGCGGAGGATGCGCCCGCGACGCGCTTCATCGGCAAGAAGTACGGCGATGCCGACCGCGACGAGGGCGGCGGGTTCGGCAAACAATGGGAGGACTTTCACCAAAACGGCTGGGATGCGCTGCTGGAACAGGCCGCCGCCGGGGCGGAAACCCTCTTTCCGGACGGGCTTTCGCATGTGGGGCTGATGCGCTGGGCGGTTGAGGACGCGGGCGAGCCGTTTGAATACTGGGTGGGCATCTTCGCGCCGCCCGATGCACCCGTGCCCGAAGGCTTTGAATTTGTGGACTTCGCGCCCGCAAAGCTCGGCGTCGTGTGGATTCGCGGCGCGCAAGGCGAGATATATGGAAATGAAGCGGCATGCGCCGATTATCTGGAGAAAAACGGCATGAAGGTCGCCTCGGTCGATGGCAAGGGGCGCGCATGGTACTTCTTTGAGCGGTATGTGTGCGAGCGATTCATGCCGGAGGGCGCGGAGGATCAGAGCATCCTCGACATCTGCCATTACATCGAGTAAAATGGTATGCGGCGCGGAATTCTCCGCGCCGCATATTTATTTTCCCGTGAGCGCGCGGTATGCGCGCATGAGCTCAATAAACGCCTGCGCATCGCCGCCCTGATCGGGGTGGTGGCGCTTTGCGAGCGCGCGAAATCGCTTTTTCACCGCGCTCTCGTCGGCGTCAAAGGGCAAATCGAGCTGCGCGAGAATCGAGGGGTCGTATGTACCCATGGGTGTAAGCCCGTTTTCCCTGTAATACTCGAAGTATACGCGCGCGAAATACGCGTCGATGACCGCGCGGTACGCCGCGCGATCCAGAGATAACAGTTCGCGCAGCCCGTATTTCGCACCCCCGCTCGGCGCATCGCGCAAATCGAAATATGCATCCCAGATGAGCCGCCCGCCCGCTCTCGTCGCGCCGCCAAAGCGTATGGAAACCTCGAGCCGCTTGAGCTCGCGCAACCTGCGCTTCAACGACACCGGGTTCTTCGATTGTAACTCCACGCGCGTTCCACCTTACATCCTTCCATGACATCGCAATCCGTCCCCGCCGCGACAGCGGCGGAGCATGGGATTCTCAAGGGCAGCGCCCTCGCCGTTTCTGCTTCAACGACACCGGGTTCTTCGATTGTATCTCCACGCGCGTTCCACCTTATATTCTCCAATGACATCGCAATCCGTCCCCGCCGCGATAGCGGCGGAGCATGGGATTCTCAAGGGCTCAGCCCTTGAGCGGGAGCGCGAGGGCAGCGCCCTCGCCCTCTCTCTTCCTCGCCGTCTCCCTTTCCCTGCCGTCTCTCTCCCCTCGCCTACTCCCGCGCCAAGTCCCGCACCAACGCGTCCACATCCTCCGCGCGCGTCGCCCAACCGGTGCAGAACCGCACGGCAGAACGCGATTCGTCCACGCGCGCAATGTGCGCGAACGCATACTTCGTCGATAGCCGCGCGATCACATCATCGGGTAGTATGAGAAACTGCTGGTTCGTGGGGCTGTCGGAAAAAAGCGCATAGCCCGCGTCCACCGCCGCCGCGCGGATGCGCAGCGCCAGCGCGTTCGCGCGGGTGGAGATGTCCATGTATAAGCCACCGGATAATAACGTTTCAAATTGGATGCCGAGCAGCCGCCCCTTCGCGAGCATCGCGCCCCGCTGCTTCATGCTGTACCGAAAATCGCGCGCCAGTCGGGGGTTGGTGATCACGACCGCTTCGCCGAACAACGCGCCCTGCTTCGTGCCGCCGATGTAGAAGGCGTCGCACAGCGCGGCGATCTGCGGCAACGTCAAATCGTTCCCCGCGGCGGCGAGCGCGAACCCAAGCCGCGCGCCGTCTAAATACAACAATAGTCCGTACTCGTCGCAAACCGCGCGCAGCGCGCGCAACTCCGCCAGGGTATAGATCGTGCCAAGCTCGGAGGAATTTGAAATAAACGCCGCGCCGGGTATGACCATGTGCTCGCGCGTCTCATCGGCAACGTGCGCCGCGCAGGTTTCGCGCAGCGCCTGCGCAGTTAGTTTCCCGTCGCGCGCGGGCAGGGCGAGCACCTTGTGCCCCGTCGCCTCGATCGCCCCGGTTTCATGCACGTTGATGTGCGCGCTTTCAGCGCAGACCACGCCCTGATGCGGGCGAAGCGCGTGGGCGAGCACGGTCAAATTCGCCTGCGTGCCGCCGACGAGGAAATGCACCGCCGCATCCGCATGCGCGCACAACTCGCGGATCATCCGCGCGGCGTTCTCGCAATGCGCGTCCTCGCCGTAGCCCGGCGTCTGCGAGAGGTTCGTCTCGATGAGCCGCTCGAGGATCGCCGGATGCGCGCCCTCGCCGTAATCGCTGTAAAATCGTATCATATCACAAGAACGTGGCGATCACATACATGTAAAAAGGGATGAACACCAAAGAGAGCGCGGTGGTCAGCGCGATGCCGCCCGCGGCGTACTCCTCGTCCGACCCGGTCGCGGCGGCGACGATCGGCGTCTGCGCCATTACGGGCATCGACGCCTGTATGATCAGCGCGTTTCTCATCAGCGCCGGCGCGTTGAGCATCGATATGCCCGTCGCACTTGCGATCATATTGATGAGACTGACCGAGCCGATCAATAGAAGCGGCGCGACGGCGAACCGCCCGACGATCACCCACTCATAGCCCCGCTGCCAGCGGATGCGCCGCATTTTGATCATCCGCATGAGGATCATGCCCGTGTATAAAAGTGAAAGCGGCGTCACGAGCGCGCCCACATAGCCCGACGCGTCGGCGACGAACTTCGGCAGCCGTACATTGCAGAGCAGAAGGATCACGCACAGCAAAAACGCGATCAGCGGTATCGGCAATATCTTCGATAGCTTGTCGAGCGCGGCGCGCGCCGGCGCGTATCGCGCGTCCACCATCGCGCCTGGGTCTGCCCGCCGCGCCTTGAAGTACGCGGGAATCGCGCGGAAATCGGTCTGAACGGGCGGGGCGTTCCCGTCCTTTCGCATCATCGCGTAACCGATCGTCCAAAACAGCACCGTGTTTGCGATGTAGTACAAAAGCGTGTATGAAATCACCGCGTCGCCAAACAGCGCTTGCGACACGGGCACACCGATGAACACCGCGTTTGAAAAGGTGAACATGCAGGTGAACACGCCCACCCTGCCCATGCCGATGTTGAACACGCGCGCAAAAATCCTGCCCACAAACATCGTGACCAGCATCGACAAAAACGGTATGATGATGCCCACGACGCTCGAAAGCAGGCTCTCGCGCGTGTACCTTGTAAAAATGTTGTTGATGATCATGCTCGGCAGCGCGACTTTCACCACCAACCGCGAAATCAGCTCCGAATGCTCCTCGCGCAGCCAACCGATGCCGACCAATAGCATCCCCAGCCCGATCATCAGAAAAATCGACAGGACAATGTGCACCGCGCTTATGACCTGATCCAATTGACAGGCACCTCCCATATCGCATCTGTATTCCCGCGGCAGCGCGCACCCGACCCCCTTGAAAAAGCGCCCCGCCCCACAATGGGAGCGAGGCGCATATCCATCACCAAATCAGGGCGCACAACCGCCATGGAATAATTATACACCCGCGGCGCGCGGTTGTCAACGCGCAATCTCAGGTGAACTCCGGGTGGTATGGAGGGTGTGAACCCTCCATATTCAATCATTTTTATCGGCTTTGCCGGTGAAAATGGATTCGTCCCAAGGGCGCGCTTGCCCGCCCGACGACGAATCGTTTCATGCAGCCGGATTTCGCCCGAATTTTCGTTAGGAAATTCAGAAATCCGCGCCTTCGCTTCTTTGGCTTACGCATGAACGCAGTTCATGTGGAAGCCCTGCATGCGTATTAACCGCCCAATTGCTTGAGCAGCCGCTGGTGAAGCGCCGCGTCGATCAGGCATGTCACCTGCGTGCCGGATTCGGTGTACTTCTCCTCCTCCACCTGCCCTTGCTCGTGGATCAGCGAGAGCACCGCGCCCTTGTCATAGGGGATCGTCAGCTCCACCCGCCTTCGCAAACTCGCGATGCCGCGCGAGATCTCCGCCTTCAACCGCTCGAGCCCCGTGCCGTCCTTCGCGGAGATGAGGATCGCGTCCATCGGCTCGATGATCGCGCCCTCCTGCGCCATGTCCGCCTTGTTGAGCGCCTCGAGGATGGGCTTGTTCGCAGCGCCGAGCGAAGATAATACGTCCGCCACCGTCTCGCGCTGTTCGCGGTAGAAGGGGCTCGACACATCCGACACCACCACGATCAGATCGGCGTGGATCGCCTCCTCGAGCGTGGATTGGAACGCCTCGACGAGCTGGTGCGGCAGCTTGCGGATGAACCCGACGGTGTCCACCAAGATGCAGCGCCGGTTCTCCGGCAGTTCGATCTGGCGCATCACCGGGTCGAGCGTCGCAAACAGCTTGTCTTCGACAAACACGTCCGCGCCCGACAGCGCGTTGAGCAATGTCGATTTGCCCGCATTCGTGTACCCCACCAGAGCGACCATCGCCTGACCCTGCTTCTCGCGGCGCGCGCGGCGCATCTCGCGGTGGCGTTTCACGTCGTTTAATTCCGCTTGCAAATCGTCAATGCGCTTTCGTATCCTGCGGCGGTCGGACTCGAGCCGCGTTTCGCCCGGTCCGCGCGTGCCGATGCCCGCGCCAAGGCGCGAGAGCACATTGCCAAGCCCTGCAAGCCGCGGCAGCCGGTATTTCATCTGCGCGAGCTCCACCTGCAATTTGCCCTCCGCGGACTGCGCGCGCTGCGCAAAGATGTCGAGAATCAGCGCCGTACGGTCGATCACCCGCACGCCCAGCGCATTTTCCAAATTCTTCTGCTGCGCGCCGGTCAGCTCGTCGTCTACAATCGCAAGGTCGATCTCCATCGCCTGGCAGGTGAGCGAGAGCTCCTCCGCCTTGCCCGAGCCGATGTAGGTCGCCGCGTCGGGCTTCATGCGCTTTTGCAAAACGCGCGTCATCACGAGCGCGCCCGCGGTGTCCGCCAGGCTCGCCAGTTCGTCCAGCGCGGACTCCGTATCCGTGGAGATGAGAATCGCACGCTCGGCGGTTTCCAACAGCCCGCCCTCGTCAATCGCCTTCGCCACGCGCTGCTCGGCAAGCGCGATCTCGCGCATCCACAACTGCTGCGGGATGCGCCCGGGCTTGACCGGACCGAGGATCGCGACCGAGAACTTGCCGTACTCCATCTCGCCCAAGAACGCGGCGGAGATGCCGGTCGCGCGCCCCTCGTCCACGCCGACCGCGCACATCGCGTCAAAGCGCAACAGCCGCAGCGCCTGTAAATCGACGTCCGAAAGCCGCGCGTCGCCGCCGGGGTGCGTGTGGATACAGCGATAGCCCGAAAGCCTGTCCACATTCCTGCGCAGGTGCAATTCGGGCAGACCGATGCTCGAGATCGAACCGATCGCGATCTCGAGCACCTCCGCGTCGCGGCTGAGGTATACGAGCATCTCGCGGTTGAGCTGCTGGGTGTAGCGGACGAGCAGGCTTAACAGCCTGTCCGGCAAAAACGCGTCGCGCTCAAACCGGGCGTCGTAGAGCCGCTCCAACTCCTGCAGCGTCGATTCGCGGATGCCTTCGATGTTGCCATGTATCATACGGCTTTCTGATCACTTTCCTTTCCGTCGTCGGCGTGCCTGTCTTTGTAGTCTTGGATTGCTGCGTGCAGCGCCTCCTCGGCGAGCACGGAGCAGTGCAGCTTCACCGGCGGCAGCCCGCCGAGCGATTCGGTGACCATCTTGTTTGTCACCTGCAGCGCCTCGTCAACCGTCAGCCCCTTGACAAGCTCGGTCGCGCGGCTGGAGGTCGCGATCGCCGCGCCGCAGCCAAAGGTCTTAAACCGCACGTCCACGATGCGCTCGTTCTCCACTTTGATGAACATGCGCATGATATCGCCGCATTTCGCGTTGCCAACCGTGCCGACGCCGCTCGCGTCCTCGATTTCGCCCACGTTGCGGGGGTTCATGAAATGGTCCATTACTTGTTCCGAATACATACTCAAACTCCTCTCACTTCGACATTGCGTCGGCGTACATCGGCGACATATCGCGCAGTTTCTGAACGACCTCTTTGAGTGATTCGACCACATAGTCGCACTCCGCCATGGTGTTTTCCTCGCTCAGGGTCAGCCGGAGCGAGCCATGTGCAATCTCGTGGGGCAGCCCGATCGCAAGCAGCACATGCGAGGGATCGAGCGAGCCCGAGGTGCAGGCGGAACCCGATGAGCCCGCGATGCCCTTGAGGTCGAGCGAGAGCAGCAGCGCCTCGCCTTCGATATAATGAAACGATACGTTCACATTGCCCGGCAGCCGCTTTGTGGCGTGCCCGTTGAGCCGCGTATCGGGAATCTCCGATAGAATCCGCCGGATGAGATGGTCGCGCATCTTCGTGAGCGCGTCTGCGCGCGCTTCGACGTCCGCGCGCGCGAGCGCAATCGCCTTGCCCAGCCCGACGATGCCCGCCAAGTTCTCCGTGCCCGCGCGCTGGCTGCGCTCCTGCGCGCCGCCCTCGACAAACCGCCCGATTTTTACGCCCGAGCGGATGTAGAGCGCGCCCACGCCCTTGGGTCCATGGAATTTATGTCCGGAGAGCGACAGCATGTCGATCCCCCATTCGCGCACGTCCACCGCCTGCGCGCCGATCAGCTGCACCGCGTCGGTGTGAAACCATACGCCCTTCGCCTTCGCGATCGCCGCAAGCTCCACTATCGGCTGGATCACGCCGATCTCGCTGTTGGCTGCCATGATGGTGACGAGGATGGTGTCCTCGCGCAGCTCATTTTCAAGCGCTGCGGGGTCGATCAGCCCCTCCGCATCCACCGGAAGGTAGGTGACTGTGAACCCTTCCTTCTCCAGTTGCATGCAGGTGTGCAGCACCGCGTGGTGCTCGATGGCGCTTGTGATGATGTGCCTGCCCTTCGCTTTGCGCGCATATGCCGCGCCGCGAATCGCCCAGTTGTCGGACTCCGTGCCGCTTGCCGTAAAATAAATCTCGCCCGGCTTTGCGTTTAACGCGTCCGCCACCTGCTCGCGCGCGGCTTCCACCGCCTTTTTCGCCTCGCGCCCAAACCAATGGATCGACGAGGGGTTGCCATACGCCTCGCTCAAATACGGGAGCATCGCCTCGAGTACGGGCTGTGAAATGCGCGTGGTCGCGGCGTTGTCCATGTAGACCTTGTTCATAACGCTATTCCCCCTGCGCCATCAGGCGCTTGTCATCCGTGTGCATATCCTGAAGGGTGATCGAATCCACGATCCCGTTTAACCCGTCGTTGATTTTTTTAAATACCACCCGCGAGGGGCATGCGCATGATTTGCCGCATATATCCTCCTCGAGCAGGCAGTCCACCAGCTTCAACCCGCCCTCGAGCGAGCGCAGCACGTCGCCCACCTTGATCTGGTCGGGTGCGCGCGCCAGCACATAGCCGCCCTGCGCGCCGCGCACGCTTGTCACCAACTCGTCGCGGCGGAGCATGGCGATCAGCTGCTCCAAATATGCCTCTGGGATGTCCTGCCGCTCCGCAATCGTCTTGATCGAAAGCGGCGCGCCGTCCTCGTAACCCATGGCGAGCTCGTACATCGCGTGAAGACCGTATCTTCCGCGCGTGGAGAGCTTCATGATGCATCACCTCAATTCCGATCAATTTAGTCCTCTTTCCATTTCCATTATAGCGCGTCCGGAAAAGCGCGTCAACCAATCCCTACTGTTTCGATAGAATTTAACGTAAGCCTGCGCGTTTATTCATCGAGCACCGCAAAATCCGAGCCGATCAATTCGACCAGCTCCCGGTGCGACGCCTTCATGCGCGCGTAGGTTTGATCCGTCATCCCCGCCGGGCGCGCGTCCATGTGCGCGGCGGATGAAATCGCGCGAATCATATCGTCCTGCCGCCAGCAGTAGATCGGCACATAGCCCACATCGGCAATCTCAAAATCGCCTGCCGCCGTCTCGCGCACCGTAAAATCCAGGATGATGCCCGAATCGGCGTATTGAATTTTCATGTTGCTGATGAAGTTGCCGAGCGACCACGCGACCAGCGCGCGGCGTGCGCCCGCGTCCGTCTCCACCGTCACAAATTCGATGGGCTGCACCATGTGCGGATGGCTGCCCAATATCACATCCACGCCTGCGGCGATCATCTCGCGCGCCGTCTCGCGCACGATGGCGTCGG
>JBMNUA010000020.1:0-19838 GCA_050945995.1 Christensenellales bacterium
CATCCGGCTACATAAAAAAGAGTCAGGTTACAAACAAAAAGCCTTCGACGCAGAGCGAGTCGAAGGTCGCAAAGAGCGCGAGCAGCGAGCAGGTCAGCGTCAAGGCGGACGGCAAGTACGATTCCTCGATGCCTTCGAGCCTCAAGTCCACGCAATCAAAAATCAGCAGTTCATCGGGAAAATCCGACCGGATCGAGTATATTGTGTATGTCGGGCAATCGCAGCTCGGAAAACCCTATTCCTCCAAGCCCTCCATCCCGTCGAGTTTTGACTGCGCGCGCTTCACGCGCTACTGCTTCAGCGAGGCGGATGTCAAGATCAAATCAAGCGCATACGGGCAGGGCTACGATTCTTCCTTTACAAAGATCAGCAGCACGTCGAACCTCAAGCGCGGTGACGTGGTTTGCTTCAATACGAATGATTCCGACGACGATTTGAGCGACCACACGGGCATCTACCTCGGCGGCGGCTACTTCATCCACGCGTCGTCCGGGGCGGGTCGGGTGCTCGTATCGAGTCTATCCTCGGGGTATTACAGTCAGACGTTCTCCTGGGGGCTTCGGATACTCGACTGATTCGCGTAGCAATACGCGCAGTTGTGCGGGCAACTGTTGTAAAAGCCGATGTCCGCGCTCTCGGCGCAGTTGCACAAGGGGCGCTGGGCGCGTGCGCGCGCCTTGGGCAGCGGTCTTTTGATGATCGATTCGATCAATTCCGGGTCGATGCAGCGCGCGGGCGCGATGCCGTAGTCCGCGAGCGGCAGTTTCTCCGCGCAGGCGGCGAGCGACATGCCGTTCTCGGCGGCGATCGCCGCGATCGCGCGGGCGATCCTTTCGACCTCATCCGGCGCGGGCTCGCGAATCTCGAGCCTGCGCCAGTTTTTTGCGATTTTGCGGTAGTAATCGATGAAGCTGACGACCACGCACGCGGTATCTCCCTTGAGCGCATCGGCGATGGTCGCGAAGCGATCGATGTGAAACTGCGCATCGTAATGGGGATTGAGCAGGATCGGATCGTATCGCCAGATAAGGCGCGCAGGACCGAGCGCATCCGCAAGCCGCCGGAAGGATTCGATCCGCGCGCGAAGCGGCGGCACATTCGGTTCGATGTCCGCGCCGTATCCGTTCAATGTGTATTGGAAGTAGTATGAGAAACCCTCGAGCCGATGAAGATGCGGGAGCATGGGCGCGGGATTTTTCGTCCAGAACACGATGCAGTCCACATCTGCGGGCAGCAGCGATACGCGGCGGATCTGCGCGCGGTTCATGGGGTTTGGCACATCGACAAAACCTTCCGCGAGCCGATCGAAGAACCAATCGGCGTGGAAGGCGGGCAGGTCTGTGCGTCTGCTTGCGCTGATGATCATGGTTAAATGATACCGCTGATGGGTGAATTTGTCAATGCGGAGGGCATGCGAATGGAGAAATTGCGGGTCGGCGTGATGGGGCTTGGCGGCATCTTTCATCGGGTGATGGCGGATTTTCAGAAGGCGGAGAATTGCGAGTTGTACGCGGTTGCGGCGCGCGATGGGGCGCGGGCGCAGGATGCCGTCGCGCGCTACGGCGCGAAGCGCGCGTTTGGCAGCTATGCGGAGATGCTTGAATGCCCGGAGGTCGAGCTTGTCTACATCGCAACGCCGCACAGCCTGCACCGCGAACACGCGCTCACCTGCCTTGCGCATGGCAAGCATGTGCTGTGCGAGAAGGCGTTCGCGCTCAATGACAGTCAGGCGCGGGAAATGGTGCGCGCGGCGCGCGCGAACGGGCTGTTTCTCATGGAGGCGATGTGGACGCGCTGCCTGCCCGCCATGCGCGCGCTCAAGCAAATGGCGGACGCGGGGACATTCGTTGAAATCCGCCACATCACCGCGAACTTCGGATACGCGGCGGCGTTTGATCCGAACAGTCGGATCTACGCGCCGGAACTCGCCGGTGGCGCGCTGCTTGATGTGGGCATCTATCCGCTTTCGATCACCGCGATGCTCCTGGGCGCAGAGCCAGCGGAGGTGCAATCCGCCTGCGTGATGGCGCCATCCGGGGTCGATGCGCGCACCGTTGCGCAACTTTCCTACGCCTCGGGCGCGACGGCGCAGTTCTTCTGCGCGGTGGACACGGCGGGCGATTCGCGTATGACGGTGTACGGCACGGCGGCGCGCGTGGAGATACCGGATTTCTGGCACGCGACGCAGTTCACGGTGCATCGTGGCGGCGAGGCGCAGCTGCATTCGTTCCCGCCGGAGAACGAGGGGCATCATCACCAGTTCATTCATGCGGCAGAATGTATCCGCGCGGGCAAAACGGAATCGCCGCTCATGCCGCTGGATGAAACGGTCGCGCTCATGCGCATCATGACGCAGATGCGCCAAGCGAATGGATTTCTATATCCGGTGGAGTAGATCGTGCCAATCAAAAACCGACTTTGGTATATCATATCAAAGTCGGTTTTTGATTATTTTATGCACACGAAAATGGAATGGAGCTTCGTGATGTCAAAACTGCCGTCGCGCTCGATCTTTGTCTGCATCTCCGAGCGCATCCGCGCAATCATCGCATCCGAATTCATGCCGGACACATCCATCGATTGGATGTAGTCGATCAGCGGCTCGGCTTCGGTCACTTGCAGCATGGACGCATGATCTATCCGCCGCACATCGGAGAAATGACCTTCCAATCGTTGCGCGCCGTTCTCCCGCAGGAACTGGCGCGCCGGGCTCGGGAACGCCGCGCCGTGCTTCTGCGCGAGCGCGTACAATTCGCGCATGTTATGCTCGGAAATCGTCGTCGCGCACAGCCTGCCTTCCGGGCGCAGCACGCGGGCAAGCTCCGCGATCGCCGTGCCCACATCCTCCACATGAAACAGCATATTCGCTGCGAGCGCCAGATCGAACGCGCCGTCCTCAAAAGGCAGATCGCAAGCGTCCGCGCGGACGAACGCAAACTCAACGCCCTGTATGCCCGCCGTGCGCGCTCTCGCGGCGTCCAGCATGCCCTCGCTCGCATCGGCAAGCGTCAAATGCAATCCCTCCGGCAGCGGGCGATGCGTCCAAATATCGCCGCTGCCGCAGCCGATGTCCAATATGCGCATGCCGGGCGCAAGCGCCATGTGATCGAGCACCCAATCTGTAAACGGCACATCGGAGATGGTGAACCGCTGATGCAGCGCGCGCCGCACATCGTGGCGTTCGGGCGACGCGTATTGCGCCGCGACGAGTGCGGGATCGGGCAGCGTAGAATCGGCATCATCGACGCCGAGGGTATTCAAATCGCGCATGAAGCCCGCGTCCGCGCCGAACGTGCCGGCGATCAGCCGAACCGCCGCCGCATGCGCGCCGTAAGGGACATAGAACTCGAACTTCTCCATAAAACTGCCCGTGTGCATTGCGAGCCCCGCGCCCATCGCGCCCGATTTGGAATACGGGATGCCGCTGTCTTTAAGCAGGGGTTCGACCATGGACGCGCGCATGAAATCGCTCGTAAACAGAAGCATCGGGTCGCCCGGCTGCGCCGCGCGCAGCCGCCGCGCCTGTTTTCGGCAGCGCGGGCATTCATCCCGCGTGATTCGCTGGCAAGCGCTGCAATACAGCATGTTTCCTCCAATCTCCGGGGGATATGCCCGGATCGCCGCGTTTGGTTTCGCCTCATTATATCATAAAAAACGCCCGGCGCAACAAATTGCTGCGCCGGGCAAAGCCGGTTATGTTATACGCCCTTGCGCTCGTTGATGAGCTTCTGGTTGAGCGTCTGGTTCGTGGTGCGCACATGCCCCTCGAGCGGCACGATCTTCGCGTCGATCGCGTCGATGATCCACGCCGGCTGCGGGAAGAACGCGTCCTCCAGCTCGTGCGCGGGGGTGATCCAGTTGCGCGAGGCGACGACCGTCGGCGGCGCATCGAGCGCGTCAAACGCCATCTCGGTGATCTGCCGGGCGATCTCGCTTGCGAACGAGCCGCGCTCGCACGCGTCGGTGACGATGACGAGCCGCCCCGTCTTCTTCACGGACTCGATCACGAGGTCGTAATCAAACGGCACGATGGTGCGCGCGTCGATCACCTCTGCCGACATGCCGTACTTCTCCTTGAGCGTGTCCGCCGCCTCAAGCGCGCGATAGAGCACCGCGCCGATGGTGACGATGGTGATATCGTCGCCCTTGCGCTTGATATCCGCCTTGCCGAAGGGGATTTCATAGTATTCTTCCGGCACGCCGCCCTCGTGGAACTGCTCGCCCACATCGTAAATCCGCTGGGATTCAAAGAACACCACGGGGTCTGTCCCGGCGAGCGAGGATGCCATCAGCCCCTTCGCGTCGTAGGGGGTGGCGGGGAAGGCAAGCTTCAGCCCCGGGATGTGCGCGGCGAGCGCCGTCCAATCCTGGGAGTGCTGCGCGCCGTACTTCGAGCCGATGGACACGCGCAGCGTGATCGGCAGCTTGATGACCTTCGCGGACATCGCCTGCCACTTCGCCATCTGGTTGAACACCTCGTCGCCCGCGCACGCCAGGAAATCGCAGTACATCAGCTCGACCAGCGGGCGTCCGCCCGCCATGGCGTAGCCGACCGCCGCGCCGACAATCGCGGATTCGGAGATGGGGGAGTTGAACAGCCTGTGATAGGGGAGCGCCTCGGTCAGTCCGCGATACACCGCGAACGCGCCGCCCCAGTCGCGCACGTCCTCGCCCCATGCTGCGAGCGAGGAATCCTTGTAGAAGCGGTCGATGATCGCCTCGAACAGCCCGTCGCGCAATTGATAGGTGCGGTTCTTCGACACGGGCTTGCCGCTCTTGTCGAAGGCGAAGCGCTCCTTGCGGGCGATCGCCTGCACGCGCGGGTTCTCCGCCATGGGCATGAGCGTCTCGGGCTCGGCATCGCCGAAGGATTCGACGTGCCCGTTTGTGAACATCATATCGGCGAGCTCGTCCGGGTTTACGTCAAGATTCATGCGGGGCGAGACTTCGTCGTCGATGGAGAGCTTGAAGGTCTTGAGGATCGCATCCTCCACGAACTTGACGATGGCGTCGAGCTCATCCTCGGTCGCAACCTTCGCCTCGAGCAGCTCCTTGCGGAACGCGATGATCGGGTCTTGCGCCGCCCACGCGTCGATCTCCTCCTTCGAGCGGTACGAGGACGAGTCGGACGGGCTGTGCCCGGACATGCGGTAGGTGACCACGTCCAGCAGGCACGGTCCCTTGCCCTCGAGCAGCAGCTGCTTTTTGCGGCGGTACGCGTCGATCACGGCGAGCGGGTTCCAGCCGTCCACGCGCTCGGCGTTCATCTGGTTCGGGTTAAAGCCCGCGCCCAGGCGCGCCGGGGCATCGTAAGCCATCGTCTCGCCCACGGTCTGACCGCCCATGCCGTACATATTGTTGAAGATGTTGAAGATCACCGGCAGTCCGCCCTTGCGGTCGTCATCCCACAACTCGGACAGCTGTCCCATGCCGGACATGTTTAGCGCCTCGAGCACCGGTCCGCGCCCGAGCGCACCGTCGCCGATGTTCGCCACCACGATGCCGGGCTTGCGGTTCACGCGCTTGTAGAGCGCCGCGCCCATGGCGATGGTGCCGCTGCCGCCGACGATGGCGTTGTTCGGGTAGATGCCAAAGGGGGTGAAGAAGGTGTGCATCGAGCCGCCCAATCCACGGTTGAAGCCCGTCTCGCGCGCGAAGATTTCCGCCATCGCGCCGTAGAGCAGAAAGTGGATCGCAAGCTCTTTTACGTTCTCATAGGGAATCTTCTCGGTGGCGGCGAGCGTCTTGCCGTCGAGGAACTCCTTCATGATCGCCATGAGCGCGTCGTCCGAGAGCTTCTCGATCGCCGACAGCCCCTTCGCGAGGATTTCGCAATGGCTGCGGTGCGAGCCGAAGATGAGGTCGTCCACGTCCAAAAGGAACGCCTCGCCCACGGCGGACGCTTCCTGACCGATGCCCAGATGCGCGGGACCGGGGTGCGTGTAGGCGACGCCCTTGTACTCGGACATGGTTTTGATGTCCTGAATCATGGTCTCAAACTCGCGCAAAAAGAGCATATCGCGATAGATGTTCTTGAACTGCTCCGGGGTGAAGCTGCCGAGCTCGTCTTTGACCTTCTTCTGGTAGGTGTTGACGGGAATGTCGGTGAACGTAATTTTACCGGGTGCGCGCACGACATTCGGATCGACGTATAATTGCTTAGACATATGATTCTCTCCCTCTATGCGGTAATCAGTCGTTGAATTCCCAGACGACCTCGCGGATGATCTCGCTGACGGTCGGGTGCGGGAAAATGATCTCCTTGACGTCCTGCACGCGCATCTCGCTTTCGATCAGCGCCGCCGCGCCCCAGATGATCTCGCTGCTCGCGTTGCCCAGCATGTGCACGCCAAGCAGATTGCGGTGCTTTTTGTGAACGAGGATCTTGCAAATGCCGTCCTCGCCTTCGTTTTCGGCGATGAAGCGCCCGGAATAGCGCATCGAGAGAGATTTGACCTCGTAATCGATGCCCTGCTCCCGCGCTTCCTCCTCGGTGATGCCGCAGCTTGCGACCTCGGGATGGGTGTAGATGACCGAGGGGTTCGCGCCGTAGCGCATGCGGTCGCGCTTGCCGAGCATGTGGTTGACGGCGACCTCCGCCTCGCGGTACGCGGTGTGCGCGAGCATGATCCCGCCGATGCAGTCACCCGCGGCGTACACGCCCTCGAGGTTCGTCGCGCAGTTTTCGTCCGTTACGATCACGCCGCGGTTTAATTCGACGCCGATCGTCTCAAGCCCGATGCCCTGCGTGTTCGCGCGCCGCCCGATGGAGAGGAGCGCCTTGTCCGCGGGGATTTCGAGCGTCTGCCCGCTTGCCTCGCAGACGACCTTGCCGGGCGCGACGGCGACGACCTTTGTATTCAGATGGAAGGTCACGCCCTTTTTCGCCAAGTCCTTTTGGAGCATGCCGCTGATCTCGCGGTCGGTCGGTCCCGCGATGTGGTCGAGCATCTCGACGACGGTGACCTGCGCGCCTGCGACGGCGTAGTACGCCGCCATCTCAAGACCGATCACCCCGCCGCCGATGATCACGAATTTCTCGGGGATCTCCTTGAGTTCGAGCACCTCGCGGTTCGTGATCACGAAATCGCCCAAATTCTCGCGCACGCCCGGGATCGGGGGCACGAGCGCGGACGAGCCGGTCGCGATCAATAGCCTGCGGGCGGTGTACACCTCGCCGCCGGCTTCGACTTGATAGCCGCCGTCCGCTCGCCCGGTGATCCTGCCCTCCGCTTTGACCACGGTCACGCCCGCCGCCTTCATCTTCGCGCCGACGCCCGCGACCAGCGCGCGCACCACCTTGCCGCGCCGCGCGACGACCGCCTTCTGGTCGAGCTTCACATCCGCGGCGGTCACGCCGTACTTTTCGCCAAATTTCGCGTGTTCATATATTTTCGCGGAATTGAGCAGCGTCTTGGAGGGGATGCACCCCTCGTTCAGACAGACGCCGCCGAGCGCATTTTTTTCGATCACGCAGGTTTTCAGCCCCGCGTTCGCCGCGCGCTCCGCGCCGAGATAGCCCGCCGGGCCGCCGCCCAGCACGATCAGATCATACATTGCCATGTTTTCTTCCCTCCGCGTTTGTCCGTCAGCCCTGCGCAATCAAAAGCGTGAAATTCTCGAGGTTCGATTTCAGATCCGCGAGGAACTTCGACGCCGGCATGCCGTCCATCGCCCGGTGGTCGTAGGTGAGCGAAAGCCCCATGGCGGGATACGCCTGAAGCGCGCCTGCGACCTCGCGCACGCCGGTGGTGATGGTGCACACGCCGAGGATGCCCGTCTGCGGCGGGTTGATCACGGGGGTGAAGCTCTCGATGCCCAGCGCGCCGAGGTTGGAGACGGTAAACGACGCGCCCTGCAACAAATCGGGGCTGATCTTGCCGTCGCGGCAGCTCTGCGCGAGCGCCTTTGTCGAATCGGACAGCTCCTTGAGCGTCATTTTGTCCGCGTCAAACAGCGTGGGGACCATCAGCCCGCGCTCGGTGTCGCAGGCAAAGCCGAGGTGTACGCCCCGGAAATAGCGCATGGTCTTGCCGTCGTCGATGAGATGCGCGTTGAGCGCGCGGTGCGCGGGCAATTGAAGCGTGCGCACAACGGCGTACATCACAATGTCGTTGAGCGTGATTTTGTGCATGCCGCGCGCCTCGCCCTTTTCCTTGAACAGCTTGCGCATGTTCTGGATGTCCGTGGCGTCGAAGGTCAGGCTGTGGGTGAGCTGCGCCGTGGTGGCGAGCGACGTTGTCATGGATTTGCCGATGATCTTGCGCATGTTGGACATGGGCTCGGTGTAGCTGTCGTCCGCGAGCGCGCCGATCCGCGCGGTGGAAATTGCGGGCGCAGCCGGCGCCTTCTCGAGATCGGCGAGCGTCACCCTGCCGCCCAGTCCCGTTCCGACCGCGCCGCCCGCGTAGGATGCGGACGCCGCCTTGCTCACGAGCTTGCCCGCGTCAATCAGCGCCTGCACATCGCGCTCGATCACGCGCCCATCCGGTCCGGTGGGGCGAACGTATGACAAATCCGCGCCGCGCGCTTCTGCAAGCGCCTTTGCGCGGGGGGATATTTTGATGTCGCCCGCCGGGGCGGCGGCTTCTGTTTCGATTTGCGCGACCGCAACGGGTGCGGCGGCTTCGACTGCGGGGGTTTCCGCAACTTCCTGCGCCTCGGATGCCGCGCCTTCGGGCGCAAACTCCGCGGTGGACTCGCCCGGCTCGCCGATGACGCACACATTGGTCAATACGGGGACGTCGTCGCCTTCCTCAAAAAAGATATCGATCAGCGTGCCCGCGACCTTGGCCTCCTCGTCGAACGCGGCCTTGTCGGTCTCGTAGGAGAACAGGATGTCCCCCGGCGCGACCGCGTCGCCCTTGCGCTTGTTCCATTTTGTTATAATACAGCTTTCGACCGTATTTCCCTGACGGGGCATGATAATCGCAACCGCCATATGAACCTCCTCATCCGCATGCGAAACGCCATGCGGTTTTTCAACCTATTATATTGTAGCAATGAATGCGCGTTCGTTCAACGAAAACACGATATTTTCTTACATACTTAATCATTGTTAACAATGGTGCGCGTATTTTAACCTTCGTGCGCCTGCGCGCGCGCAAACGCGGCATTTCACCTTCCCCTCTTTCAACGCTTGTCATGCGCGGTTGATGCGTGTATAATACTCCCAATACCATTTTTCGGGAGGCTTTGCCATGTCCATACGAAATTCCGCTAAGGCGATTGTGATCGACGAGGGCAGGATACTGCTCAACCGCTGCACATCGCGATTTGGCGAATACTACGCGCTGCCGGGCGGCGGACAGAACCCCGGCGAGACGCTGACAGAAGCGGTGACGCGCGAGTTGCTCGAGGAGACCGGCTATCGCATCAAGCCCATGCGGCTTGCGGGCATCTACGAGCGCATCTCCGAAAGGCCGGGCGACGAGGGCCAGCGGCAGTGCCACAAAATTTACTTTGTGTTCCTCTGCCGGCTCGCGAGCGTCGAGGCGGCTGCACCCACCGAGCACGACCGGTTTCAGATCGGGCTCGAATGGGTGAACATAAAGGACATCGCGGGCAGCAACCTGTTCCCGCATGCGATTCGCGACAACATCGTCAGCATGCTCCAGCACGGCGAGACGATCTACATCGGCTCCGAAAAGGAGAAAAGCGGCTGATCAGCCGGCGCGCCGCTTGCGCGGCGAGCCCGCGAACGCGCACAGAGACGCGAGCGCGGCGAACAGGTAGCATACCGCCATCGCCGTGATCAGCCCGGCGCGCGCCTCGATCGCGCCGACCAGCGGCGCGCCGATCGCTTGCCCGATGTACATGGAGAAAAACAGCATCGTCGAGGCGAGCATGGTGTTTTGCCGGTTGTATGCGCATGCGGCGTTGAGCGCATACGGCAGCGTTGCGCCGGAGAGCAGAAACGCCAGGCAGATGAGCGCGAGCGTCGCCGCGCCCGAGCCGATGACCAGCCCCAGCGAGAGAAGCGCCCACGCCACAAGCCCCGCGTATTTCAGATACGTCATCTGGTCGATGCCCGTAAAGGGCGTGATCAGCCGCCCCGCCGTCACGCCGAGGAACAGTAGCGATAGCGAAATGTCGCCGAGCGATTGGCTGTAGGTGTTGCCCACAAAGCGGATGATCCAGGTGTTCACGCCGCCGAAGAACAGCCCGAAAAACAAAGTCAGCGCGGTGAGCGCGGCGAGCTGGCGGTTTTTGAAGAACGCGCGGATGCCCGCGCGGGTGATCGTGCCCGAGGCTTGGATGTCCGAGCTGATCGGGAGCGCCGCCTGGCTGACCGTCACGGGCGTCATGAACACAAGCAGCGCCGCGCCAAACAGCGCGGTGACGAGAAACAGGTAGTTCCATTGCGCGCCGCCGTTTAACAGCGCGCCGTAGATCATGGGGGAGATGATGCCGCCCAGCCCGTAGCAGGCGTGCAGCAGGCTCATCATGATCGTCGCGCGCTTGCCGGAGTGGATGTCCGCCATCGAGGAGGAGGTTAAGGTATCCATGATCCCAAGCGCGATGCCGAACAGCAGGTTGATCACAAGAAACGCGCCGAAGGCGGGCTCTAAAAACTGCGGGATCAATAAAAGCACCGCCGCGCCCGTCGCGAGCAGCAAAAGGGACGGCTTTTTTACCCTGCCCATCAATGTAAACGACAGGAGCATGGCGAGCATCGAGCCGAACGCGATGACCGCGCTGGGCATGCCCTGCTGCGAATCGGTCAGTTTGTAGTGCTCGATGATGCTCGACAAAAGCGAGCCGCGCAGCGCGTGGGAGAAGGACATGAATAGGATCGCGCCCAGAAGCGCCGCGGTGTAGAGCCGTTTCTGTCTGACTGTCATGGTTGATCCTCCGATGCGTTCGTAATGATTCGGATGCCAAAAGCCCGCCACCTGCGATCGATCCGCAAGAATATACTATTTTGGACGAAAACCGCATTCGTCACCCGCTGCAATACTTGAATTATACCAATAACAACGGGCGCATACAAGCGCGATTTGGTGATTGTGCGCGTTTTCATCGGAATCGATGCGAATCTTCGGGTATAGAGAAGCAGAAACGATTAGGAGGAACTGTGATATGCGCAATCATCTGGACATTGCGCCCGAGGTCGGGCGCGCGTTGGCGGCAGGCGGGGCGGTGGTGGCGCTCGAATCGACCATCATCTCCCACGGGATGCCGTATCCGCGCAACGTGGAGACGGCGCTCGCGGTCGAGCGTGCGGTACGCGATTGCGGCGCGGTGCCCGCGACGATCGCGATTCTCGCGGGGCGGCTCAAAATCGGGCTGTCGCAGGCGGAGATCGAGCGGCTGGGCAGTGCGGGACAGCGCGTAGCGAAGGTATCGCGACGCGATTTGCCCATGGTTGTCTCCAAAGGCTTGGACGGCGCGACGACCGTTGCGGCGACGATGATCCTCGCTGAGATGGCGGGCATCCGCGTGTTCGCAACCGGTGGCATCGGCGGCGTGCACCGGGGCGCGCAGACGACGATGGACATCTCCGCCGACCTCGAGGAGCTCGCGCGGGCGGGTGTGCTCGTGGTCTGCGCGGGCGCAAAATCGATCCTCGATTTGGGGCTGACGCTTGAATATCTCGAGACGAAAGGCGTGCCCGTGATCGGCTATGGCACGGACGAATTGCCCGCGTTCTACACGCGAAATAGCGGATTTATGGTCGATGATCGGCTCGACACGCCCGAGGAGGTCGCGCGCGCGTTCGCCGCGAAGCGCGAGATGGGGCTGTCCGGCGGGATGCTGATCGTCAACCCGATTCCGGAGGATTATAGCATGGACGCCGGGCGGATCGACCGCGCGATCGCCGAGGCGCTTCGGGAGGCGGACACCCGCGGCGTGAAGGGGAAGGAAGTTACGCCCTTTTTGCTCGCGCGGGTCAAGGACATCACGGGCGGCGACAGCTTGGAGGCGAACATACAGCTTGTATTAAACAACGCGCGCGTCGCCGCGCGCATCGCAAACGAACTTGTAAAATCTTAATCGAGCATGCTCGTCGGCAGCGTCGCCGTGAGCGTGACGACGGATACCTCCGGGCTGTTGAGCAGTCGGAAGGGCAGGAGGGGAACATCGCCGTTGGTCGAGAGCCCGCGCGTGATGTAGAGCTGCGTCTCATCGACCGCGGACAGCCCGCTCACATCCGCCTGCGCGGGAAACCAGCCGTACCGATCCTTCGAGGAATCGGAGATGTAGAATGCGCCGATGCCGGGGAGATTCCAAACGCCGCCGCAGTAATGCCCCGCGAGCGTAAGCTCCGGCGCGGGCAGGTATTTTCCGTCGTCCACCGTGTGGGTGGCGGCCGCTTGCAGAAAGCCCTTCGCCGGCGGCACATGGGCGAGCGCGATCTGCACATCGGTCGGCGAGATGGCGTTTACGGAGTCGAGCAGCGCCTGCGACAATTGCGCGCGATAGCTTGTAAACGGCAGGCTCTCCCTGTCGGCGACGACGCCCGCGAGGTAGCCGCCCTCCTCCTGCGCCATTTGATCCTTCCAATCGACGAGCGCGGCGGCGGCTTCGATGTTGTACATATTCGCGGGGGTGAGCCATAGGCTCGACGCGCCGACGAGGATCTCCATCGGCGCGTCTACATAGATCGCGCCGCGCTCCATCGCGCCGAGAATCCAGTCCGCGAGCACGAGCTCCGACAGCGGCGCGCGCGCGTCGCGCACGGTGCGCACGAACGGGCCGGGATCAGAATCGCCGCAGATGAAGTACACCTGCTTGCGCGCGGGCAGACCATCGAGCAATTCATAGAAGGGTCTGGGGTCGCCGTCTTTTCCGACCATGTCGCCCAGACAGACGACGATGTCGTAATCGAGCGACTCGATTTGGCGGAGCAGCGTCGTCTGCTCATCGCCGAAACGCCGCCCGTTCAGATCGGACAACACGAGGATTTGGTAGTTTTCAAGATCGGCGGGCAAGCCTACAAGCGTCACATCCTGCCGATCCACGGTGAGGTTTGCGCTGTTGAGTACGAGTACGACCACCATCAGCAGCACAAAACCGAACAGAAACATCGGCCAGAAGCTGAGCGGCTTTCCAAAGAGGGTGAGCTTGCGATCGCGGCTGCGGCGGGTGCGCTTCCCACCAGATAGATAGGTAGAAAGCGCGCGCCAAGGCGCGTGTTTTTTTAGCGCAGCGCGCTTTTTTTTCGGGCGCGGCGATTTTTCCTCGCGCTGCGGGCTGTGGGGCTCGCTGCCGCCGTATACGCGCATCTCGTCCACGGCATCGCGCATGGTGCGTATGTCGCGGCGTTTTTGTTCGGAAGCCTGTTTTTTGTCCGGCTCGCGTTTGGGCATTTTTTTCCCTCCGACCACCTATGGATCTTGACACCCACACATTATAATGGATGCGCGCCGATATTTCAACCGCTGGCGCGCCATGCCGTCCTGTGTTATACTATATTGTATCACACAATGGAGGCGCGGTATGGCGAAGGCGAAATCCGTATACATCTGCGGCGAGTGCGGCTACGAAACGGTGCGGTGGCTCGGGAAATGCCCCGACTGCGGAAGCTGGAACAGCTTCGCGGAGGAGGTGCGCGGCGACGCGCAGGCGCCCGCGAAAAAGCTCAAGCGCGCGCCGGGGCTCGGCGCGGAGGCGGTGCAGATCGACCGCATCCCCGACGAGGACATGCGCCGCATATCGACCGGCATGGCGGAGCTCGACCGCGCGCTGGGCGGCGGCGCGGTTGAGGGTTCTGTTGTGCTGGTGGGCGGCGATCCGGGCATCGGGAAATCGACGCTTTTGACCCAGATGTGCGCGAACATGGCGCGCGCGGGCAGGCGCGTGTTGTATGTCTCCGGCGAGGAATCCGCGCGGCAGATCAAAATGCGTGCGAACCGGCTGGGCGCGGCGGGATCGGGCTTTTTTGTGCTGGCGGAAAACGACATGAACACCGTCGAGCGCCGTATGGAGGAATTGCGCCCGGAGGTCATGGTCGCCGATTCCATACAGACCATGTACCGCCCGGAGCTCGCGAGCGCGCCGGGCAGCGTCTCTCAGGTACGAGAATCCGCATCCATGCTCACTAAGCTCGCCAAAGTATCCGGCACATCCGTGTTTCTCGTGGGGCATGTGACGAAGGAGGGCGCGATCGCCGGACCGCGGGTGCTCGAGCACATGGTGGACGCGGTGCTCTACTTCGAGGGCGACCGCGAGCATCATTACAGGCTGCTGCGCGCCGTCAAAAACCGCTTCGGCTCGGTCAACGAGCTGGGGATGTTCGAGATGGGCGAGGCGGGGATGATCGAGATCCCGAACGCGAGCGAGGCGCTATTGTCCGAGCGGGCGCACAACGCGAGCGGCTCGGTCGTGATGTGCGCCATGGAGGGCACGCGCCCCTTGCTCACCGATGTTCAGGCGCTCGTCGCGCACACGGTGATGGGCAACCCCCGCAGGATGGCGAGCGGTGTGGATCAGGGCAGGCTCGCGCTTCTGCTCGCGGTGCTTGAAAAGCGGGTGGGGGTGCGGCTGTACGACCAGGACGTGTACATCAACGTCGCCGGGGGCATGACGCTGACCGAAACCGCGGCGGATTTGGCGCTGTGCGCCGCCGTCGCATCGTCCAAGCACAACAAGCCCGTGCCGCAGGGCTGGGCGGTCATGGGCGAGGTGGGGCTCGCGGGCGAACTGCGGTCGATTTCGCATGTCGAACGCCGCCTGAGCGAGTGCGTGCGGCTGGGCTTTCACACCGCCGTCGTGCCGCGCCAGAGCCTGCGCAGCGCGCGCGTGCCGGAGGGGATGACCGCGCGCGGCGCGGAAACCGTGACGGAGGCGCTGGGCGAGGTGTTCGGCTGGGGCAAGGGCGCGCCGGTCGATCGTGGATAAGCATCGGATGCGATCGATTTGTAATAATTGGTTCACATATAACGCGCAATTGTTTGACTTTCATTGCGATTGTGATATAATACAGGTGGTTTCTCGCCCATCATCCATCGGCGGATGTGCGGGGCGGCTCGGGGATGCCATCTATCCAAACGAGGTGTGAACGATATGGAAAAGCACAGGCGGATCGGCGCGGTACTGCTGATGCTGTTGCGCGTCGCCACCTATGCGTCGCTCCTCGCGGCGTTTGTTCTCATGCTATCTGTTACAAACCCGCAGATCCTGCGCGTATCGCGGACGACCGCGATCACCGTCAGCTCGTTTACGGTGCTGTTGGGCGTGTTCACGCGCATCTACGGCGGCTTTCGCATCGGCGAGCAGAAGAGCCGCCCCATCATCTATCAGATGGCGCTGACGGCGCTGCTTACGGACATCATCACATACCTTCAATTGCAGATTATGAACGTCAACGCCGCGAATAACGAAAGCCTCGAGCTGTTCGGCGTGGACATCCTGTTGCTCGCGGGCGCGTTTGCGATACAGCTTGCGATCATCGTCGGCTGCACCTACCTTGGCAACTACATTTTTTTCCGGATCAACCCGCCGCAGAAATGCTGCGTGGTGACCGCCAGCGCGCGCGACCGCGCGCTCATCTCGTCCAAAATCCAAATCTTCGACAAGCAGTTCACGATCACCGATACCGCGGACTACCGCGACAGCGATGTCCACGAGAAAATCAAGCGCAGCGACACGATCATGCTCTTTCACCTGCCCGCCAACGCGCATCAGGAATTGATCGAATACTGCTACAAATGCCAAAAGGGCATCTACTTTGATCTGTCGATCGCCGACATCCTCGCGCAAAACGCGGGCTCGTTTCTGCTCGACGATGTGCTTTTGACCGCGCACACCCGCAGCGGGCTCTCCCTCAAGCAGCGGTTTTTCAAGCGCGCGCTCGACATCGCCGTCGCGGTCTTAGGGCTTGTTGTGACAAGCCCGCTGATGCTCGCGGTCGCCATCGCCATCAAGCTCGACGACGGCGACCCCGTGTTTTATCGGCAGGATCGGCTGACGCGCGGCGACCGCATCTTCCGCATTTATAAATTTCGGACGATGCGCCACGAGGAGAACGCGCGCGAGTTCTCCGCGCTCAAGGATGACGAGCGGATCACCCGCGTGGGGCGATACCTGCGCGCGCTGCGCATCGACGAATTGCCGCAGCTTGTCAACATCCTAAAAGGCGAGATGAGCGTCGTCGGCCCGCGCCCCGAGATCCTCTCCAACTTCAACCGCTACATCACGGAACTGCCCGAATACTCCTACCGCTGCCGCGTGAAGGCGGGGCTGACAGGCTATGCGCAGATCGCCGGCAAATACAACACCGGGGCGCGCGAGAAGCTGATGATGGACATCTCCTATATCGAAAATTACAGCTTCTGGCTCGACATCAAGCTGATCCTCAAGACCGCCACGGTTTTTTTCAGGGAAGATTCGACCGAGCCGTTTGAATATGACCCGTCGCGCGCCGACGATCAGGCGGTTTGATATGCCGACGATTTCGATCATCATCCCGGCATACAACGTCGCAGATTGCCTGCCGAAGGCGCTGGACAGCGCGCTTGCGCAGACGCATGCGGACTTTGAGCTGATCGTGGTAAACGACGGCTCGACGGACGCAACGGGCGCAGTTTGCGACGCGTATGCCAATGCGGACGCGCGCGTGTCGGTGATCCACCAACAAAACGCGGGCGCGCCGGCGGCGCGAAACGCGGCGATCGAGCGCGCGACGGGGAAGTATCTGTATTTCATGGACGGCGACGATTGGGCGGAGCCCGAGATGCTGGGCGATATGTACGCGCGCATCGAAGAGACGGGGGCGGATCTGCTCATCACCGGCTATTATATCGACACGCATCACGGAAAATCCGGCTGCGCGCGCGAGGTCAAATCGCATCCGGACGCCCTGTATACTGATGCGCAGGCGTTTCGGCACGCCGCGACGGCGCTGTTTGACGAAAACCTCCTCTACACCCCGTGGAACAAGCTCTACCGCGCATCGCGCGTGCATGCGCTCGGCATCCGCTTTCGCCCGACGAAATGGGATGATTTCCCATTCAACATCGATTATATCCGCGATGTGTCGCGCGTCGCCGTGGATGCGCGCGCCTACTACCACTTCACGCGCGGCTTGCGCGATACGGAGACATCGACCTATTTCGCCGGTATGTTTGAAAAGCGCGAGGAGGAGCACCGCGCGCTGATCGATCTGTACGCGCATTGGGGGCTCGCAGGCGATGCGGAAGCGGAGGAATTCCTCGCGCGCCGCTACATCGAGCGCGTGCTCGGGGTATTGGAAAACGTGGTTTGCCGCGATTCGCCGCTTTCGGGGCGCGAGAAGCGCGCGGAGATGGCGCGGATATTGTGCTCGGAGCATGTCGGCTGGAGTCTCGCGCGCGCAAAGCCGCGCGGGCTGCACACGGGGGTCCTCATGCGCGTATTGCGCGCGGGGCGGATTCTCCCGATCTATGCGATGTCGGGCGCGATCAGCGCGGTGAAATCGCATTGTCCGCGGGCGTTCACCGCGTTCAAGGCGGGGCGGTGACGGCGATGATGGTCAGCGTGATCGTCCCGGTGTACAACGCGGCGGCGTACCTCCCCGCGCTCGCAGCGGAATTTGCGCGGCAGGCGGGGGATGCGTTCGAGGTGGTGTTTGTAGACGACGGCTCGACGGACGACAGCCTTGCCATACTCAACCGCATCGCGGCGGAAGGTCAATTTCGCGCGGTCGTGGTCGCGCAGCAGAACGCGGGCGCGAGCGCGGCGCGCAACGCTGGGATGAGAGCGGCGCGCGGCAAATACATCGCCTTTGTGGACGCGGACGATATGATCGCCCCGGACTACCTCCGCGCGCTGTGCGCGTTTGCGGAAAACGGCGATGCGCTGACCGTGTTTCGGCACGCGCGCACCGTCGGCGCGCAGCCGGTGTTTGAGGCGCGAAGCGGGGCGCGCACGCACATGCAGGCGGATGATCTGCTCGCGCTGTTTCTTCAAAACCCCACGCGTTTTGGCGTGTACGATTTCCTCATCCGCCGGGATTTGATCGAGCGCGCATATCTGCGCTTCCCCGAGGGCTATCCCTATTATGAGGATTACGATTTTACGCTCCGCTTGTTCGACGCGGTGGGCGGCGCGGTGCACATCGACCACTGCCTGTACTGCTACCGCGCCGCGCCCGGTTCCGCGATGTCCACATTTTCCGAAGAAAGAATGCGATGCTTGGAACTTTTTGACGAAACGCGCAGTCAACATCTGAGGCATAGGCGCGTGTTTTACCAGAAGTTTGAATTGTGGTTCGTCGCGCGGCTGTGTTGGTCCGTCATGTGGCAGGCGTCCGTTTCGATGGACGCGCGCGCGGCGCTCGCGTTCGCGCGGCGGCATGGGATACGAGGGCAGATGCGGCGGCTTGCGGATTTTCCGGACAAGCGCGTCTCGGCAAGCGCACGCGCGTTCGTGTGCGCGCCGCGGCTGTTCATCTTTATGATGAAGGCGTTGGGCGCGGGGCGCACGCTGCTCGCGCGCGAGTCGGCGCGCGCATCCCCCAACCAAATCCCCTGATTGACATGAACTGGAGGTAGAAAGGCAATGAAGAAACTGATCACGCTTTTGCTGGCGGCTATGATGCTGTTTGCGGCTGCGCATGCGTCGGGCGAACAGGAAATGGTGTTTGACGAGCCGCTGACGGCGAAATCGATCACCACGGGGCTGAACGCTTCAAAGGAAGACCAGATCGTGTTCGTACAATTCGACAACGATCCCAAGGCGCGCCCGCAGCACGGCATCGCAAGCGCGGATATCGTATACGAAATCGAGCTGTACAACGGCGGATACACCCGCTACTCCGCGGTGTTCAACGACAACATCCCCGAGATCGTCGAAGCCGTGCGCTCCGCGCGGATCGTGAACCTCGATTTCTATCTCGAATACGGCGGATGTTTCGTGCACTTCGGCGGGCAGCAGGAGCCCGGCAGCAACATCTACGATTACATCAACACCATCGACATGCAGGCGCGGTTTGACGGGCTGAAGGACAGCACGAATTTCTACCGGGACACCTCCCGCGCGCAGCCGTACAACGCGGTGTTTCGCATGGCGTCCGCGTATGACAAGATCGATTGGTCGAAGACCACCGCGAAGAGCCCGCTGACATTCTCCGACACCGGGTATACGACCGGCGAGCGCAGCGTTGCGGAGTTCTCCTTCCACTACCGCGATTCCTTCGTGCCCTCGTATGTCTACAATGAAGACGACGGGCTGTACTACCGCTTCTACAACGGCAAGGAGTACAAAGACGGCGCGACGGGCGAGCAGGTGACCTGCGCCAACGTCATCGTGCAGTACCTCGCATACAGCTGGTACGACGGCAAGTCCGACCGCCCGAAGGTGGAGACGACCGGGCGCAACGATTGCGAATACTTCATCGACGGCACGCATTTCACCGGCTATTGGGTGCGCGACCGCGTGACGGACAACACCGTCTACTACGACGACGCGGGCAACGAGGTCATGTTCAAGCCCGGAACGACGTTCGTACAGACGCTGAAGGAAGGCAAGGAGGTAACGATCGCGGAGTGACGCCCGCGGCATCGCAAACAATGTTATGAAAATGACGCGCTTTCTGAAACTTCTGTCGATACTGCTCGCGCTGCTATTGCTACTTACGGCATGCGCCTCCCCCGAGATCGACGAATCCGCCGCGCCGAGCACGCCGCCTGTTGAAACTGAGCAGCCCGCCGATTTGGGGGATGCGGCGCCCGATGCGCAGGAGGGATTTGCGCAGATCACCCCCGAGCCCACCGAGGAGATGATCATCGTCGAGGAGCTCGTCGATGTGGACGATCTTCGGATCAACGCGGATTTGGACGAAAAGGGCTGGTGGAACATACTGCTGCTCGGTTCCGACTCCCGCGATATGAACAACTACTACGGGCTGACGGACA
>JBMNUA010000021.1:0-19683 GCA_050945995.1 Christensenellales bacterium
AGCCCCGCCGCGTTTTGTATGCCTGTCATCACCGCATCGCCGTGCCCGCCGTTCTCCTTGTCGATGGCGCGGACGATCCCGGGATATTGGCGCGCGTATGCATGGGCGATGCGCGCGGTATCGTCCTCAGAACCGTCGTTGACGATGATAATTTCAACCTCGTCGCCGCCGGGCAACAGCGAATCAACCGCATGGGACAGATAGTCCTGCGAGTTATAGCAGGGGATCGCAATCGTCAACAGTTTCATGCGATGCGCCTCCTTTGTCGGGTGTGGAAAATCCGGCGGCACCCCGTTCGGGGAAACCGCCGGGTGAGATCGCCTGCGGTGCGGGGCATCCGCACATCAGCAGTATAGGTCTTTTACTGCCCCTTTGTCAACACAAATTGGAACATACGCTCATGCCGCTTCGGGGTCAACCTTGCGCTTTTTCATGTAGAGAGAGATTTCCGCCAGCACAAAACTTGCCAGCAGCATCGCGCCGCAGGTGACAAGCTCGGGGACGAACGGCACCGGGTCGATGGCGACGAAGAT
This sequence comes from Christensenellales bacterium, assembly GCA_050945995.1. Taxonomy (GTDB): domain Bacteria; phylum Bacillota; class Clostridia; order Christensenellales; family Aristaeellaceae; genus RUG11247. The sequence continues at coordinate 534 of JBMNUA010000021.1, forward strand.
GTCGGAGATCGGCCAGACCATGCGATGGATGTATACCAAGGTGGATACGCCGCTGACGATGCAGAGCACCACGGGCGCAAAGCCCTCGAGCTTGACAAACAGCATGATGACAGACACAACGGAAGCTGCGATCAGACCGATGAACACCTGATCGCTAAACAGCGCGCCCTGCGTGTAGCTGACGCCGCGGAAGTTGACGCTGTATGCGATGGCGGACGCCAAGCACAAAAGCGCGGCGAGGATCACGACATAGAAGCCTGCAGCCCGCTTGGTTTGAATATTCTTGTGGTCGGTCATGAAACATACCCCTTTCCATTCTACAGTTGCAACGCGTAACAATGGATCTGCCGTTTTACGGGCAGACGGAAGTTCGATACACTCAAGGAAGCACAGGCAGCGCCGCGGAAAGAACCGCATTTCTCCCAGTTGGCGATGCGCGAGCCCCTCAAGCTGTTATGCCAATCATCGCACGGAAAAGGCGGTCTGTCAATTGCCAATTGCGCCGCTGAAGTCGCATGCGCCACCATGAAATCGCCCGTCGCGATGAAAAACAGGTCAAATCGCGACATGGGCTTTCGATTAACGGCAGAGCAGGCGGCATATACAGATGATTTCACCATTCACGACGCAAGAATCGCATTATACGACGGAACGCTTCCGTTTTACTTCCTGTTGATTATAATGAGATTATAGTTCTGTATAGAAATGTCCTCAATCGGGGCGATGCTATGCGGAATGCTTGCGTGCTGTCACCGCATTGCCAGCTGCGTGAGCACATCCTTCCTGTGAATCGATAGTATAGAGAGGAGACTGCTCATGATGTCCCAGAATAAAAAGTCAAGAACGACGCTGAAGAAGGTCTTTTTGAACGTTTCTGTGGCTTTGCTTGCGATTTTAATACTATTTAATGTCGTTGCGAACGAGAACGCGGGTCAGATCAACTCGTTTTTGGGCATTGCCGCGACCGAGACCATCTACACCGGAGACGGCGATCCGGATGAATATCCGCGCTACTTTGAAAGTACATTCAACTCCGTCGCCGACCTGAAGGCGGCAGGGCTCGCCAAGGTACGCGAGGTTGAAGGCGAGGGCGCCGTACTACTCAAAAATGACAACAATGTGCTGCCGCTGTCGGGAACGGAGGTTTCGCTCTTCGGCGCGTCGGCGATCTCCCCCGTATTCGGCGGCACAGGCTCCGGCGCGGTTTCTACCCAGGACGCGCCCAGCTACGTCCAAGCGCTGACGGACGCGGGCTTTCAAGTGATCAACACCGCGCTTCTGGATTGGTACGAGTCCGAGGAATTCGGACGCGAATTCAGCAAGGGCGACATCAACGAATCGTCCTGGAAGAAGATCAGCGAATCAAGCGCATTTGACTCCTTCGGCAAAGGGGAGACGGCGATCTTCGTGCTCGGTCGCATCGGAGGCGAGGGCAACGATTTGAAAAGCGTTGACCACAACGACGGCAGGCGAGGGGATTACCTGACCCTAAACAAGCAGGAAGAACAGATCCTGGAAGGGCTCAAGGAGATGAAGGACGCAGGGCAAATTGCGTCCATCGTGCTGTTGATCAACAGCGCGAACCCCATTTCCTCCGCGTTCATCGACGACGAGGCATACGGCATCGATGCGGCGATGTGGATCGGCTCGGTGGGACAAACCGGGCTGTACGCCGTCGCGGATCTCTTAGCGGGCAACATCAACCCCTCCGGTTCGCTGCCGGATACCTGGTGGGCGGACAACCTGCTCGGCCCGGCGATGGCGAACTTCGGCAGCTATACCTATGCGGGCGCGGACGCCTATGACTTCGGCTCGAACGCGCGCCGCTTCAATACCTATGTCGTCTACCAAGAGGGCATTTACGTCGGCTACCGCTACACCGAAACCCGGTACGAGGATGCGGTGCTCGGCACGCCCGGCACGGGAGATTATGTGTACGGGGACGTCGTTTCCTATCCCTTTGGCTACGGGCTGAGCTATACGACATTTGAGATGTCCGATTTGCAGGTGTCCAAAAGCGGCGAGGGCGCGGATGCGGCGTATACAGCCAGCGTGACGGTGACGAACACCGGAGATGCGCCGGGCAAAAAGACCGTGCAGATCTACGCGCAGAAGCCCTACACCGCGTATGATGTGCAGCATCAGATCGAGAAAGCCGCCGTCGAATTGGTCGGCTACGCGAAGACGGCGATGCTATCGCCCGGAGACAGCGAGACCGTGACGGTGGAAGTGCCCGAATATTTCCTCACCGCCTATGACGCATACGGAACCGGCGCGTACATCATAAGCGAGGGCGATCACTACCTGACCGCCGCCGACAACGCGCACGCCGCCGTCAACAACATACTGGCGGCAAAGGGAAAGACCGTCGCCGACGGCATGACCGCCGAGGGCGATGCGAGCCTGACCTACGCGACCACATATGCGTTCGACGGCGAGACCTACGCGAAGGCATACGGAACGGGCAATGACGTGACCAGCCTGTTTGCCGAAACCGACATCAACCGCTATTCGGGGCGCGGCGACAACAGCGTCGTATACGTTTCGCGCAATGATTGGGAAGGCACGCTCGATCTGTGGACGCCCGACGACGACGGCTACAACGAAAACTACGTCAAACTCAGCATGACCGATCAAATCGCCGCGGATGTGGTGCTCGACGATGCCGATCTGCCCATCAACGACGACAACTGGCCGGTCATGGGCTCTGACGCTACCAATTATCAGCTGATCGATCTGATGCGCGACGAAAGCGGCGAACCTCTCGCCTTTGACGACGCCAAATGGGATCAGCTCCTCGACCAGCTGACCTACGGTCAACTGAGCCGGCTGTGCGCGGTCGGGCTGCGCATGACGATCAACATCGATGAGATCAGCAAACCCCAGACCTTAGACCACAACGGGCCCAGCGGCGTAACGCAGAAGTATAGCTCGGGACCCAACGGCTACGCCAACCAGACCAATGATCCCGATCAGGATCTGACGGGCACCTGCTATCCGTGCAACGGCATCATCGCCGCGACTTTCAACGACCAGCTCGTAGCGGAAGTCGGCGAATTGATCGGCGAGGACGCCATGTGGGCGGGCTACGCGGGGTTGTACGGCACGGGGCTGAACATCCACCGCGCACCCTATTCCGGGCGCGTGTTCGAGTATTACTCCGAGGACGGGATACTGACCGGCTTGATCGTCGCGTCGCAGACGCGCGCCATACAGTCCAAGGGCGTGTATGTGTACAACAAGCACTTCGTGCTCAACGATCAGGAGGATCAGCGCCAGGGCATCAGCACTTGGTGCAACGAGCAGGCGCTGCGCGAGATTTATCTGCGCGCGTTCGAGCTGCCGATCGTACAGGCAGACGCGAAATGCGTGATGACCGCCTTCAACCGCATGGGCGCGGTGTGGGCGGGCGCGTCTTCCGAGCTGCTGATCGATTGGCTGCGCGGCGAAGCGGGCATGTCCGGCTTCGCGGTGACCGATATGTACGACAACATCTATATGTCCAAGCCCCACGAGGTGCTCGCCGGCAACGACTTGCCGGACAACTACCCCGGCACGACGGGGGTCGGCGTCTCCAGCGACACCGATGCGGAGGGGCTCGGCGCGGAGTTCGCGGACTACGGGCCCAACGGCAGCAAGCCCAATGCGCAGATCGCGCAGGCGATGCGCACCTCCGCGCACCGCGTCCTCTACACCGTGCTCCACTCGCGCGGCATGGACGGCTTGAGCGCCGACACCCAGATTGTCTCGGTGACCCCGTGGTGGTCCACCGCGCTGATGACGGGCATCTATGCGTTCGCCGCGCTGTCCGCGCTGGGAACGGTGATCATGGTGCTCGACATCATCAAGCGCAATCAGGGCAAGAAGCGCGCATAATATCCGAACCTCCGGCGAAACCCTCAGGAAGGGCGCAAGCGCTTCCTGAGGGGACGGATTCGATCGGAACAAGCAAAGGATGACATAATATGAAACGACGCGAACGTTTGCGAACGGACTGGCTCTTTACCGGCATGGACGGCAACACGTCGCCTGTCACCCTGCCGCATACTTGGAATGGATTGGATGGGCAGGACGGGGGCGACGATTACCTGCGCGGGATATGCCTGTATCAGACCACATTCCCAATCCCGGCGTTTGATCCGGATACCGAGTGCGTATACCTCGAGTTTGAAGGCGTAAACGCCTCCGCCGATGTCAAGCTGAACGGGAACCTGTGCTGTCAGCACGACGGCGGCTATTCCACCTTTCGGGCGGAGGTGACCGAGTTCTTATCGGAGGAGAATACGCTTGAGGTCTTTGTGGACAACGGGGAAAGCGATTCTGTGTATCCGCAAAAGGCGGATTTCACCTTCTACGGCGGCATCTACCGCGATGTGAACCTGCTGGTCGTCAACAAAAAGCATTTTGACCTCGACTATTTCGGGGGCTCGGGTGTGAAGGTCACCCCCGTCGTCGAATCGGGCAGCGCGCGGGTGACCATCGAGTGCTGGCACAACGCCCCGGATGCGAAGACGAAGGTATTGATTGAAAATGCCGACGGAGAAGTGGTGGCTTCCGGCGAAGGCGAAACAGCCATGCTCACATTGCAATCGCCCCGCCTATGGCAGGGCGTGAAAGACCCCTATCTCTACACGGCGGTTGCGCAGCTCGTGGAAAACGATGCGGTGTTGGACGAGGTGCGCCTTCGCTTTGGCGTGCGCTCCTTCCACGCGGACGCGGACAAGGGCTTCTTCCTCAATGGAAAGCATTACCCGCTGCGCGGCGTGTCCCGCCATCAGGATCGCCGCGCCCGCGGCAACGCGCTGACGCGCGAGGATCACGACGAGGACTTGGCGCTCATCCGCGAGATCGGCGCAAACAGCGTCCGCTTGGCGCATTATCAGCACGATCAATACTTCTACGACCGCTGCGACGAGATGGGCTTTGTGGTATGGGCGGAGATTCCCTATATCTCCGAACATCTGCCGAACGGGCGGGCGAACACCATCTCTCAAATGAAGGAACTGATCGTGCAGAACCATCACCACGCGAGCATCGCCTGTTGGGGGGTATCCAACGAGATCACCATATCCACAAAGGATAACAAGGACATGCTCGACAACCATCGCGTGCTCAACGACTTGGCTCACGAGATGGACAGCACGCGCCTGACGGTGCTCGCTTGCTACGCCGTTTGCAGTCCGTTTCACAAAGTGGCGCACATCACCGACCTCGTGGGCTGGAACTTATACCTGGGCTGGTATGTGCCGGGCTTTTTCTTGAACGATCTGTGGGTGAAAATCTTCCGCCTATTCTACCGCAACCGCCCGCTCAGCTACTCCGAGTACGGCTGCGAGGGCATGCCCAACCTGCACGCCCAGCGCCCGCGCCGCGGCGACCACTCCGAGGAGTATCAGGCGAAATACCACAGATACATGCTGCGCTTTTTCGAGCGCAATCCTTACATGTGGTCCACCTATGTTTGGAACATGTTTGATTTCGCGGCGGATGCCCGCGATCAGGGCGGCGAACCCGGCATGAACCACAAAGGGCTGATCACCTTCGATCGCAAGACGAAGAAGGACAGCTTCTATCTGTACAAGGCATATTGGAGCGACGAGCCGTTCGTGCACATTGCGGGCAAGCGCATGGCGGAACGCACCGGCAGCGATGCCGAAGTGCACATCTACACCAACCAGCCCCATGTGCGCCTTTACAACAACGGCGCGTTGGCGGCGGAGGCGGATGTGGACAAAACGGCGGTGTTTCGTGTGCCGATGGCAGCGGTCAATCACCTCGAGGCGGTCGCGGGCGATGTCCGCGACAAGGCGGTCATCAACAAGGTGTCCGCGCCGAACCCATCCTACCAGCTCAAAAAGAAGAAGAAGCGCAAGAGCAACTGGGTGTAACGCCCGGGCGCGCGATGCGCACATGCGAAAGGAGTACGCGATATGGCAAATGCGAGCACGGCGTCGGATCGCGAAATCAACCACGCCAAGCCCTATCAATTGGCGCTGTTTCCCTTAAACAACGGTGCGACGAACGTCTATTTCATACTGGTTTTGTCCTTTATGCTGAACTTCGGGAACGGCGTATTGGGGATGGCGGCGATCTTCGTCTCCGTGATGATCACCGGTATGCGTCTGTTCGACGCCATCACCGACCCCATCATCGGCGCGATGATCGACCGCACCAACGGCAGGTTCGGCAAGTTCCGCCCCTTCATGATACTGGGCAACATCGTCATGGCGATCAGCATCGGGGGGATGTACATACTCACGCCCATGGTGCCGCAGACGATGATGTGGTTGCGCTACCTGTTGTTTATACTATTGTACATCATATGGGTATTTGGATACACCTTCCAAACCGCCTGCACGCGCTCCGGACAAACGGTACTGACCAACGACCCCAAGAAGCGCCCGATGTTCACGCTGTTTAACACCATTGGCAGCCTGCTCGGCATGGGCGCAATCCAATTCCTTGCGCCCATCGTCGGCAAGATGGCGGGCGGTTACAACACGGCGGAGTTCTTCCGGGTGATCACGCCGATCGGCATCGGCGTTTCCCTGATATTGACCATACTCGCCGTCATCGGCATCTGGGAGAAGGATCAACCCAAATACTTCGGACTCGGCGGCAACGCAAAGGAAAAGATCAAGTGGTCGGAGTATATCGGCATCATCCGCGGCAACAAGCCCCTGCAGCATCTGATGGTCGTGGGCGCGGGCTGCAAGCTCGCGTTGTCGATTGCGACGCACACCGCCGTTTTGTGCATGCTCTACGGCAGCATGATGTCGAACTACGACGGATTGTTCCTGCCGATGATGGTCATTGGCTACGCGTTTTCCGCGCCCTTTTTCCTGATGACGATCCGCACCTCCCAGAAACACGGGCAGAAGGCCTCGCTTCAGCGGTATGTCACCATCGCGCTGATCATGTATGTGGGCGTACTGGCGCTGCTGCTCATGTGGCGCGAGGGCAACCCGGCGTTCAATCTGACATTGATGGGCGAGGGCGGCTTGAACATCAACCTGTACACGATCCTGTTCATCGTATTCTTCGGCATTGGGTACGGCGCGTACTATTCCACGGCGGACATGCCCATCCCCATGGTCGCGGACTGCTCGGATTATGAAACGTACCGCTCCGGCAAGTACATCCCCGGCATCATGGGCACGCTGTTTAGCTTGGTCGATAAACTGGTGTCGTCGCTTGCATCCCTCGTGGTGACGGTGGCGGTGCTGTTCATCGGCTTGCGCGGGATACCGGATCAGTACACGCCCTATGCGCCCGGCATGAACTGGGTGGTCATCGCCCTGTTCTGCCTGGTGCCCATGGCGGCATGGATCGCGACGCTGGTTGCGCTCAAGGGCTATTCATTGACCGGGGAGAAGATGGTGGAAGTACAGGCGGTGAATGCCGCGCGCAGGAAAGCGATCGCCGATGGGGCGAGCTTGGAGCAGGCGATGCAGGCGCATCGCAAGGCGGAATAGGCAAAACAAACTCGCGCAAAGGGTACGCCATGTAAAATCGAAGAGAGGTTATCTTGCCACGACCAAAATGTTATGGTATAATTATGTCATAACATTCCATGCGGATTTCGTGACAGATCTGCCGTTGAAGCGCCGCTTGGGGGATGTGCCGGTCGCGCTTCAGCGGCGTCCTTTTTCTCGATGCGTATATGAAATGCCCTTTGCTAGGAGGCGAATCCCGTGCTCTTGATTGCCATTGTCGATGACTCTCCCCAAGACGCCGATTTGCTCCAGAAACAGGTCGAGCGCTTTTTTGCCGAGGCCAAGCAGGCGTTTGTTCTCCATATCTATCACGACAGCGTCGATTTCATCCGCAGCCAGGTGGAATACAACATTGCATTTTTAGACATCCATATGGATAAGATCGACGGCTTGGAAGCTGCGCACTTTGTCAGAAAAATCAACAAGGACACCGTTTTGATCTTTGTCACCCAGATGGCGCAGATGGCAATCCGCGGCTACGAGGTGGACGCGTTGGATTTCATCATCAAGCCCAGCGACCAGCACTCCATCAACCGCGTGCTGCGCAAGGGGCTTGCGCGCATCAAAAGCCAGACGGGCGTATCGGTCATGCTGAAGACGTCCCGGGGCGTCGTCAGCATCTCATCCAACAAAATTTACTACGTCGAGGTGTATGATCACTACCTGATCTACCACACCGACCAGGGCGATTTTCGCGTGCGCGGTCAGCTGCGGGAGCTGCATAACAAGTTAAGCGACAAACAGTTCATCATGTGCAGCCGCTCGCATCTGGTCAACTTGCGCCACATCGCAAGCGTGCACGACGACTACCTTGTGATCAACGGCGAAAACGTGCCGATCTCAAAGGCGCGCCGCAAGGATATCGAACAACAGTTTGTCAACTATTTGGGTGAAAATTTATGATGCGATCGGCTTGGTGGATTCGGGAGGTCGATTGGCGGCTCTCCTCCGGCGTGATCTTCTTTATCCTTCTGCTGCTCTGGGGCAGGGGCGAAAAGCGCCCGCAGCTCACCCTGCGTGTGGCGGCCAGCGCGCTGCTTCTGTGCGGCGGGAGCTGGTGCATGCGGTTTGTCATCGAAGAATGGCTGCCCTCCCTAGCCCTCTCGGCGATGGGGTACAGCCTGTATATCATGGTGATGAGCTTTTTATTTCTCGGCTGTTACTGGCTCTGCCGCAAGGCGTCCGTCCCGGATTACCTGTTCAACAGCGCGGTCGCGCTCACGGTATACCGCGTCGCGTGGGATATGAGCAAAATGATCACGAACGGTCTGTTGCATTTCCGCCTTCCTTGGTCGGTGAGCAGCCCCTCCCAATCGCTGTTTTCCTATGGGATCTACGCGGCGGTCAGCGTGATCTGCTATTTAGTCTACCTGCAAACGGCGCGGGAGCGGTGCCAGCTGCACCCGCGAACCATGTTGTGGCTGATTTCCATCGTATTGCTCTGCCAGATGCTGCTCGAATTCAGCTACCGACTGATCAGCCCGAACAGCAGCGCAAGCTACATGTTCCTATTCTTCTTCACATCGCTGATGTATTGCCTGATGAGCTTTGCGCTGCTTATGATGTTTCCCTATGTGGGGCGGCTTCAGCAAGACAAGGCGAATATGGAAAACTTCATCAACAGCAAGCAGAAATACTACGAGGTCAGCCGCGAGGGCATACTGTCGCTTCAGACGAAATGCCACGATTTGAAGCACCAGATCAAGCTGATTCGCTCGGCGGCTGGGCAGCGGCAGTTTGACGCGCACATTGACCGTTTGGAGGAATCCATCGACGAGTACAATACCGTGGTAGCGACGGGGAACAAGAGCGTGGATGTGGTGCTGACGGAGAAGAACATCCTCTGCATGAGCAAAGGGATTAAGTTCAGTTACATGATCGACGGCACGCTGTTTGATTTTCTGCCGGAGCTGGATATCTACGCGCTTTTTGGCAACATCATGGACAATGCCATCGAGGGATCGGATCAGCTGACCGAGCAGGATCGCTGCTACATCACCATGAAGGCGGCGCGGCGCAACGGCATGGTCATACTGTTTGTGGAAAACTATTTTGAGCGCGAGCTGATCTATGAAAACGGCGAGCTCGTCACCAACAAGGAGAAGCGGCAGCACCATGGCTTCGGGCTGCGCTCGATCATGGAGATCGCGCAGCGATACGGCGGTTTGGCATCGGTACAGACGGAGGATCAAGTGTTCAAGCTGACGGTGACATTGATTGACCCGTGCGCATCGGCATCCTAAACACCTGACGGCGCACGGTCAAGCGCAGCGGCGACGGTCGCTGCGCTTTTTTAGCAAAATTGCGCGCGGCAGCGCGCGCGCCCGATCCATTGCCGCCGATGGGTGCGCATTCATGACTATCAACTTACGCTTACGTCACATGACGGCGCGTTTGCGACACGAGAGGGGCGTCTACGCCGGAAAATCACCATTGACAACATCGTTTGCCGTTTTGCGGTGTGCGATTTGGGATTCGCGCGAACTGTATTGTTAATGAAAAGTCAATGTGATATCATTAAAACATCAATAAGCCAAATCGCGCGTACTGGCTTATGACAGAGATTATGACAGAATGGAGAAAAAAGCATGAAGAAGATCGTAGGCTTGGTGATGGCGGTAGTCCTTCTGGTCTCTCTGATGCCCGCTTCCCTCGCGGAAAACAGCACAGAGTACATTCCGGCTCCCTACACGATCGAGGACACCTCCGTGGGTCCTACGGAGTATCTTGAGCCCGTATTCTATCAAAACGACGACGGCCCGACCATCGGTGTAACGCTGGTCGGCGTCATCCAAGAGGATGGCAGGTATTTCAAGGACAGCGACAACGACGGCGAACTGGACGTGTTTGAGGATTGGCGTCTGGACGCGGAAACCCGCGTGGCGGATCTGCTGACGAAGCTGACACTCGAGCAGCGCATCGGTATGCTGTCCAATCAGTTGACGACGACCCCCCGCGCTTTGACCATTGCCGACGCCATTGACGAAAACGGCGATGTGATCCTCGGTCAGCTGGTGCTTGTATCCGAAGATCCTTACAACTCCGTGATTGACAATGTTTCGGCGGACACCTCAAAGGGATTTAGCGGCATGGCTGAGGTCGCAAGCGCCGCGGAGTCCCTTCGCCCCAACAGCACCGGCGAAATGCTGACTTGGGAGAACCGTTCCGGCGTTCTGCGCGCAACAACCGATGTTGAAATCGGCGCGCTGTGGACAAACGCTGTGAACATGGTGGCTGAGTATGCGGCGGTCGCAAAGGATGAGCCCACCATTCCTTTCACCATCATCTCCAACCCGCAGCGGGTGATTAGTCTCCCCAGCTCTCAGGGCGTTGCGGCGGCTGTGATGGGTGATGTGGCAAACGGCGGCGATTACAGCTTGGTGGAGCGCTATGCCTCCATCGATGGTAAACTGTGGGATGCCAAGGGCATCAGCCGCATGTACGGACCGCAGATCGATCTGATCACCGACCCGCGCTGGAACCGCAACAGCGGTACATACACCGAGGTGCCGGAGGTCATGGCGGGCATCTCCACTGCCCTCGTTCTGGGTTATCAGAATGGCACCGACGGCGCGCAGGACGGCGACGTGGCGCTGATCATGAAGCATTTCCCGGGCGACGGCGCAGCCTATAACGGCTTCGAATCCCACAACCCGATCGGTGAGTGGCGCGTCTACTCTACGGAAGGTTCGTTGGAGAACTATCACTTGGTTGGCTTCCAGGCCGCCATCGATGCCGGGCTGATGGGCATCATGCCCGGTTACAGCCGCCCCATCGCCGATGGCAAGTACGGCAACGCGCCGCAGAGCTATCGCGGCGTTGCGATCGAGAACGAGGAGATCGCCAACTCTTACAACTACACCATACTGACCACATTGCTGCGCGACACCATGGGATTCAAAGGCTTTGTGAACACGGACTCCGGCATCCTGACCAGCGGCATGCAGTTCGGCGCTGAGGAAAATACGGAAGCCGAGCGCGTCGCAATGAACGTGAATGCCGGATCGGATGTCATCGGCAACTACCATACCGGCGTCAACTATACCATCTTCTACGAAGCCTATGAGCAGGGCTTGATCGAGCCCGAGGCGCTTGATCGCGCCAACGGTCAGCACCTGACCACCGTGATCAACATGGGTCAGTTCGAGAATCCCTACAAGGATCGTGTTGAGAGCAAGGCGACGGTTGACGGCTTGGCGGATGATATCGCCGCGCTGTCCACCGAGATGCACCAGAAATCGGTCGTGCTGATGAAGAACCACGATAACGTCCTGCCGCTGCAGGAGTCCGGCAAGAATGTGTACGTCGCATCCTTCACGGACAAAGGTTCTGTCGAAGAGACCGAGGACAACTGGAAGGCCGCTTTTGAGGCTGCCGGTTACACCATCGTGAAGAGCGCTGATGAAGCGGATATCGCATACCTTGATGTTGTTCCGGGCGGCGTGTCCAACAGCAACAATATCATGAACGTGCTCGACCTTGTTGACGGGCTCGAAGTGGAGGAGCGTTCCTATCCCTTCAGCGCGGATAAATCCGGCACGACCAAGGAGCACACCTCTCTGCAGGACGTGGACAAGATCGCTTCGATCTCTGAGACCGTGCACGCCAATGGCGGCATCGTGATTGCTTCCATCAGAATCTCCAGCCCCTGGATTCTGACCAATCTCGAGCCCTATTGCGACGCGCTGATTGGTCAATTCACCACCAGCATTGCCGCGCAGATGGACGTGCTGACCGGCGCGTACAACCCGACCGGCAAACTGCCCGTCACCATGGTGTCCTGCAACGAGGTCATCGCGGTCAACGAGCAGGAGATCGACGGCGTTGTCTACGAGATCTGCGTCTCGCCCAACGACGTGCCCGGCTACGCCAAGGACGAGTACATGTCCGAGGACGTGCTGGCGCAGTCCCCGTCCGGCAGCTATGCCTACATGGATGCGGACGGCAACCTCTATGCGGCTTGGTTCGGTCTGAGCTACTAATCACCCATCGACCGGGAGGTCCCCAATGGAAAGCGGGGACCTTCCACCCGTAAAAAAGGAGTTATCACCATGATGAAGAAAATTCTCTATCTCGTATTGTGCTTGGCGCTGGCGATTCCCTTTTTCGCCGTTGCGGAAGAAGACGAAGCCATTTCATTGGAACTGAATTATGAAGCGGCAACCGCGGATTATGAAGGTACATGGTTATTGACCGCTGCCTATACCGCCGAGGACGGTTTCCTGGAGGTCGCGCCCGAAGCGATTGCTTTGGAGATCACCCTTCAGGTTGATTTTGGCGTACTGGTTGACATGGAAGCCTATATCCATGCCGATGTCACGAATCTGCAGGGTACGTTGTCGTTCGCTCACGAGGAGATCGACGTGGAAGATTATCGGTGCTCCGCGAATTACGATGATTTCACCAACTTTGGGAAAAATGACGAGGGCGTGTATGCGTCCACCGGCGCGGTGAAGTTCCGTGTACGCGATGACGACGAAGGCTTGTTCTTTGATATCATCACGGGCGTTGAGGTCGATGATATGGAACTGATGGATGTCATCGGACTAAACGCCGATGGGCAGCTGATTTTGGGCTACTCCGAGGATCACATCCAGCGCGACGCGGAAGCTGAATTTGCGTATGCCTATATTTTCACCAAGGTAGAGGCGGAGGACGCGGTGCCCGCGGAGTAATCAATCATCCCGGTTTCATTCGATATCGGATCGTTTCGCCGACCGCCGACCATGCATGGCATGGTCGGCGGTTTGCTTGGCGTATGAGATCTGGGTGTGTATATATGCGCATTTGGCAGCGCTCGCCGAGGACGGACATGAGTATCTTGACGCGTCTTTTGTTGAAGTAGCAAAGGGAGCGCTGCTTCGCTATCGTTACCGCACCCAGGATGCGCGGGATTGTTTTCAGCGCGCGGGATTGTCCGATGTCATACCGATTGAGCGATATTCCGATGTGCTCGAATTTTATCTGAGCTTGCGACATTCATTTCAACGCGGCGAATTCAATGTGTTTTATTCGAGATTGTCGCCGCTTGCCATCGCTTTGGCGCGAGAATCGCTGGAAAAGAGCTTTGGGTTCCCCATCAATACCTATATCCGCGTAAGAAACCCGCGACGTTCCAATGAGGAAGCGCTATATTTCAGCCAAATTCAAAAAGAACGTCCCGAACTGGCGAGAATGGTGGAGGATGAATGCAGGTACTCTCAGCCCATCAAGGATGATAGCCTCAAATTGATATTGTTTCATGCGATTATGACGGTCTGCGCAAGGGTGTCCGGCGATGACGACCTTAAAACACTAGCGGTTGATTTTCAATGGATTCGGGATCAGGAGCGGAAGCTTCGCAACTATGTGGATCATCATATGGTCGCATTAAATGAGAAAATCGTGTGCGAACATGCACAGGCGAAACGTGTGCGCGATATCATCGAGCAGTTTGATAAACTTTTCATCCGCGTGTATCGCGCGGATGCGTCGTTGAGTTTTCAGGCGGCGCACTTAAATTCATACCAGAAGATGGATAAAGCGCTTGCCGGGCTTCTCGAGCGCGCATGAGATAATTCAATCTTTTACTTCATTGAATACATATGCGCCATGGCTGTGCATAACGGGGAAAGCGATGTTAAATGTTGGTTTGTCTACTTTCTACCAGATGGTGCTGACGATGCACCTTATCTTGAATGGAATTTGTCTGCTTAAAATTCGTGCAATTGATACTGCCTTATCGAAAGCGCCATTCATTAACTCCGCACATCGCCTGCGAGGGCGCGGAGCGCTCCTTCATTGCGAACGCGATAGATGCGCCCATCCTTCTCCACGAGCCCATCTTTGCGGAATTGCGCGAGCGTGTAGAGGAGGTGGCGATAGCTCACGCCCAGATACTCCGCCGCTTCGGTATGGCGCAGGGGGTAAACGCCGTCTTGCGAGACCATGAGGATGAGGGAAGCGAGCCGATGCTTGAGCGGATAATTCAAATTCTGCGTCAATCGTTCCGATCGCGCATGGAGTTTATGAATCAGAAAAACGCACATCTTTTGCAAAAACGGCGCATCGCCGAGCAGACGCGCGCGGTTTTCCGAAAAGGGAAGAGAGATGGCGGCGCATGCCGAAATTGCTTCTACATATTTCGGCTCGACTTCGACGCCGAGCAATGAGAACTCGCCAATATAATCCCCCGGACCGAGGAACTGCAAGATCGATTGCCTGCCACCGCCATGGATCATGTAGATTTTCGCCTGCCCCGAAAGCAACACACGCAGATGCGAGATCGGCTCGTTCGGATGTTCCAGCTTTTCGCCCGGAGCAAACAACTCGATGTGCGCGCGCGTGCCCGCAGGAAACAGATCATGATGCATCAGCGCGTCGTAGTAAGGATCGCCTTCTTTTGACGGATACAACTTGACCATACGCCCTCCCGCATGTGAGATATCTCATTGTATTATCGCAGGCGGTGGGTTACATTGTCAAGTGAGAGAAATATGTGATATACCAGAGAGGGAAATCGGCATGAGAAAGGCGACCCGGTTGTTGGTTTCATTTATGTTTTACTGCATCGCGGGGATGGGCATCAGCATGTCCATTCAAGCGAGCATCGGCGTGAGCAGCTTTAATTCGGTCAATCTTGCGCTGTCAAACGGGTTTCACATCACGGTAGGCGCGGCGACCACGGCGCTCAACGGATTTTTCCTGGTCGTATATATGCTCCTCGATCGATTCCGAAATCCGGGGCGCTATGTCCTCCAAGCGGCGGCAACATTATTCAACGGACGCGTGATCAACTTCTTCGTGTATGGCATATTTGCCGACATCACGCCGGATGCATACCCGCTGCGCATCGCTTTATTCATTCTTGGCAACTGCATTTCCGGCTCGGCGACGGGCGTGATTCTCCATCTCAAAATCCTCTCCTTCCCGGTGGAGAGCGCGTGCGCGGAACTCTCGCGGCGGACGGGAAGGGCGTTCAAACTTTATCGCTATGCCCTCGACGGACTGTTCGTTTTGAGCTCGGTGTGTCTTTCGTTTGTTTTTAGACTGCCCCTGTTCGTGCGGGAGGGCACGGTCATCAGCATGTTTTTATTGACCGGCGTTATCGCAAACGCGAAGCGGATGTGCGAGCGCTGGGATGCGCGCAGAGAAAAAACAACTGCGATCGCACATGAGGGCGCAAGCGAGGCGTAATCAGAAGATTCGTGTTAAAATGATCTTCGGGTTTTATACCACCACTATCTATTAATGAGCCTGCGCCGCTCTGCTCAAGGGAAGATGCGCTCGACCACAGCAATACCCTGTCGTGGGAATCCTACAAATTATGACCGCCCGACACCTTGATCACCTGCCCCGTTATCCAGGAGGCGCGCTCTGATGCGAGAAAGAGGATCGCATCGGCAATGTCCACAGGTGTGCCCAATCTACCCAGCGGAATTTGAGGAAGGATTTCTTGTTCCGATCCATCATCGATCCAGCCTGTCTGCGTCGGTCCGGGTGCGACGGTATTGACCGTAATGCCATAGCGTCCAACTTCGATCGCTATGCTGCGCGTGAACGCCTCAATCGCCGCTTTACTCGCGCCGTATGTGATTTGTCCCGCAAAAACCTGCGCCGCATCGGTGCTTAGGTTGATGATACGCCCGTAATCGCCTCTGCGATTCACAAACTCTCGTATCATAAGCAGCGTGCCCTTTACATTGACATCAAATGTGCCATCTATCATTTCATGCGTCAAGCCTTCGATCGTGTCGTTGTCATAGTAAGCTGCGGCATTGTTCACCAATATATCAACTTTGCCGAAGCGCGCTTCCGCTGCGCCGTAAATGTTGCGCACACTCAGCTCATCTGTAATGTCGCTCTCGAGAATCAGATAATCTGCGGCATGCGATTGGAGAAGCCGTTCAACTTCACCGGCATCGCCGCTGTTCTGCATATGGTAGCGATCGATTCCATTCTCATTTATACGATCAGCGCGATACATGCGGTTGATTCTTTTGTAGACAAGAACCACCTTCGCACCTTCATTTACGAAGCGAATTGCTGTGGCTGCGCCAATCCCCATCCGGTTATTCGCTCCCGTAATGATCGCAACCTTATTCTTGAGCCCAAGATCCACATCCACACCTCAATTCCGTTTGGCTAATACAAGATAATTTTATGCATCCGCCGTCCTACACAAATGCTCAACGAACCAATTCATTGAGGTCCTCGCACTTCAACCAATCTTGCGCCGTTTCGCGCAATTCGCGGGCAATTTCCTTCGCTTCTGCGGGCGATATCCTGCGATTCCCGTGCACAAATGAAATCAAACCTTTCATCCGCCTTGCATACAATCGCATCAAACAGCGCTGCATCAACCGCCCCAAGCTTCCCCGCGTTCCCAGCGCCAGTTTTTCCAGCCGTCGTCTGCGCCATCGGGCTGGCACTTCGCCCGTCAACAATAACCCGTCCAAAACATCGCTCTTATCATGGACAATCAAGCGGTAACAGAAGGCGGTGTACCAACGCACAAATAAAGCAATCGCCATAAGTCCGGCGAGCATGATCAGTATGAGAATCAGTATCTTTAGCAAATCATATCACCCCGTCTCCAAATGATATCACGCGCCATGCCTTCGGTCAATGTTGTGCCCGCACACAATCCTGTGTGCGGGCACGGTGATCATCCTTCCATCAGTCGCCGCGGCGTGTGTCTGTCTTGAAGTAGAACTGTTCGGCTTGTTCCATGACGGTGATATAGTTATAACCGCGTTCTTCGCAGTTTTCGATGTTGCCAAGGTCGGCATTCAAGATCATGGGCGCGCGGCATTCTGTCACAGTGCCGATGATCGGGAGATACTCGGAAACCAGCATCCACATCCGCTCCGCAATCTCATTGCGCTTGTCCGGATCAGATTCAACCTTGAGCTGCACCTTGAGATCCTGCATCTCGATCTGCCAATCAGGGACATATGCCAGCACGGTCTGCCAATCCTCTTCGGACATCTCTCCGCGCTCGTAAGTGTTTTTGTACTGCGTGTAGCGATTCCAGAGCGGCACGAGCATCGACGGTCCAAAGAACCAATCCTGCACGAGGTTTCCGCCAGAACCGGACAGCCACCAAGTTGTCGCCTCATTGACATTGTTCGGCTGAAGATTGCTCCACCAGTAGTTCGCATCGACGAGCTTTAATTGCACACGGATTCCAACGTCCTCCCAGAAGCGCTTGCACAGCTCAGACCCGGGCGTTGAAGCGCCGGTGATGACGAAATACTCGTACAGCATCGTGAACTGCTCGCCGTTCGGGTGTTCGCGCCAGCCGTCGCCGTCCAAATCCACCATGCCCATTTCGTCGAGCAATGCTTTCGCCGCATCCGGATCATACTGTGCGTAGTTCGTCTCCATGCTCTCCTCGAAGAAGGGCGTGCCGGGGCGCGGCGCGCAGTTCGCCGGACGCCCAAGTCCCAGAAATAGCGTCTCATTGAACACATTGCGATCGAGCGCCATGGACATCGCGCGGCGGAACCGAACATCGCCGTATACCTCCGCGAGTGCGGGGTTGTACACCGTGTCAACTTCCACCTCGTCTATTCCGAGCGAGGGAAGCGCCGGCGGCTGGATGCCCGCGTTCGCGTTAAACCCGACGATGAAAATCTGATCGATCCAGTCCGGCAACGCATACGCGATGTAGTTGCCATCCGCTTCGTGCTCTTTATAGAGCGGGTAATCGTCGATGGCGATCGACATGCAAGTGACATCAACCTCCCCGGTGATGATGGCGATGTTTTGCATCTCCTCGTCCGACACATAGGTGCTCACCACAGAGTCGATGTAAGGCAGCTGATTGCCCGCCTCGTCGATGACGTAATAATAGGGATTGCGGTCGTATCGAACATTGCCGTTGCCGAGATCCTCCGCCGGAACCCAAGGATCGAGCACCGGGAAGGAGTTGCCCATATCCAGGTATCGATTGTCGCAGTTCCACAGCGCTACTTTCTTCGCAAACCATTCCTTCCACTCTGCGATGTCCGTATAGCTGTCCTGCGCCATGTATTCCAGGATGGATGCTTCGTCGGCATAATCGGTGTGGTATTTCGTCAGATAGTGCGAAGGCAGCATCAACTTGCTGTACACAGCCGGCCACATGAAGATTTCGGCCTCAATAAAGGAACCGTAGGGTGTGCCAAATACAAACTGGAATGTGTAATCATCCACGATGACGAGTTGGGTGTCGAACCCGCCCCAGATCAACCAGTTGCGCTTGACGGGGTTGAGCTCGTTGTTGAGCAGCACATCGTTTACGAAGAATTCTACGTCCTTTGTCGTAACAAGCTCTCCATCTGACCATCTCAAACCCTTTCGGATGGTGGCGGTAAATGTCAATGCATCCTCGCTCATGCCAAAGGATTCAAGGATACCCGGCTGAAACGTCACGCCAAAGATGGAGGACGCTGCATCCCAAGCCGGATCGGCGGGACTCTCGATGAGGTTTCCGGCGTTCAAGTGCCGCATGTGCCAGTCTTGATCGATGTTGACGGATACTGACCTCAGCGTCCCGCCGTACTCGCCAATCGACACCAATGTCTTGGTAACAAGCGGGTTCTCCGGCAGACGCTCCTCAACGGGCGGCAATTCGCCCGCTTCCGTCATGGCGGCAAGGTCGGGCGCATCGCTGAATGAGTCGATGGCGA
>JBMNUA010000022.1:0-18150 GCA_050945995.1 Christensenellales bacterium
CTCAAACGACGGCAAGGTCGTGCGCCTGATGGTGCCGGAATTGACCGAGGAGCGCAGGCGGGATTTGTGCAAGCAGGTGCGCAAGCAGGTCGAAGAGGGCAAGATCGCCGTGCGCAACACCCGGCGCGACGCGATCGACACCATGAAGAAGATGAAGAAGGATTCAAAAATCACAGAGGACGATCTCAAGACCGCGGAGGAGGAGATCCAGAAGGTCACCGACGCGAAGATCAAGGAGCTTGACAAGGTATCCGCCGACAAGGAAAAGGAGATCATGTCCATCTAGTGCGCATGAAGATATCGAAAGTCGCGCGCGCCGCGCTCAACCTGTTTCAGCCGCGCGCGCGCTATATTGTACGCAGCGTTCGCCCGGAGACGGGCGCGCATGGCGCGATGCTGCCGGAGAAGATGCCGCGCCATGTGGCGATCATCATGGACGGAAACGGGCGCTGGGCGACGGCGCGCGGGCTTCCGCGCGCGGCGGGGCATGCCGCGGGCACGGAGGCTTTGCGCGATATCATACGCGCGGCGGACGATTGGGGCATCGAGGCGCTCTCGCTGTACGCGTTTTCGACGGAGAACTGGTCGCGCGGGCGCGACGAGGTGCAGGCGCTGATGGCGCTACTACTCAAGTATTTCAATTCCGAGATCGACGAGTTGGACGAGAAGAACGTGCGGATCTTGATATTGGGCGAAACGAGCGCGCTGCCGGACGCGCAGCGTGGCGCGGTGGAGCTCGCCATGGCGCGCACGCAAAATAACACGGGGCTGAAGCTCAACATCGCGCTCAACTACGGCGGTCGGGCGGAATTGACGCGCGCGGCGCGCGCGCTAGCGCAAGCGGTTGCGGACGGCGCACGCGCGCCGGAATCCATCGACGAGGCGGCGGTTGCGGACGCGCTGTACACGGCGGGGCTGCCCGATGTCGATCTACTGATCCGAACCAGCGGCGAGATGCGGCTGTCGAACTTCCTGCCCTGGCAAACGGCGTATGCCGAGATGGTGTTTAACAGCATCAATTGGCCCGATTACAACAGAGAGGCATTTCTCAGGGACATCCGTGCGTATGCGTCGCGGGATCGCAGGTACGGCGGCATCCGCGTGAAATGACGGAGGGATTGTGTTAAAGAGGATCGTCACCGGGATCGTGCTGCTGGTCTGCGCCTGCTTGCTGATCATCTATCAGGGCTGGTATCTGCGCATCGCGCTGCTCATCATCGCGGCGCTGAGCATATACGAGATGCACACCGCGCTCGCGGCGCGGGGCGCAAAAGCCGTGCGCTGGCCGGCGTACCTGTTCGTGCTGCTCGCGTTCTTCCAGCAAGCATTTGGCGCGCAGCTTTGGTGGCTGACTGATTCGCCGCTCCTCATCGCGGTTATACTCTGCGTGATGGGCGGGATACTTTCCATTGTATTTTTGGGGAAAGCGGATTACGACGGTCTGGTTGCGACGCTGCTCCCGATCCTGTATCCGGGGCTGTTCTACGCGTTTTTGATGCGGCTGCAGGACTTGGACGGGCGCGCGGTGCCCACGATGGCGCTTGCGATGGCGGTGATCGTGCCCTCGATGAACGATATGTTCGCGCTGTTTATCGGAAAAGCGGTTGGGAAGCGCAAGCTCTGCCCGGAGATCAGCCCGAACAAGACGGTTGCGGGCAGCGTCGCGGGGATCGCGGCGTCGATCGCGACCACGATGATCATACCGGCGGTTATTTGGCGCATCGACATCGCCCTAAACGGCGCGCAGGGCGCAATTTTGCTCGCGCCGTACTGGGTGTACGCGATTTTCGGGCTGCTACTGGGCATCATCTCCCAGGCGGGCGATCTCATGGCATCGCTCATCAAGCGATCCTGCAACATCAAGGATTTCGGCAAGCTCTTCCCCGGGCACGGCGGCATGCTCGACCGGCTGGACGCGATCCTGTTCGGCGGGGTCGCCTGCTATCTGTTTTTCATGCTCACGGGGCATTGACGGAGGGTTTATGCGAAGGTCGATTGCGATTTTGGGGGCGACCGGGTCGATCGGGACGCAGGCGCTTGACATCATTCGCCGCCATCCCGATCGTTTTTACGCCGCCTGCCTGACGGCGCGCAGCGCATCGGAGAAGCTGTTTGAACTGGTGCGCGCCTATCGCCCGCGCGTAGCGGCGCTGGACGTCGAACCGGAGCGGATACCGGACGATCTGCGCTTTTGCGAATGGGTGTTTGGCGAGGACAGCTCCACGCGCGCGCTCCTTGCATCGGGCGCGCAGGACGCGCTGTGCGCGATCGTGGGCATCGCGGGGCTAAAGTCGGTATGGGCGGCGCTTGAAGTTTGCGAGCGGGTACTGCTTGCAAACAAAGAGGCGCTCGTCACGGCGGGGCGGCTTGTGATGGACAGGGCGCGAACGCTGGGCAAGCCAATTTTGCCCGTGGACAGTGAGCATTCCGCGATCTTCCAATGCCTGCACGCGGCGAAGGGAAACCCCGTTTCGCGGATATTGCTCACCGCATCGGGCGGCGCGCTGCGCGATTGGAATACGGCGGACATGGCGCGTGCAACGGCGGCGGACGTGCTCAACCACCCCACCTGGGTGATGGGCGGCAAGATCACCGTGGACTGCGCGACGATGCTCAACAAGGGGCTGGAGCTCATGGAGGCGCATTATCTGTTCGATACGCCGGTGTCCGACATCGAGGTGGTGGTGCATCCGCAGAGCATCATACATTCTATGGTCGAGTTTGCGGACGGATCGATCATCGCGCAGATGGGCTGCCCGGACATGCGCGGACCGATCGGCTATGCGATGGGCTACCCCGCGCGCATCCCCTACGGCGGGGATCGGCTGGATTTCAAAACCCTCGGGCAGTTGACGTTTGAAGCGCCCGATTTGGACAAGTACCCCTGCCTTGCGCTCTCCATCGAAGCCATACGCGCGGGCGGCACCGCGCCGATCACATTAAACGGCGCAAACGAGATCGCCGTTTCGCGCTTCCTCGCGGGCGAGATCGCATTCGGGGACATCGCGCGCATCGCGGCGCACGCGCTCAATTCAATTCCCGCCGCGCAGGTGCGCGATTTAACGGACGTATTCGATGCCGACGCGCGCGCACGAGGCGCGGCGGCGAAATGGTCAGGAGGTTGACCGCATATGACGATTCTCAATATCCTATTCTCGCTCTTCATCCTCGGCATCATCGTGTTTCTGCACGAGCTGGGGCATTTTGTCGCCGGGCGGCTGTGCGGCATCGGTGTGGTCGAGTTCGCGGTGGGCTTTGGTCCGAAGTTGATCGGCTGGAAGCGCAAGGGCATCCAATACTCGATCCGCGCGATCCCGATGGGCGGGTTTTGCAAGTTCGTGGGCGAGGACGAGGACAACCCCGCGCCGAACGCCATGAACCTGCAGCCCGTGTGGAAGCGCTTTGTCACGGTGCTGGCAGGTCCTGCGATGAACTTTGTCTTCGCGTTTATCATCGCGGCGGTCATCATCGCGAACTACGATTATGCGCTCATGCCTGTTGTGAACGCGGTGACGGAGGGCATGCCGGCGATTGAGGCGGGCTTCGAGCCGGGGGACGTGATCACGGCGGTGGACGGCGTTGACATCCCGCAGACCAACGAGGGCGCGCTCACCATGCGCGGGATCGTGCAGCGCGCGGACGACGCGCGGGCGATTGATTTCACCATCGAGCGGGAAGGCGCGCAGATTTCGATCCCCGTCACCCCGCAGCGTGTGACCTATGAAGCGGTTGATCCGCAGACGGGCGAGGCGATCGAACAGACCGTCTATCAGATCGGCATCGAGTTCGCGTCGCGCTCCTATACCGCGTTCGAGGCGGTGAAAGGCGCGGGTGGGTATATGGTGGAGATCACGCGCCTGACGCTCGACGCGCTCAAGAACCTGGTGTTCAAGGGCGAGGGCGTGCGCGAGATGTCGGGTCCTGTGGGCATCATCAGCTTTATGAGCCAAGAGGTGGAAAAGGGCGCGGCGATGATTTTGCAGATCGTATTTTTCATCTCATTGAACCTCGGCATCATGAACCTGCTCCCCCTCCCCGCGCTCGACGGCGGAAGGCTCGTGTTTTTGATCGTCGAGGGCATCCGCAGAAAGCCCGTGCCGCCGGAGAAGGAAGGGTTGGTGCACGGGATCGGGCTTGTGCTGCTGTTGTGCTTGATTGCGCTTGTGACGTATCAGGACATCGTGAAGGTGTTTACGAAGGGATAAAGGGCGTATGACGCGGCGGATACAGATCGGCGCGGTCGCCATGGGCGGCGGCGCGCCGGTGACGGTGCAGACGATGACGAACACGGACACGCGCGACGTGCCCGCGACGCTTGCGCAGATTCGCGCGGCGGCGGACGCGGGCGCGGATTTGGTGCGCATATCGGTGTACGACGAATCCTGTGCGCAGGCGGTGCGCGCGCTGGTGGACGAAAGCCCCGTGCCGCTTGTTGCAGACATACACTTCGACCACCGACTGGCGATCCGCGCGGTTGAAAACGGGATTGCGAAGGTGCGCATCAACCCCGGGAACATCGGCGGCGAGGCGCATGTGAAAACGCTTGCGGACTGCCTAAAAGCGCACCGCGTGCCCGTGCGCATCGGTGTGAACGCCGGGTCGCTCGAGCGTGAAATTTTGGAAGTATACGGCGGCGTGACGGCGGCGGGCATCGTCGAGAGCGGGCTTCGGCACGCGCGGATGCTCGAGGACGCGGGGTTTTATGACATCGCGATCTCCTACAAGGCGTCGAATGTGCGCACGATGGTCGAGGCGTGCCGGCTTGCGGCGCGGACATCGGATCATCCGCAGCACATCGGCGTGACGGAGGCGGGCACGGCGGCGACGGGGCTCGTCAAATCCGCGGTCGGCATCGGCACGCTTCTGATGGAGGGCATCGGCGACAGCATCCGCGTATCGCTCACGGGCGATCCGGCGCAGGAGGTGCGCGCGGGGCTTGATATCCTGCGCGCCGCGGGGCTGCGCAGCGACTATGTTGAGATCATCTCCTGTCCGACCTGCGGGCGGTGCGGGATTGACGTGGAGGAGATCGCGGAGCGCGTGCGCGCGGCGACGCAGCATATGAAAACGCCGTTCAAGGTCGCGGTGATGGGCTGCGTGGTGAACGGTCCGGGCGAGGCGCGCGAGGCGGACATCGGCATCGCAGGCGGAAAAAGCGGCGGCGCGCTGTTTGTCAAGGGGCAGCCGCCCGCCGCTGTGACGGGCGATTACGCACAAATATTGATCGATGAAATAAACAAACGAATACAGAGGTAGGTATGTCGGAGCTTTGGAGACAGCTCGTCGCGAACGCAGACCCGGCGCTCTCGCAGCGCGTGCGGCTCGCGCGGGTGCAGATTTCAAAGTCCACGGGTTCGATGGTCGTGGGCTTGCATGCTTCGGGGCTATTATCCCGGAAAGAATACAAGGTATTGAAGGGCGCGTTCCAAGGCGCCTTTCCTGCCGTGGGCGTGGACGTGGCGGTGCAATACCCCGCGCTGCGCGAGGCGGTTGAAAAGGACATCAAGATGGCGACGGGGCTATTGTCGGAGCTTGTGGCGCACGAGAGCCCGGCTTCGATGCCCTTTCTCGAATGGAACGCGTCGGATTGGAAGCTCGCGGACGGGAAGCTGACGGTGTGCGTCTCGTCGTCCGAGGGCGCGGAGTTTTTGAAAAATCGGGGCGTCGATCGGTTGCTGGAGGAACTGCTCCTTCAGCTTTTTGGCATTTCCGCCGCGGCGCAGATCAAGATCACGGGCGAGGACGACAAAAAACTTCAGGAGATCGCCGATGCGCGCCAGAGGGAGCTGGATTTGTTTGCCGAGGCGGCGAAGAAGAACGTTGACGCAAAGCCCAAGTGCGCCAAGCCCACCGAGGCGGTGTACGGCAGAACCATCGCGGACGCGCCGATCCCCATGGACGAGTTGACCGAGGACATCGGGCGCGCGACCGTGAAGGGCGAGGTCGCGGGCTTTGCGATGCGCGACGCGAAGAACGGGCAATCAAAAATCGCGACATTTGCGATGACCGATCATCTGGGCTCGGTCAACTGCAAGGTGTTTCTCAACGGGCGGCGCGGGCAGGACGACGCGCAGTCCGTACAAAAGCAGGCGGACGCGCTAAGCGAGGCGCTCAAGGATGGCAGCTGGATTCGGGCGCGCGGCAACTACCGGTACGACGACTATCGGCACGAGATGATGCTGATGGTTTCGGACATCATGACCGCGCAGAAGCCCGTGCGCGAGGATGCCTACCCGCGCAAGCGCGTGGAGCTGCACCTGCACACCCAGATGAGCGCGATGGACGCGTGCGCATCCGCGACGGAGCTGATCCAGCGCGCGAAGGACTGGGGGCACAGCGCGATTGCGATCACCGACCACGGCGTGGTGCAGGCGTTTCCGGAGGCGTTTTCCGCGGCGAGAAAGAACGGGATCAAGCTGATTCCCGGCTGCGAGGGGTATCTGATCGAAGATGTGCCGGCGATTGTCCGCGATGCGGGCGAGCTCAAATTGGCAGAAACCGCGTTTGTGGTGCTGGATGTGGAGACGACGGGGCTGAACACCACGCGTGACGAGATCATCGAAATTGGCGCGGTGCGCATCGAAAACGGCGTGGAGGTTGCGGAGTTCTCGCAGCTCATCAATCCCGGGCGATCGCTCCCGGAGAAGATCGTCGAGATCACGGGCATCACCACCGCGATGCTCCACGGGATGCCGACCGCGGACGAGATCGCGCCAAAATTTGCGGCGTTCATCGAAGGCGCGGTGCTCACGGCGCACAACGCGTCCTTCGACATGGCGTTTATCAAGCGGCTGCTCGCGCGCGCGGGCGTGCCCTTTGATTATCCGGTGCTCGATACGCTCGCGCTCGCGCGCAATTTATACCCCCATTCGCGCAACCACAAGCTCGGGACATTGTGCAAGATGCTGGGCATCCCGCTGACGAACGCGCACCGCGCGGTGCACGACGCGCGCGCGACGGCGCAGATGCTATTGCAATCGCTCGAGACCATGGGCGCGCGGCGACCAATCATACGCTTATCGGACATCAACGCGGCCTTTGCGACGGACAAGGGTGCGGAGGCGTTCCACATCGTGCTGCTTGCGAAGAACCAGACGGGGGTGACGAACCTAAACCGGCTCGTGAGCGAGGCGCACCTTCAATATTTTTATCGCACGCCGCGCATGCCGCGCGCGCTGATCCAAAAATACCGCGAGGGGCTGATCATCGGCAGCGCCTGCGAATCGGGCGAATTATACCGCGCGCTCGTCGCTGGCGCGAACGACAAAAAGCTCGAATCCATCGCAAAATTTTATGATTACTTAGAGATCCAGCCCGCGGAGAACAACGAGTTTCTCGTGCGCGACGGCGTGCTCGGCTCGCTGGACGATGTGCGGGCGCTGAACGCGCGCATCGTATCTCTCGGCGACCGATTGAACATCCCCGTGGTGGCGACGGGCGATGTGCACTTTCTCGAGCCGACGGACGCGATCTACCGCACCATCCTCATGGCGTCGAAGGGGTTCGACGACGCGGACGAGCAGCCGCCGCTGTATTTTAAGACGACGGACGAGATGATCGACGAGTTCTCCTACCTCGGCTGCGATGTGGCGGAGCGTGTGGTCATCGACGCGCCGAACCGCATCGCGGAGATGGTAGAGCCGTGTGATTTCCACATCAAGCACCCCGAGGGCAAGGAGACCTTTCAACCCTACTGGCCCGAGGCGGACGAGGATTTGCGCCGAAGCGTGTTGGCGCGCGCGCATGAAATCTATGGCGATCCGCTGCCTGAGATCGTTCAAAAGCGCATCGACAAGGAGATGGGCGCAATCATCGGCTACGGCTTTGCGACTTTGTACATGATCGCGGTAAAACTTGTGGCGAAATCGCTCGAGGACGGCTACATCGTCGGCTCGCGCGGGTCGGTGGGCTCCTCCCTCGTCGCGTATCTCTCGGGGATCACCGAGGTGAACTCGCTCGAGCCGCACTATGTGTGCCCCGCCTGCAAGCACAGCGAATTCGATGTGCCGGCGGGCTGCACCTGCGGGCTCGACCTTCCGCCCAAGCCGTGCCCCGCATGCGGCGAGCGGATGGACAAGGACGGCTTCAACATCCCCTTCGAGGTGTTTTTGGGCTTCAAGGGCAACAAGGTGCCCGACATCGATCTAAACTTCTCCGGCGAATACCAGAGCATCGCGCACAGCTATGTCAAGGAGCTATTCGGCACGGAGAACGTGTTCCGCGCGGGGACAATCGGCACGATCGCCGAAAAGACCGCCTACGGATATGTGCTGAAATATGCCGAGACGAAGAGCCGCGCATACTCGAGCGCGGAGAAAGAGCGGCTGGCGCGCGGCATCACGGGCGTGAAGCGCACCACGGGGCAGCACCCCGCGGGCATGGTCGTGCTGCCCGTGGGGCGCGAAATTTACGAATTTACGGCGATCCAGCATCCGGCGGACGATCTGTCGAGCGACACGATCACCACGCATTTTGACTTCAACTCGATGCACGACATCCTTGTGAAAGTGGACATCCTCGGGCACGACGACCCGACGATGCTGCGCAGATTGCAGGACATCACCGGCATCGCGCCGCAGGATGTGCCGCTGGACGACCCGGAGGTGTACGCCAGCATCATCTCGCTGTTTTCCAGCCCCGCTGCGCTCGGGCTGGACGAGGAAACGCTCGGCGCGCCGACGGGCACGCTCGGCATCCCCGAATTCGGCACGCGTTTTGTGCGCGGGATGCTGGTGGACACGAAACCCAGCTCCATGGAGGAATTGATCCGCATCTCCGGGCTCTCGCATGGGCAGGATGTGTGGCTCGGAAACACGCAGGACCTCGTGCGCCGGGGCGTGCCGCTGAAGGACTGCTTCTGCACGCGCGACGACATCATGAACGCGCTGATCGCAAAAGGCGTGGAGAGCGAGATGGCGTTTCGCATCATGGAGGATGTGCGCAAGGGCTTTGGTTTGAAACCGGAGATGGAGGAGGCGATCCGCGCGGTGGACGCGCCGGATTGGTACATCGAGAGCTTGAAGAAGATCAAGTACATGTTCCCCAAAGCGCACGCGGTGGCGTATGTCACGATGGCGCTGCGGATCGCCTATTTCAAGGTGTACTACCCCATCGCCTACTACACCTGTTACCTGATGCGAAACGCGGACGCGTTTGACGGCGCGACGATGGTGACGAGCGATGTGGATGTGCTGCGCTCGATGATCGAGGAGATCAATGCCCTCGAAAAAAACGAGCGCGAGCGAAAGGACAACGAGGTGGCGGTGCTCGAAATCCTGATCGAGATGAACCTGCGCGGCGTGCGGCTCAAGCCGGTGGATTTGTATCAGTCGCGCGCGGGCGCGTTTATCATCGACGACGGCAAGATACTGCCGCCGATCGACTCCCTGCCCGGCATCGGGCTGAACGCGGCGGAGGCGCTCGTCAAGGCGCGCGAGGGCGGCGCGTTCATCTCGCAGGAGGACATGCTGCGCCGAAAGGTCGCAAAATCAACGGTCGAGCAGCTCAAGCTTTCGGGCTGCCTCGGGTTTTTACCGGAGACGAGCCAGGTGACGCTGTTTGATTTCGGGGCGATATAGGAAAGAAAGGGTGCATTCGTGTGAAGATCCAATCCATCGAGCTGTTTAAAGTGCCGCCGCGCTGGCTGTTTTTGAAGATGACGACGCAGTCCGGCATCGTCGGCTGGGGCGAACCCATTGTGGAGGGGCGCGCGGACACCGTCGCCGCATGCGTGCGCGAGATGAGCGGGGATGTGATCGGCAAAAGCGCCGAGGACATCGAGGACATGTTCCAGACGCTCTACCGCGCGGGTTTCTACCGCGGCGGACCGGTGCTGACGAGCGCGATTTCGGGCATCGAGCAGGCGATGTGGGACATCAAGGGCAAGGCGCACAAACTGCCCGTATACCAGTTCTTGGGCGGCAAGGTGCGCGACCGCATCCAGGTGTACCGCTGGATCGGTGGGGATCAGCCGCGCGATACCGCCGAGGCGGCGCGCGAAGCGCTGGCGCAGGGGTACAAGGCGATCAAAATGAACGCCACGGACGCCATGAAGTGGATCGATTCCTACGAGATGCTCGACGCCGCCGTGGCGCGCGTGGCGGCGATCCGCGAGGCGGTTGGCAACAAGCTCGCCATCGCGGTAGATTTCCACGGCAGGGTGCACAAGACGATGGCGAAAGTGTTGATGAAAAAGCTCGAACCGTTTGATCTGATGTTTGTCGAGGAGCCCGTGCTCACCGAAAACGAGGACGCGTTTTTGGAACTGGCGCGCATCTCGCACATCCCGATCGCCACCGGCGAGCGCAACTACACCCGCTGGGGGTTCAAGCGCATGCTCGCGCGCGGGGGCGTGGATATCATTCAGCCCGATGTCAGCCATTGCGGGGGCATCCTTGAGACGCGCAAGATCGCGGCGATGGCGGAGGCGTATGATGTCGCACTCGCGCCGCATTGCCCGCTCGGGCCGATCGCGCTCGCGGCGTGCTTGCAGGTGGATTTCTGCTCGCCGAACGCTTTTATCCAGGAGCAGAGCTTGAACATCCACTACAACGAGGGGTATGATCTGCTCAAGTACATCAAAGACCCGGAGGTATTCCGGTACGACGACGGGCATGTGAACCTGATGACGAAGCCCGGACTCGGCATCGAGGTGGACGAGGAATACGTCCGCAAGATGGCAGCGGAGGGGCACGATTGGCACAACCCGGTTTGGCGGGACGGCGACGGCGCGATTGCGGAATGGTAGAATGGCTGCGCAAAAAGCCTTTGCTGCACGCGATGATGATCGAGTCGATCCGGCGCGGGAGCGGCGAGAGGGTGAAAGCGCTGCCGGACGGCGTTTTGGTGCACGACCGCGCGTGCGGCGCGCAGATGGTGTCCGCTGGAAGCGCGCGGACGGCGGATGTGCTATTTGATTCCCTCGTGCCGTCCGACATGCTCGTGACGCACGATGGGTACACGCGCGAATTGGCGCTCACCCGGTTTCCATACAAAGATCACATGGTCTGCGTGCAGGCGGTGTACACAAAGCCCGCGATTGCGCTGTTGCCCGCGGACATCCGCCCATTGGACGCGCGCCATTTTGACAGCGTGCGCGCACAGTATGGCGGGGTGGACGACGACGGGTATGTGATGGAGCGGTTGAATGCGGGCGCGATCTGCGGCATATTCGAGGACGGCGCGCTCGCGGGGTTCATGGGCACGCACCGCGAGGGCAGCCTCGGCATGCTCGAAATCCTGCCGAAATACAGGCGGCGCGGGCTGGCGGAGGCGCTGGAGCGGCATGTGGTGCGCGAGCACCTCGCGCGCGGATGGACGCCGTTTGCGCAGATCGAGGTCGGAAACTTCCCCTCGATCGCGCTGCACGAGAAGTTGGGGTTTGAGGTGTCGGACGAGCCATTCGATTGGTTCTATTGAGGGGGCAGTTATGGGCTTTGATACGGTGGAGCGCGCGGTCGATCTATGCGTGGTAGGCGGCGGGCTCGCAGGGCTGTGCGCAGCGGTGGCGGCGGCACGGCGCGGCGCGAAGGTTGCGCTCATGCAGGACAGACCGATGCTCGGCGGCAATGCGTCAAGCGAGATCCGCATGTGGGTGTGCGGCGCGCACGGCGAGAACCTGCGCGAGACG
Source organism: Christensenellales bacterium (assembly GCA_050945995.1). Classification (GTDB taxonomy): domain Bacteria; phylum Bacillota; class Clostridia; order Christensenellales; family Aristaeellaceae; genus RUG11247. The sequence goes on from JBMNUA010000022.1 coordinate 11,630, forward strand.
GGCATCCTCGAGGAGCTCATGCTCGAGAACCTGTACCGCAATCCGGATTGCAACTACGCCATCTGGGACGGCGTGCTGCTCGAATGCGCGCAGCGCGAGGAGAATTTGACGCTACTGCTCAATTGCAGCTGCTTGTCCTGCGAGATGGATGGAAATCGGATCGCATCCGTCACGGGCTGGCAGCTGACCACGCAGAAATTCCAGAAGGTGCGCGCAGCATTGTTTGCGGACTGTTCGGGCGACAGCGTGCTTGCGCCGATCACGGGCGCGCAGTTTCGCGTGGGTCGCGAGGCGCGTTCGGCGTTTGGCGAGGCGATCGGACACGAAACTGCAGACAGCCAGACGATGGGCATGAGCCTGTTGATCCAAGCGCGCGAGCACGCGCGGGCGAGCACATTCCTGCCGCCCGATTGGGCACATCGGTACACGAAACAGTCGCTCGCGCACCGCGTGCCCGATCTTCAAAATCCGATGGAAAATTTTTGGTATCTGGAGTTGGGCGGCACGGGCGATTCCATCGCGGACACGGAGACGGTGCGCGATGAGCTGCTCAAATGCGCCTACGGGATTTGGGATTACATCAAAAACGCGCCCGAGAACCGCGAGAAGAACAAAAATTGGCGGCTCGATTGGATGGGCATCCTCCCCGGAAAGCGCGAGAGCCGGCGGTATGTGGGCGATCATATGCTCACGCAGAACGACATCGCCGCCGGCGGGCGGTTTCCCGATACCATCGCATACGGCGGCTGGCCGATGGACGACCACGACCCGCGCGGGTTTCTGTCCGACGGGCCGCCGAATGTGAACCACCCCGCGCCCTCGCCCTACGGCATCCCCTACCGCTGCCTATATTCCATCAACATCGAGAATTTGATGTTCGCCGGGCGCAACATCTCCGCGACGCACGCCGCGATGAGCTCCGCGCGCGTGATGGCGACCTGCGCGATCCTCGGGCAGGCGATGGGCACGGCGGCGGCGATTGCGATCCGAAACGGCGTTTCGCCGCGCGGGGTGTATGAAAAGCACATCGAGGAATTGCGGCAGGCGCTGATGGACGACGACTGCTATCTCCCCCACGCCGTGCGCGAAGTGGATGCGATATCGCGCGAAGCGGCGCTGACACCGGGCTGCGAGGCTTTGCGAAACGGGCACGACCGCCCGATCGGCACATCCTGCAACGCGGTTGATTTGGAGAAAAGAGCTGCGGTCGAGTATCAGTTCGATTCGCCGCGGTATGTGGAAAATGCGCGCATCGTGTTCGACAGCGATTTGAACCGCAAGCTGATGGGCGTACTCCCCCTGCGCAACATGCCCTGCAATCGCCCGCTGGACATGCCGGACGCACATTTGCCGGAGTCGTTGGTGCGCGGCTATCGGCTGGAAGCGGTGGACGAGCACGGCGCGATGATCTGCATCGCGGATGTAAAAGACAACCGAAGGCGCTTGCGGAGACACAGGATCGCGCAGGCGATTACAATGCTTCGACTGATACCGCTCGACACTTGGGGCGCGGAAAAATGTCGCATCTTCTCGTTTGATATGCAGGCGGGTAAGTAGGAAAGGGGAGCAGAGAAATTATCTCCGCTCCCCTTTTACTGCTATCGATACCCCTTCTGCGCGAGGTATGACACGCAGGGCATGATCCAATCGGTCTGTATGATGTCGAACCCGCGCGCGGCGAGCCAGCCCCATCCGGCGTCCGGGTTTCCGGCGGCGGACACATCGTCCGTATGCCCGGCGGAGAGCACCGCGCGGTAGTCGTAGACGATGGCATTTCCCCACAGGATCAGCCCGCGCGCGTGCATGGCATCGATGTATTCCGGGGCGCAGATCGGCGCGGATTCCTCGGCAAACAGCGCTTCAACGCCCACATAGCGCAGGTTGCGTTTGCAGAGCGCGTCGGTAAAATCATCCTCGTCGCGCGCGATGACCATATAGGGCAGATCGGGCGCAAATTCCTCGACTTGATCGAAGCACGCGGGGTCTGCCGCTGTTTTGACGAGCACCTGATCCTGCATGTTCTGCGCACGCACGGCTTCGGCGATCTCGCGCGGCCACATCCAGAATTTGTCGATGTTGATGTAGCATTTGCCCTTATACCGCGCGAGCACATCGTGAAGCCGCGGCACGCGGTGCTCGGTCGCCGCCCGATCCTGATTGACCAGGTAGAGCATGTCCACCTCGCGGCTGTGCATGTCGCGGATGAGCCGGGGCGAGTAGAGGTGCACAGGCTCCATCCCCGGGTGAAACACATACAGTACGCCGTCCGCGCTGCGCGAGATGTCGATCTCCAACATATCCGCGCCCTGAAACAGCGCCGCATCGAAGGCAGGGATGGTGTTGCAGGGGATGTTCCCCGCCGCTGCCCCGCGGTGCGCCGCGACGAGCGTTTTGCCGCGCGCGGCATGGGTCAAGTTGAATTCCATGTTTTGTCCTCCCTCATCCGAATATCATGCGCATGATATCATCCCATTTTACAATCACATAGATCAATAGCAAATGCGCGGGGTAGAACGCGTAGAACAGCCATTTATGCAGCTTTATGCCCGTGCGCATGGGGATATAGATGAACGGCAGCGCGAGCAGCGCGAACATCTGGATGCCAAAATGCACGCCGAAAACATAAAACCGCGCGCCCTCGAGCGCCCACGAGACCATAAACAGCGCGACCACGGGCAGCGAGATGTACCACACATTCACAAACAAATAGAGTAGCAGCATGAGGAGCACGCCGCGGATGCCGTAGTCGATGTGCCGATCCATGAGGAAGGTGAGAAGCAGTATGACCGCAGTGATCGACAGCCTTTTTTCGCGCACCGACCAGATCGCAAGGATGCCCACACCGAGGGTGAGCAGTATGCTCGGGTCCTTCCAACTGTACACATAGAATTGGAATAGCGCGCGCAGAGGGGCTTCCCGAAACGGCACGGAGAACATGAGCGCGTTTGTGTGGTTGAGCGCGAGCACATACAGCGGCTGCGAGATGAGCGCGAGCACCGCGATGCGCGCGAGGTACCTGCCCATGTCGCGCGTGTAGACGCAGCCGACGGCGATGCAGTACGCGTAAATCGGGAACGCGAGCCGCCCGATGATGCGCATGACGGCGTACTGCGGGAAGACCGCCGCGCCGAGGTGATCGACGAGCATGGTGACCATCGCGATGATCTTGATAAAATCGGTGTCGGTATTGAGCCCCACATGGGTGTGCCGGAGCGGCCAGTTGCGCTCGAGCCAGCTTTGTTTTGCTTTGGCGGGCATGGTATCACCTCATTGTGCGCATTGTCATGGATAATCGATCAGCCGCTGCGCTTCGGCGCACGAGATGTACGGCGCGAGATGATCGAGTATGGCGGCGCGCGATTGTTCCGGTTCTAAATCGTAGGCGCGCGTGGGCAGGTCGCCGAAGAAATCCTCGGCGATGCGGTAATTGGAGATGCCCCAGCCGTAGGGCATTCCGTACCGGTCGAGGCGGCGCGTGAACCCCGCGACGGTGACATACGCGCGCATTTGAAGCCGCGTGAGCGCCGCTTCATAGCCTTTATCTGTATACGCCTTGCGCAATTCGTGCGAAAGCGATATGCCGCCCTCGATGAGCGCATGCAGCTTGCGGTCGCGCGCGTTGACGAGCCCGTCCTCCACGCGTGCATCGAAATCATAGCCCTCGCGGCGCATGTTCGCGACATGCGGGTAGATGGACAGGCTCACAAACCCCGCTTTGCCGGAGAAAAACTTGGCGTATGCGACCTCGCCCGAGGCGGCGAGCTGTTCGCGCCATTCCCAAGGACCTTCGACCCCGTCTTTGAACCAATATTCCTCCGGGGTGAGCGCTTGGACGCTGAATCCCTCCGCACCGGAATGAAACAGCGGGATGAGCCCGACCCGATCGACGAGCGCGCGCAAATCGTCCGCGCTGCGCAGCGGCGCAAGCTTCATGCGAGCGCCGCCTTTGCGAGCAGCAGCGCGCCGACCGCGCCGGAGTTATCGGAAAGCCCCGGGCGCACGATGTAGCGGTCGATCCCCTCGGTGATGGCGGGGTGCGCCACATAGCCGCCGAGCTTTTCGAGCACCTTCGTGCGCGTGCGCTCGATGAGGTTCGGCTGGTTCATCACGCCGCCGCCGAGGACGATGCGCTCGGGCGAGAGGAGTAAAATCGCGCTGACGCACATCTGCGCGAGATAATCGGATTGGATTTCCCACGCGATGTGGTCGTCCGGGAGCAGGCGCGAGGGCATGCCCCAGCGGCGGTTGAGCGCTTCGCCGCAGGCGAGCCCTTCCAGACAGCCCATGTGATACGGGCAGAAGCCCTGCGGCGCGGGGTCCATGGGGTGCGGATGAAGCAGGATGTGCCCCATCTCCGGGTGCACCATGCCGTGGTGCAGCTTGCCCTCGGCGTACAGCCCGCCGCCCACGCCCGTGCCGATGGTGAAATATACGATGGTGTGAAGCCCCTTGCCCGCGCCGAGCGTCGCTTCGCCGAGCGCGGCGGCGTTGACATCGGTATCGATGCCCACGGGCACACGGAGCGCATCCGCGAGACGCGTGCGCAGCGGGACATTGACCCAATCGAGTTTGGGCGTGGTGGTGATGTTCCCGAAGGTCGGGCTATGTGCATTCAAATCGAGCGGGCCGAAGCTGCCGATGCCCAGCGCACGGATGCCCTTGCCGGCAAAGAACGCGGCGATCTCCGGGATCGTCTCCTCCGGCGTGCGCGTGGGGATGCGCATGCGCTCATGCAGATTCCCCTGGTCGTCGCCCACCGCGCAGACCATCTTTGTGCCGCCGGCTTCCAGAGCGCCCAGTATCATACAAATCCCTCCGTTTTCGGCGCATATGCATCGATGGCGCGCCGCATGTCGTCCCACGCGCGCTCCATCTCACCTGCGAGCTTGAACTGCGTGCGGCAGCGGTCGAGGTTGTGGTGTTCGCGGTGAATTTTGAAATAGACATCACCGAGCAAATGATCGGTCAAAAACCGCACGCCGCATTCCAGCGTCATGAGCTTTGCGCCCATGGGCAATGTCGCGATCTCCGAAGGCGTGAGCCCTGCCCCGCAGGCGGCGAGGTAGCCGCGCGCGTAGGCATCAAACAGGGGCATGGAAAACCGCACCTTGCCGAGGTCGCGCTCGTCCTCCGCCGCCGTGGATGCGCCGAAGCGGATCGAATCACCGAAATCGTTGCCCGCGAGCCCGGGCATCACGGTGTCCAAATCGATCACGCAGAGCGGCGCGCGCGTGCGGATGTCAAAGAGCACATTGTTGAGCTTTGTGTCGTTGTGCGTCACCCGCAAGGGCAGCTCGCCCCGCGCGCGCATGCCCGTCATGATCCCGGCATCCGCTTCGCGCGCGAGCGCAAAGTCGATCTCCCGCGCAGCATCGCGCGCCCTGCCGAGCGGATCGGCAGCCACGGCATCTTTGAAGATGCGGTAGCGGTCGGGCGTGTCGTGAAAGCGCGGGATGGTTTCTGTGAGCGTGTGTGCGGGGAAATCGGAGAGCCGATTTTGGAAATCGCCGAATGCGCGCGCGCTCGCCTCGAAATCCGCCGCGGACTGCGCGGATTCCAGGCAGAGACTGTCCTCAATAAACACATACATGCGGTAAAAGCCGCCGTCTACATGCGCATATGATGCGCCGGCTTTTGTTTGAACGAGCGTGAGCACATGGCGCGGATCGGGATCGCGCGCGGCGAGATGCGCGGTGACCGCACTTATGTTGCGCATCAGCGCCTCGACATCGCGGAAGATGGCGTTGTTGATGCGCTGGAGGATGTAGCGGGCGGAATCGGTGGCGACAAGGTATGTCTCATTGATGTGCCCGTTGCCGTAGGGGCGGATGTCGCGCACCTCGCCCGATATTTGAAATATATCTGCAATCGCTCGCATGGCTAACCCCACAACTGCGCGGGGTATTCGCCCGCGCGCTTCATCTCGGAAACGGCGCGCTGCACATGCGCGAGGTCGGCGCGGTAGGTCATGCCATACCATTTTTCACCTGTTTCGAGCACGCGGAAGCGCGCGGCGTTCTCCCGGATCATGAGATTGGGGACAAGCGGCAGAAAATACTCGCATGTGAGCGGGTTGATGGGGAGATTTTCCTGGAGGAATGTGGAAAAGCGCGACTCGATCTCACCGAGCATGGTTTCGCCGAAGCACCACAAATTCATCGAAACGATGGTGCCGTTTGGAACAAATGTGAAGGTCTGTCCCCCATCTTCGGAATATTGGGCGCCGCCGGGCGCGGGGAGGATGTAGGTGCGCTCGCGGATGCCGCGGAGCATGCCATCCTCGACCGCGCAGACGCCGCGCGCGACAGAGCCGTTTTCGGTCAGCGTGTTTTCGATGTGATAGCCGACCATCGCGTGCTCATCCGCATCGCGCGCGCCGCTCAAAAACGCGTATGCCGCGCGAAACGCGCCCGCGCCGTAGAAATCATCGGCGTTGATCACGCAGAAGGGCGCGTCGATCGCATCCTTTGCGCAGAGCGCCGCGTGCGCCGTGCCCCAGGGCTTCTCCCTGCCCGCCGGAA
>JBMNUA010000023.1:0-18047 GCA_050945995.1 Christensenellales bacterium
TTGATTGCCTTTGGCAATCAAACCTCCGCTTCGTCGCTTTCCGCTCAACGTAGCTCTGCTACGCCTCGCTCCAGCTCCAAGGCGCGCCGAACAAAGTCGGCGCGGTCGCGAAGCGACTTGGTTTGCCGCCGGCAAACCAACCTCGCAGGACGAAAAAATCTCTCGACGCTTTGGACGAATTCATATTTTCCATTCGTAAGCAGATAAATGATGAGGGGCGGCGAAGAAAATCGCCGCCCCGTTCCATGTCTATGCCTATTCAATCTCCTTCGCCGCGCTCGGCTTGAACCTTTTTAACCGCAGCGCGTTGGTCAACACCGACACGGAGCTCAGCGACATCGCCGCCGCCGCGAACATCGGGTTGAGCAGCGGCCCGCCGAACAGGTACAGCGCGCCCGCCGCAATCGGTATGCCGATCACATTGTATCCAAACGCCCAGAACAGGTTCTCCTTGATGTTGCGGATCGTCTTTTTGCTCAGTTCAATCGCCGTGGGCACATCCGCCAAATCCGAGCGCATCAATACGATGTCCGCCGATTCCATCGCCACATCCGTGCCCGAGCCGATGGCGATGCCGATGTCCGCCTGCGCGAGCGCGGGCGCGTCGTTGATGCCGTCGCCCACCATGGCGACCTTGCGCCCCTCCGCCTGCAATTTCTTCACTTCGTCCGATTTGTCCTGCGGCAAAACCTCCGCGAGCACGCGGTCGATGCCCACCTGCCGCGCGATCGCCTCCGCGGTGCGCCGGTTGTCGCCGGTGATCATGGCGACTTCCACGCCCATGCGGTGCAGCCGCTCAATCGTCGCGCGGCTGTTTTTCTTCACCACGTCCGCAACCGCGACGATGCCCGCGATCGAATCATCCAATGCCACATACATGGGCGTTTTGCCCTCCCCGGCGAGCCGGTCGGATTCGCCTTCAAGCGCGCCGAGCGATATGCCGCGCGCGTCCATGAGCGCGCGATTGCCCGCGAGCACCCGCTGCCCGTCGATGGTCGCCTCGATGCCCTGCCCGGTGATCGATTGAAACGCCTCCGCCTTGGAAAGCGCAAGCCCGCGCGCTTGCGCGCCCGCCACAATCGCCTGCCCAAGCGGATGCTCCGAGCCGATCTCCGCCGCCGCCGTCAGGGCGAGCAGTGCGTCCTCATCGCCGCCTTCTGTCGTCACGATGTCGGTGACGGTGGGTTTCCCCTCGGTGATCGTGCCCGTCTTGTCAAATACGATGGTGTTTATTTTGTGCGCGGTCTCAAGCGCCTCGCCGCCCTTGATGAGGATGCCGTTCTCCGCGCCCTTCCCCGTGCCGACCATGATCGCCGTCGGCGTCGCAAGCCCAAGCGCGCAGGGGCAGGCGATGACGAGCACCGAGATGAAGATCGTCAGCGCGAACTCCAAGTTTCCGCCCGTGCCAAAGTACCAGGCGATGCCCGCGAGGATGGCGATCAGGCAGACCACCGGCACGAAATAGCCGGATACGATGTCCGCCATCTGCGCGATGGGCGCTTTCGAGCCCTGCGCGTCCTCCACGAGTTTGATGATCTGCGCAAGCGCGGTGTCGCTGCCGATCTTCTCCGCGCGAAAATGCACTGCGCCCGTTGTGTTGATCGACGCCGCGTACACCGCGTCGCCGGGGTTTTTGTCAACCGGCATGCTCTCGCCGGTGAGCATCGATTCGTCAATCGCCGTGTGCCCCTCGGTCACCGTGCCGTCCACGGGGATTTTCGCGCCCGGTTTCACCGCGAGGATGTCGCCGATCTCGACCTCGTCGATCGGGATCTCCGTCTCCACGCCGTCCTTTACGATGATCGCCGTCTTCGGCGCAAGCCCCATCAGCTTTTTGATCGCCTCGCTCGTGCGCCCCTTGGACATCGCTTCGAGCGATTTGCCCAGCAGGATCAATGTGATAATCACGCCCGCCGACTCGAAATACAGGTGATCGACCGCCATGTGGTCGCCGCCGACGATCTGGAATAGGTTGTAGACGCTGTAGATGACCGCCGCGCTCGTGCCGATGGCGATCAGCGAGTCCATGTTCGGGCTGCGCTGCCACAACGCTTTGAACCCCACGGTGTAGAAGCGGTAGCCCACCGCGATCGACGGTATCGTGAGAAACAGCTGCACCAGCGCGTAGGTGAGCGGGTGCTCCATGGGGTAGAGCCACGCGGGGAACGGCAGTTTGACAAAGGTGATCATCGGCGCCATCGCGATGTACAACAGCGGCAGTGAAAATACGGCGGAGACGATGAACTTGCGCCATAGCGTGCGCGCTTCGCGCACTTTGCGCGTGCGATCCTCGTCCTGCGCGGCGCTCTGCTCGATTTCGAGCGGCTCATAGCCCGCCTTTTCGATCGCCGCGCGGATCGCGGACAGCCGGATCGCCTGCGGGTCGTATGTTACGCTTGCGCGCTCGGTCGCGATGTTCACCGACGCGCGCTCCACGCCCTCCAATTTGGAGAGCGCCTTCTCCACGCGCTGCGAACAGGCGGCGCATGTCATGCCCTCGATGGGGATCGTCACCTGCCGCGCGTCGGTCTGTTCAACCGCCTCGTAGCCGATCTTCGCGACCGCATTTTTTATCTCCTCCAACATGAGCGCCTGCGCGTCGTAGTCCACCACCAGCTTTTCGCTGGCGAGGTTCACGCTCGCCTGGTTTACGCCGGGCATTTTGCCCACCGTTTTCTCTACCCGCTGCGCGCAGGCGGCGCAGGTCATGCCGCGGATGGTCAATGTTTCTTTCGACATGGGATCACTCCTTCCTCAGGGAAACGCTGAATCAATCCCGCGTGCGCCGGCGGCTGCATTTCCGCCATCTCACACCTGCAAAATCCTCGATGTAGCGCTGCTACGCCTTCGGCTTTTGCAAGCGCAATCTGACGAAAATTCAGCTCGCCATCACACGCGTTCTTGAATCATTGTTTCCCTATTCCACTAGGGCGTTCAAACCCTCAATATCATTTTACTCCACATTCAGAAAAAGACAAGTACGCACTTTATTGTGCCATAGTATCCATAATGATACTATGGGCGCCGCGCGCGCTTGACTATTTCCCACTTAAGTGGTATGATAATGGCAAGAACCGCAAGGGTTCATCATACCGATGATTATCACACCAAGTATCCTTCGGAAAGGAAGGGGGAAATTCCATGCACTGCGACAGCCCCGGGTACCATTGCCCGGTTGACACCACGCTTGGCATGATCGGCGGAAAATACAAGGCGCTGATCCTCTGGCATTTGATCGACAACACGCTGCGCTTTGGCGAGCTGCGCAAATATATCCCGCAGGCGACGCCCAAAATGCTCACCCAGCAGCTGCGCGAACTGGAGCGCGACGCGCTGATCAACCGCGAGGTCTATCCCGTTGTGCCGCCGAAGGTCGAGTATTCGCTGACCGAACTTGGGCGCAGCTTCCGCCCGATCCTGACCGTGATGTACGATTGGGGCGCGGAATTTTTGCAGAAAAACGGGATCGAGGCGAGCTGCTCGATGATGCGCAGCCGCTGACCCAAAGAAAAAATCAGCCGGAAGGGAGGGCTTTCCATTGAAGATATCCACTCGGGGCAGATATGCCCTTCGGATTATGATCGACCTTGCCGAGCGCAAGGGCGCCACTTATGTGCCGCTGCGCGATATCGCCGAGCGGCAGGAGATTTCTGAAAAATACTTGGAGAGCATCGTTTCGCTGCTCGTCAAGGCGAACATCCTCATCGGGCTGCGCGGCAAGGGCGGGGGCTACAGGCTCGCCGACCGCCCGGAGGCGTTCACCGCCGGGCAGATCCTGCGGCTCACCGAGGGCAGCATCGCGCCGGTCGCGTGCCTTGATACGAGCGCGAGCCGCTGCTGCCGCGCCGCGGAGTGCAAGACGCTGCCCATGTGGCTCGAGCTCGAGCGGCGCATCAACGATTATCTCGACGGCGTCACCATCGCCGACCTCGCGCAGTCCGAGGAGGATTCTGACTTTTACGTCATTTAGTCTCCTGTGCGATGTCCTTGATCACCTCGCCCGCGAGGATCATCCCCACCACGGGCGGCACGAACGACGTGCTGCCCGGCACCGCGCGGCGCATGCCGTCCGCGTCGCCCGCGTCCTCCGCAATCGGCGCGCGCGGCGCTTCCTCGGAGTACACCACTTTTAATTGTTGTATCTCACGCGCCTTGAGCTCTTTTCGCATCACGCGCGCGAGCGGACAGACCTTCGTCTCATAAATATCCGCGACGCGAAACCCCGTGGCGTCCAGCTTGTTGCCCGCGCCCATCGCGCTGATCACAGGAACACCCGCCGCCGCGCAGCTCATCACAATCCCGATCTTCGCCTTTACGGTGTCCACCGCGTCGATCACATAGTCATAATTTGAAAAATTGATCGCATCCGCGTGCTCGGGCAAAAAAAACAGCCGGTGCGCGCGGATGCTTGCGTGCGGATTGATGTCCGATAGCCGCGCCGCCAGCGCGTCCACCTTGTACTGATCGAGCGTCGCGTGCGTCGCCACGATCTGGCGGTTCAAGTTGGTCAAACTCACCTTGTCGCTGTCGATGATGTCGATCGCGCCCACGCCGCCGCGCACAATCGCCTCCGCCGCCGCGCCGCCGACCCCGCCCACGCCGAATACCGCCACGCGCGCCTGCGCAAGCCGCCGCATTGCGGGCGCACCCAGCAGCATCTGCGTGCGCGAAAACTGTGTCTGCATGTTGTAAAAACCTCATTCATATGATTGCGGCACGATTATACCACGCTGCATCGCACGGCGCAACATACATAACTCGCCCGCCGCAGGGGAAACCTTCCGGTTGGAGGGTGATTTTTTATGGATAAACTCGAACAAACCGCCATGGAAAAACAGCAGCAGTTGGAACAGCACAAAGTCTGCAATGAGGGTACGCTTCTGACGACCGACCAGGGCTTGCGGGTGTCCAACACCGATGATTCGCTCAAGGCGGGCGAGCGCGGGCCCACGATCATGGAGGACTTCCATTTCCGCGAGAAGCTCACGCATTTTGATCACGAGCGCATCCCCGAGCGCGTGGTGCACGCGCGCGGCGCGGGCGCGCACGGGTATTTCCAGCCCTATCAGTCCATTTCGCATTTGACAAAGGCGAAGTTTTTGACAGACCCCACCGTGCGCACGCCCGTGTTCGTGCGCTTTTCGACGGTGGTCGGCTCGCGCGGCTCGGCGGACACCGTGCGCGACGTGCGCGGCTTTGCCACCAAATTCTACACCGCCGAGGGCAACTACGACCTCGTCGCCAACAACATGCCCGTGTTCTTCATCCAGGACGCCATCAAATTCCCGGACATGGTGCACGCGATCAAGCCCGAGCCGATCAACGAGATTCCGCAGGCGACCGCCGCGCACGACACCTTCTGGGATTTCATCTCCAGCATGCCCGAAAGCGCGCACATGATCATGTGGCTGATGTCCGACCGCGGCATCCCGCGCAGCTACCGCATGATGGAGGGCTTCGGCGTCAACACCTTCAAATTCATCAACGGCAAGGGCGAGGCGCGCTTTGTCAAATTCCATTGGAAGCCGCTGCTCGGCGTGCATTCGCTCGTCTGGGACGAGGCGCAGAAGCTCTGCGGCAAAGACCCGGACTACCACCGCCGCGATCTCTACGACGCCATCGAATGCGGCGCGTACCCCGAGTACGAGCTGGGCATACAGGTGATCGAGCCGGAAAACGAGCACAACTTCCCCTTTGACATCCTAGACCCCACGAAGCTCTGGCCTGAGGAGCAGATCCCCGTGCAGCGCATCGGCAAGATGATCCTCAACAAAAACCCGGACAATTTCTTCGCCGAGACCGAGCAGGTCGCCTTCCATCCCGGGCACCTCGTGCCCGGCATCGATTTCAGCAACGACCCGCTGCTCCAAGGGCGGCTGTTTTCGTATCTCGACACCCAGCTGATCCGCCTGGGCGGCCCGAACTTCCACGAGCTTCCCATCAACCGCACCACCGCGCACATCCACAACAACCAGCGCGACGGCTACCACCGTATGACGATCAACAAGGGCAAGGTCGCCTATTCGCCCAACTCGCTCATGGACAACGACCCGCGTCCCGCGTCCGAGGCGGACGGGGGATACGCCCACCACGAGGAGAAGGTCGAGGGCGCGAAGGTGCGCCAGCGCAGCGAGAAGTTCAAGGATTTCTTCGGGCAGGCGGCGCTGTTTTGGCACAGTATGTCCGAGCCGGAGAAGCAGCACATCGCCGATGCGTTCCATTTCGAGGTCGGCGGCGTCAAGGACAAATACATCCGCCAGCGCGTGGTGGATATGTTCAATCAGGTCGATCACCAGCTCGCCACCCACATCGCGCACCTGCTCGGCGCGACAAAGCCCGCGGTGCCCGCAGCGACCGACGCGACCGGTGCAATGGCAACCTCCCCCGCGCTGAGCATGGCAAACACCGCGCGCTCGGTCGCGACGCGCAAGGTGGCGGTGCTCGCCGAAAACGGCTTCAACTGCCAGCAGCTCTCGCCCGTGATGGACGCGCTGCGGGCGGAGGGCGCGTGCGTGGAGATCATATCGACCGACCTTTGCCCCATCACGAGCGCCGCGGGGCTTCAGCTCGAGGTGTGCAAATCCTACCTGACCGCGGGCTCTGTCAATTACGACGCGGTGTATATCCCCGGCGGGCGCGCGCAGATGGATTATCTGCTGCAGCAGGGCGACGCGCTGCATTTTGTCAACGAGGCGTTCAAGCACTTCAAGGCGATTGCGGCGAGCGGGGAGGGCGTGGATCTGCTCGTAAAATCCGAACTGCGCGGCGTCGCGCTCGCGGATGAAAATACGACGGATCTCGTGTGCGAGCTCGGCGTGGTCACCATCCGGGATGCGCAGGATTTGACAGGCTTTATCCAGGCGTTTTCGCAGGCGATCGCCGCGCACCGGCATTGGGGTCGCCAGCCGACGAAGGAGCATGTCCCGGCGTAGCCTGTCCGAGAAATGTTTGCATTTCTCGAAGATCGGTATGTTCCCGCGCACCCTTCGGTGAACAGGAAAACTCCGGGAGGTATGGAGGGTGTGAACCCTCCATGATCGATCATTTTTATCGGCTTTGCCGGTGAAAATGGATTCGTCTCAAGGGCGAGCTTGCCCGCCCGACGACGAATCGGTACACGCAGCCGGATTTCGCCCGAATTTCCGTTAGGAAATTCAGAAATCCGCGTCATCGCTTCATTGGCTTGCGCATGAACGCAGTTCATGTGGAAGCCTTGGGCGCAGCCATGATTGCCGCCCTCCCCGCGCCGTGCTATACTATTGTATATCACACGGCAAACGGGAGGGCGTATGGCGGATTGGATCAAAATCGACCCCGACGACAATGTCGCGGTGGCGCTCTCGCCCATGGATGCGGGCGCGGCGATCCCGCGCGGGCACAAGTTCGCGGTCGCGCCCATCGCCGCCGGCGATCGGGTGATCAAATATGGGCACCCCATCGGCGAAGCGATATGTGACATCCGCCCCGGCGACTGGGTGCACACCCATAACTTAAAAACCGCGCTCACGGAAGGCGCGGCGCATCATTATTCCCCGCAGGCGCGTGCGCTTACGCCCCGTGAACCCGCGTCGTTCCTGGGCTATCCGCGCGCGGACGGTCGCGCGGGCGTGCGCAACGAGATTTGGATACTGCCTACCGTGGGCTGCGTCAATGACGTGTGCCGCCGTCTGGCGCAGGCGCACGACGAATTTGCGCGCGCGTGCGGGCTCGGCGGCGTGTTCGCCTTCCCGCACCCCTACGGGTGCAGCCAGTTGGGGGAGGACGCGGACGCCACGCGCGATATCCTCGCCGCGCTCGCCCGCCATCCGAACGCGGGCGGTGTGCTGTTGGTGGGGCTCGGCTGCGAGAACAACACCATGGATCACATGCGCGCCGCGCTCGAAGGCGCGGATACCGCGCGCATACAGTTCCTCGTCTGTCAGGAGGAGGCGGATGAATTGTCCGCGGGCGGCGCGCGCATCCGCGGGCTGATCGATGTCGCCCAACGCGACCGCCGCGCGCCCCTGCCCGCAAGCCGGCTCGTCGTCGGGCTCAAATGCGGCGGCAGCGACGGGCTCTCCGGCATCACCGCGAACCCCGTCGTCGGCGCATTCAGCGATCGGCTGATCGCCATGGGCGGCAGCGCAATCCTCACGGAAGTGCCCGAGATGTTCGGCGCGGAGGATGTGCTGCTGCGCCGCTGCCCATCGCGGGAGATGTTTGACAAGGCGGCGCGGATGATCGCCGATTGCAAGGCGTACTATGTGCGCCACGGGCAGCCGGTGCACGAGAACCCCAGCCCCGGAAACAAGGAAGGCGGCATCACCACCCTCGAAGAAAAGAGCCTCGGCTGCGTGCAAAAGGGCGGCAGCGCGCCCGTTTCGGATGTCCTTGAATACGCGCAGACGGTGCGCCGGCGCGGGCTGACGCTGCTCGCGGGTCCCGGCAACGACCTTGTCTCCACCACCGCGCTCACGGCGGCGGGCGCGCAGATCATACTGTTCACCACCGGGCGCGGCACGCCTTTCGGCGCACCGGCGGTCACCCTAAAAATCGCGAGCAACCGCGCGCTCGCGCAGCATAAGGCGAATTGGATCGATTTTGACGCGGGCACGGTCGCGGAAGGCGAGCCGATCCCCGCGGCGGCGGATCGGCTGATGGAATTCGTATTACATATCGCAAGCGGCGATGGTTTGAGCAAATGTGAAATCAACGGGTATCGCGAAATCGCGATCTTCAAAAACGGCGTGACCCTGTGATCACGCCGTCCAACTCAACAGTTTTCGCAAAAATCTGCGCAGTTCCTCGGACGCGGGGCGCGCGAACACCGCCGCACTCGCGCCGTGCTCGACGATCCGCCCGTCTGCCAAAAACGCCACCTTCTCGCACGCGCGGCGCGCAAAGCCCATCTCGTGGGTGACGATGATGAAGTTCAGCCCCTCGGCGCGCAGCTCGTCGATGGTGTCGAGCACCTCCGCCGTATACTCCGGGTCGAGCGCGCTCGTCGGCTCGTCGAGCAGCAATAGCCTCGGGCGCGGCGCAATCGCCCGCGCGATGGCGATCCGCTGCTGCTGCCCGCCGGACAGCTCGCCCGGACGCTTGCGCGCGGCATCGGCAAGCCCGAACCGCGCAAGCAGCCCCATCGCGATCTCCCGCGCCTGCGCCGCCGTTTGCCCGTGCACCTTTTCCAGCGGCAGCGCGATGTTCGTCACCGCGTCCAAATGCCGAAACAGCCCATTTTGCTGGAATACATAGCCGAGGTTTCGGCGGTACTGCACCCGCGCGGCTTCGCCCGCCGGCATGTCCTCGCCGCCGAGTGAAACCGCGCCGCGCGTGGGCGTGAGCAGCCCCGCGATGATGCGCAAAAGCGTCGATTTCCCGCCGCCGGACGGACCGATCAGCGAAAGCGTTTTGACATCGTCCGCGTAATTCAAGCCGTGAATCACTTCGTTCCCGTCCGGAAACACCATCGACAACTCTTTAAGCTCGATTCTCATATTGAAACAGCCCTTCTATGCGCTTAGTGACCACGGAAAGCGGCAATGTCAGCGCGAGGTATAACAGCCCGAGCACGAAATAGCATTCAAACATCCGAAAGTTGATGGCGGTGATCTCGCGCACCGTCTGCGTCAGCTCGATCACCGCGATCATCGACAGAAGCGACGAATCCTTGATGATCGACGCGAACTGCCCGGTGAGCGCGGGCAATGTGCGCTGCATGAGCTGCGGTATGATCACATGCCGCGCGGTCTGCACGCGCGTAAACCCCACCGCCTTCGCCGCCTCGAGCTGCGTGGGGTCGAGCGAGAGCAGGCTCCCGCGCACGATCTCCGAGATGTACGCGCCCTCGAAGATCGAGAGGATGATCACTCCCGCCCAAAACCGGCTCGTCACGCCCCACGCGGTGCCGATGATGTAGAAAAACAGGTAGATTTGCATGATCAGCGGCGTGCCGCGGATGAATTTGATGTAGATGGCGCAGAAATAGCGCACCGTGAGCACGCGCGAGAGCTGCCCGAGCGCGGCGAGGATGCCGATGAGCAGGCTGAACAAAAGGCTCGCCAAGCTCAGGCGGATCGTCATCCCAAAGCCGCTCATCAGCCGCTTTTCAAAGCCCGTAAGCGCGCTGAAATCAAGCGTCACGCCGATCGCCGCAAGCGATGCCGAGAACACGAGTACAATCGCCGCCACGACGAGCGCCGCGTTGAACGCCGCCTTGAGAACGCCCGGCTTTTCGCCGGGCGATGCGCGAAACAGTCGTAGAATGCCCATCAATTTTCGGGAAGGTCGAAGAACCATTGAAAGCCCAACTCGTCAAACGCGGCCTTCTCGTCGGCGAGGTGCGCCTGGGTCAGCGCGTCGAACCCGCCGCTTTCGTAAAACGCGGGGATGAACGCATCGAGCTGCGCGAGCAGTTCGTCATTGCCCTTTTTCACCGCCACGCCCCAGCGCTCGACCGTTTGAAACGGCACGAATATTGCCGCCGTCGTATCGGGGTTTGCCTGCCAATTGCGGTAAATCGTGAGCTGATCGTAGATGAACGCGTCCGCCTTCCCCTGCACCACCTCGGTGACGCACGCGCTCTCGTCCGCCAGCGCGATCACCTCCGCGTTTGTGAGCACATTCGTCGCGTACAGATAGCCGGTCGAGCCGATCTTCGCGGCGATCTTCCTGCCGGGCTGGTTCAAATCGTCCGCGCTCTGAACGCCGGATTGCGCGTTGACGAGTAGCGCGAGCAGCGCGTTTGCATAGGGCGTTGAAAAATCCACCACCTGCGCGCGCTCGTCGGTGATCGTCATCGAGGAGATCACCATGTCCACCATGCCCGTCTGCAATGCGGGCAACAGCCCGTCCCAGGAGATGTTTTCGATGCGCACCTCGCGCCCGATCGATTCGCCGAACGCCCGCGCGATGTCAACGCTCACGCCCATGGGGTTTCCGTCCTCATCCTTTGTCTCAAACGGGGGATAGGCAAGCTCCATCCCTACCACCAGTTCCTCCTGCGCGCTCGCGCCCGCGATCGAAAGCACAAGCAGCAGCGCCATCAAAACGGTGAGCAGCTTCATCTTCATCGTATTCCCTCCTCTGTGCTTTGCGTTGATCCAACCCATGGATGATGCAAAACATTGATTTTCTATACCCAAATTATATGGCGCGCAAACCCATGTGTCAAGTTTCCATGCCGGAATATTGGGGTGCGCGCCGCAATATGATATACACAGGCGGCGTTGTGTACGGATATATTGCGATCGACCCAAAATAAAAGAAAACATTTACAAATGAAATAACATTTGATATAATTCTGGTAATGGGGTGATTACTGGCGGGCGATCCGTCGGTAAAATATAGAACAAAGAGGGAAGTCATCATGAGGAAGATTCTCACAACCGCACTTGTCCTGCTCCTGGTGTTCGCCATGGGCGCGGGCGCGTCCGCCGAAGGGCTCATCGGCGTTGCGATGCCCACCCAAAGCCTGCAGCGCTGGATACAAGACGGCGCGAACATGAAGGCGCTTCTCGAGGAAGCGGGCTACGAGGTTTTGTTGACCTATTCGGACAACGACACCGCCCAGCAGGTCGCCGACATCGAGAACATGATCCTAAACGGCGTGGAACTGCTCGTCATCGCCTCGATTGACGGCTCCGCGCTCGGAAACGTGCTCGCCACCGCGAAGGACGAGGGCATTCCGGTCATCGCATACGATCGACTCATCCGAGACACCGACGCCGTCGATTACTACGCCACGTTCGACAACTACCAGGTCGGCGCGATTCAGGCGAAGTACATCATCGACACGCTCGATCTCGCCAACACCGCGGATACATTTAACATGGAGGTGTTCGCCGGCTCGCCCGACGACAACAACGCCACCTACTTCTACAACGGCGCGATCGACGCGCTAACCCCCTACATCGAAGCGGGCACGCTCAACGTCGTCTCCGGGCAGCTCGACTTTGAAACGGTCGCCATACTCGGTTGGGGCACGCCGGACGCGCAGGCGCGCATGGACAACCTGTTGACCGCGCACTACGCCGATGGAGCGAAGCTCGACGTCGTGCTCTCGCCCAACGACTCCCTGGCGCTTGGCATCACAAACTCGCTGATCGCGGCGGGCTTTGCGCTCGAGGATTTCCCGATCATCACCGGGCAGGACTGCGACATCGCCAACACCAAAAACATCATCGCGGGCTTCCAGTCGATGTCCGTGTTCAAGGACACCCGCACCCTCGCCGCGCAGGTCGTCACCATGGTAGACGCCATCATGAAGGGCGAGGAAGTCCCCGTCAACGACACCACGACCTATGAAAACGGCGTGAAGGTCGTCCCCTCGTTCCTCTGCGAGCCGGTGTTTGCCAACATCGACAACTACGCGGAGCTGCTGATCGAGTCCGGCTACTACACGGCGGAGGAGCTGGCGCAATAATCTGCTGTTGATCACGGTGGGAGGCGGCGGGTCACCGCCTCCCTTGTTTGCGGTTCACTTGACGATACGCCGGGCGACCGGGAGGACAGGAACATGGCTAGCACAATGCTCGAGATGCGCGCGATCACCAAACAGTTTCCGGGCGTGACCGCGCTTGACAATGTCAACCTCCTCGTTCAAGAGGGGGAGATTCACGCGCTCGTTGGCGAAAACGGCGCGGGCAAATCCACGCTCATGAACGTGCTCAGCGGCATCCACCCGCACGGCGCGTATGAGGGCGAGATCATCTACTTAGGCGAGGTCTGCCGCCACCGAAGCATACGGGATTCCGAGAAGTTGGGCATCGTGATCATCCATCAGGAGCTCGCGCTCGTCCCGTATCTCTCGATTGCGGAGAACATGTTTCTGGGAAACGAGCGCGCGAAGCATGGGGTGATCAGCTGGGACAAGACAAACGACGCCGCGCGCAGGTATATGGATATGGTCGGGCTCGCGGAGAGTCCGCAGACGCTCATCAAGGACATCGGCACAGGCAAGCAGCAGCTGGTGGAGATCGCAAAGGCGCTCGCCAAGAACGTGAAACTGCTGATCCTCGACGAGCCGACCTCCTCGCTCAACGAGGTCGATTCCAAAAAGCTGCTAGATCTGCTCATCGAATTTCAAAAAAACCGCGGCATCACCTCGATCATCATCTCCCACAAGCTGGGCGAGATCGCCTACGTCGCCGACAAGATCACCGTGCTGCGCGACGGCGCGGTGATCGAGACGCTCGACAACCGCGGAGCGGAACATGTGAGCGAGGCGCGCATCATCCGCGGCATGGTCGGGCGCGAGATGGTCGATCGCTTCCCCCGCCGCACGCCAAACATCGGCGAAAAGGCGTTTGAGATTGAGAACTGGAGCGTCTATCACCCGCTGTACACTGAGCGCAAGGTGGTGGACGATGTGTCGATCCATGTGAGAAAAGGCGAGGTTGTGGGCATCGCCGGGCTCATCGGCGCGGGGCGCACCGAGCTGTGCATGAGCGTGTTTGGAAGAGCCTACGGCACGGGGATTTCGGGCACGGTGAAAAAGGACGGCGCGGCGCTTGAGATCAAAACCATCCCCGACGCCATCCGCGCGGGAATCGCCTATGTTACCGAGGATCGAAAAGGCGACGGGCTGGTGCTCTCCAACTCGCTCAAGCACAATGTGTCGCTCTCGCGCATGGCGTTTGTGTCGCGCCGCGGCGTGATCGACAAGGACGCCGAGGTGCGCGCCGCCGAGAAGGCGAAGGCGGATCTGCGCATCAAAGCGCCGCACATCGAAATCCATGTAGACAACCTCTCCGGCGGCAACCAGCAAAAAACGCTCATCGGCAAGTGGATGTTCGCCGAGCCCGAGGTCATGATGCTCGACGAGCCCACGCGCGGCATCGACGTGAACGCGAAATACGAGATCTATACCATCATCAACGACCTGGTGGCGAAGGGGAAATGCGTGCTCATGATTTCCTCCGAGCTTCCGGAGCTCATCGGCATGTGCGACAGGATTTACGTCATGTGCGAGGGCAGGCTCGTGGGCGAGGTGGCGCGGGAGAACGCCACGCAGGAGCATATCATGAACCTGATCATGCAGGCCAGCAAGGGAGACGTGAAAGATGAATAGCGCAGGGTTTGTCCTGAAGAAGAATTTGCGGCAGTATATGATGCTGATCGTGTTGGCGGTGATCGTGATACTGTTCAACACGCTGACAAAGGGCGTGCTGCTCAAGCCCATGAACATTTCAAACCTCATCAACCAAAACGCGTATGTGATCATCCTCGCCGCGGGCATGCTCCAATGCATTTTAACCGGCGGCAACATCGATCTGTCTGTCGGCTCGGTGCTGTGTTTGGTGGGCGCGTGTCTTGGGATCTTCATCATGAAATGGGGCTGGAACTCGTATCTGGCGATCTTCGCCGCGCTCGGCATCGGCATCCTCATCGGCATGTGGCAGGGGTTCTGGATCGCGTATGTGAACATTCCGCCCTTCATTTGCACGCTCGCGGGCATGCTGCTGTGGAAGGGGCTTGCGCTTCTCGCGCTCAACAGCCAGACGATCTCGAACTTTCCGGCGGACTTTCTCCGGCTCTCCACCGGCTTTTTGCACTTTGGCATCGCCGACAAACAGATGATACTGCTCGTCTCCGCGCTGCTCGGCGCGCTGCTCGCCGCGCTCTACACGCTCTCGCAGCTCATCTCACGCGCGAAGAAGCGGCGCGCGGGCTATCAGGCGGAGGGGCTTTTGTATTTGATCGCCAAGTGCGCCGTGATCTCCGCCGCACTTATTTGGTTTTTTGTAAAGCTTGGGCAGTACCGCGGCGTTCCCGTAGTGCTCATCACCGTGGGGATCGTGCTACTTGTCTACACCTTCTTTACGTCCATGACCGTGCCGGGGCGCTATCTCTACGCAATCGGCGGCAACGCGAAAGCGGCGCGCCTTTCGGGCGTCAATACGCGCCGGATGATGTTCTACGCGTACACGAACATGGCGTTTCTCGCGGCGGTGGCGGCGGTGGTGTTCTGCGCGCGCATGAACTCCGCGGGGCCGCAGGCGGGCGAGGGCTTTGAGATGGACGCGATCGCGTCCTGCTTCATCGGCGGCGCGTCCGCATATGGCGGCACGGGCACGGTCAGCGGCTCGCTCATCGGCGCGCTCATCATGGGCGTGTTGAACAACGGCATGTCAATCATGGGCATCAACCAGAACATGCAGAAGGTGGTCAAGGGGTTGGTGCTGCTCGCCGCGGTCGCGTTCGACGTCAGCTCCAAAAAGCAGTTCCAAATCCCCCTTTTGACGAAGGTATTTCGGCGGGCGCAGTCGTAATGTGAAGATACAAAAGCATTTGAGGTGAGCGCCCATGGTTTTATTCAGAAAGGGGTTCTATGGATGGGTCGTCGTCGCCGCGAGCGCGGTGGCGCTCGCGCTTGGGCTGGGCATGTTCAACAGCACAAACAGCGTGTTTGTCAAGCCCGTGTGCGATTCGCTCGGCTTCGAGCGCGGCCCGTTCACGCTGCACCGCACCATTGTGATGCTCGTCAGCGCGCTCACCATGCCTTTTTACGGGCGGATGCTGCGCAGCGCCGGTGTGCGGCGCGTGCTGCTCGCCGGCGCGCTGATGCTCTCTGTGCTCAGCGTCGGCTATTCGTTCGCGCGCAAGCTCTGGCATTTCTACGCGCTCGCCGCCCTCAACGGCGCGTTTTATAACGGGTTGAGCTTTCTGTCGGTGGGCGTTCTCATCAACGATTGGTTCGACGGCAAGAAGGGGACGGCGCTCGGGCTCGCCTACGCCGGCAGCGGGCTGGGCGGCGCTGTCATGATCCCCGTTGTCAGCCGCGTGATCGAGCTTGCGGGCTGGGCGTGGGCGTATCGGCTGATGGGCGCACTCGGCATCGCGATACTGCTCCCGGTGATCCTCATTTTCGTGCGCAATTCGCCTTCGGATCTCGGGCTTGAACGCTACCCGTCCGACGCGCCCGAAAGCGGCGGCGTGGCGGGCGCGCAAAGCGGGCTGATGCTCACAGAGGCGATGCGCACGGGGAAGTTCTGGGTGCTCGTCGCCGCGTTTGTGTTGATCAACGCGTTCGCCTCGAGCACGAATGTCCACAGCGCGCCGTATTTGAGCGACCTCGGCTACGCCGCCGGCTATGTCTCGGCGGTGATCTCGCTGTTCATGCTCGTGCTCACGGTGGGGAAGATCGCGCTTGGCGCGCTGTACGACCGCTTCGGCACGCTCGTGGGCAGCGCGATTCTCAGCGTGTTCTGCCTTGGGTTTCCCATCTTTGCGCTGCTCGCGCGCGTTCCCGCGATGGCGTGGCTCTACGCGCTGTTTGTCGGCATGGCGAGTTGCGGCGTGTCCGTGCCGGCGACAATCCTCATCAACAAGCACTTCGGCAGCAGGGATTTCGCGGGCATTTTCAGCTTCATCTCCATGGTCTCCGCGCTCGCGGCGTCGGCGTCGATGCCCGCGATGGGCGCGGTGTATGATGTTACGGGCAGCTATCGCCCCGCGTGGATTGCGTTTGTGGGCGTGGGCATCGCCGTGACCGCGTGCTTGATCGGCGCGGAGCGGATGGGGCGCGCAAAGCGCGGCTCAACGGCGGGTTGACGCCGCCTCGATCCGCCGCAGATTCTCCTGAAGCCGCGCATCGTCCGGCGCATATGCGAGCGCGCGCGCGGCGTGCATGCGCGCCGCGCTTTGCATCCCCAGCCGATACGCCGCCACGGCGCAGATATCGTCCGGCGTGTGATCCCACGCGTAGCCCATGTTCACATAGCTGCGCGACTTTTCTTTGATTTTAAGCGATTCCTGCGCGAGGAAAAACGCCATCGCCCAGTCCGCGTCGCCCAGGCTCATCTGCGCAAACTCCACATACGGCTCGCGCATGTCCGGCAGCTCGGCGATCGCCTGGTAGAACCAGCGCTTCGCCATCTCCCGATCCTCCAAATGCCGGTGCGCCCGCGCGATCCAGCGCATGGCGGCGCAGCGCTCCTCGCGCCACGTCGCGGTTGGCAGATTCAAATACGCCGTCAGCGCGCCGACGCAGTCCGCCCACCTTGCCTTGTAAAAATATTCGCGCCCGAGGTAGTAGCGCATCCGCTCGTCCGCCGGATTTTCGGAAACGCCCAACTCGAGCAGCGGCAGATACGATGCGCGCGATTTGGTCTGGTCGGGGTAGTGGTTGAGGATCATCCCCTCGATGGTCACCGCCTCGTGCGGCAGCGCGCCCTCGTAGCGCACATACTCGTGCACCGGGCACACCCAGCGAAACCCCCGCCTTTCGTGCACCTTGAAGTAATAAAACTGCACATCCGGGCTGCCGTCGGGCTTCAAACTCCAGTTGTAGAGATACCGCCCGCTGCGCGCAACCGCATCGCCCGATTTCGCGATGCTCGCGCGCCACGCCTGTTCGAGCTTCGCCCGCCAGCCCGGTACGAACCGCTCGTCCAGATCGGTGCACACGCAGATGTCCGCGTCCGTCGGCACATGATTGAGTGATAGGTTGCGCGCGGCGTCGAACCGCCACGGCTCGACCTTCTCGTGGTGCACGACCGCGCCGCGCCGTTTCAGCGCCTCGATGGTGCCGTCGGTCGATCCCGTGTCCGTGACGATGATCGCGTCCGCCTCGCTCATGGAATCCATCCAGCGATCCACGAATGCGACCTCGTTTTTGCATATCGCATATACGCATATCTTCAAGGCGCGCATGGCTCGCCCTCGCTTTCGCCCAATTTCTCCTCGATCCGCTGCAAGTTCGCCTTCAGCCGCGCATCGTCCGGATTCGCCGCGCACGCGATCTGCGCGAACGCGCGCGCCTCGGCGTATAGTCCGAGGTGATACGCCGCAATCGCCCCGTAATCATAGGGCGCGCCGCCCCAGCTTTCGGGCTCGACGAGGTAGCTGCCGCTCGGGGACGCGATCGCCAGCGCGTTTTTCACCGCCGCGTATGTCATCGCCCAGTTGCCCGTGCGGTATCCGAATTTCGCAAGCGCCAGATGCCCCTCGCGCACGTTCGGGCACTCCGCAACCGCGCGGTACAGCCATGACTGCGCCTCGCGCAGATCGCCCAATTCCTCGCGGCATTGCGCGATCAGCCGCATGGACGCGGCGCGCTCCTCGTC
>JBMNUA010000024.1:0-17848 GCA_050945995.1 Christensenellales bacterium
CTGGCGATGTGGTCCGCAAGGCGACCTTTTTTATCCTCTGTTCGTTGGTTCAATCCCATTTTGTTTCCCTGGAATTGCATAAAGCCCGTTCAGGCGACCGCTTGAATGGGCTTTGTCTTCAGGCTGACCAGCCATTACGGCTGGTTTTTCTATAACGATCCGCCTATTTTATTGATATGTACCGACGCGCTTGACCGTTTCCAATATCCCCTGAAAATCCTGAAAGCTCACATTCTCTGGAATCGAGTGATCCGACGCGAAGATATACCCGCCATTCTCCATCATGACTGGCACCACGCGCTCGATCTCCGCCTTGATGCGATCGGGCTTATCCCACAGCACCGCATCGATGCCGCCGTGGAAGAGCAGCTTATCGCCATACGCCCTCTTCAAATGAACGGGATCCATGCCCGCCTTCACCTCCAGGGGATTCAGCCCGTCCAGACCGATCTCGATCAGCTCCGGCACAAAGGGATTGATGTCGCCGCACGAATGAAGCCGCGCAACCGCGCCCTTCTCATGCGCCCACCGGATCGCCCGCGCCTGCCGCGGCTTGTCCATCTCGCGATAGGTGCGCAGGGAGAAGAACTGGCTCTTTTTATAGCCCATGTCATTGGGCCATGTGACCTCATCGAAATGATACCCTGCGTCCCACACGCAATCGAGCAGCGCGAGGTCGAGATCAAGGCAGGTATCGTAAATCTCCGCGCACCACTCCGGCTCTTCCATCATGGCGATCAAGAACCGCTCCGTGCCCACCAGCCAACTGTGCGTGATGTCAAAGCCGAACCAGAGTCCCGCGCTGATCCAATATCCCTCCGCCCGCCAGCGCTCGTAATTCTGTTTCAAATGATCCCAAGGGATGCGGTTTTTGTCGAATGTCATGCGCGATTTCGCATCCAACCACTTTTCTGCATCCTTGATCGTGAAATCAAGAAATTCCGGCGTCGATCCATGCTTTTTCCAGCTTTTGAGCGTCGCACCCCATGCAGTCGTGTAGATGACGTACTCGTCCGTCTGCTCGAGGGTGCGCGTTTCGTAGCGCGGCGAATTGTCCACACCGATGTGCGCGACCTTGTCCAAATCAAAATGGGCGATGTAATCGCGCGAGGGCATCCCCTCCGCGCACCAGCGGTCGATCGTCTCCTTCCACGGGCTGTCGAGGATCGGAATGCGGTCGGCTTCGCGATGTTCGTACATGCGCTTGAACCGCTCGTGGGATGTCATAGCAGCCATATATCTGCTCCTTCCATCGTTGCAATCATACTTATTTGTTGGATGCGCTCAGGCGATACGCATGCGGCGTCATGCCCGTCGATGCGCGAAACTGCGCGCCGAACGCGTTGACGGAGGAGTAACCCACCACATTCGCAACGCGCTTGAGCGGCACATTCGTGTATTTGAGCAGCTCCTTCGCCTTTGCGATGCGCCGCGCCTTGATGTACTGGTAGGGCGTCTGCCCGGTTTCCTTTTTGAAGGTTCGGATCAAATGCTCGCTCGAAAGATACATCTTCTTTGCGATTTCCTCGATGCGGATCGGTTGGTGCATGTTGTTTTCGACATACTCGATCAACTGCACCGAGCAGGATTTCACGCCGCCGCTTCCGCTTGCACAGTCGTTTGTGTGGGCGAGCACATGCATGAGCAGCCGCGTTATCGCCTCCGCCGTCCTTAACTCAAACTCCACGCCTACGCTCTGCGCATCCACGATTTCGCGCATACACTCCAGAGGCAGCGGGTTTTCCTTGAGCAACACGCGATATCCGCAGTTTTCGATGATATAGCGCAGGATTCGCGTGCAATTCTGCCCCCGAATATGCGCCCAGTAAAACTCCCATTCCTGACCCGGCTGGGCGTAGTAGCTGTGCCCCTGTGAAAGCGGCACGATCGCCAGTGAATTGGGGCGCAGCAAATAGCGCTTCCCGGTGACGAGGTATTCGCCGACGCCGTCAACCGTCAGCATCAAGATATATTCATCCATGCGCAAGCTGTTGCGCATGACCATGTATAGTTCATTGACGCGATGCCACCCGGAATGCGTCACATGGTCCAATACTTCCGAAAGTTTCGGCGCGATGGGGCGATATCCAATGCGCACCCTGCCAAACAAACCGTCCACATGAAACATGGGATCACCTCCTCCTTCGGCCTTCGCGCACTGCCCGTGTTTACGGGCTTACCATCCATGGATCGGCCTTGTCCTCCTGCGCGTACTTTTGCATGAGCGCTTGATACCGCGCATACCGGCGCTTGAGTACATACGCCGCGATCAACATACCCGCAAACAACAAGGTGTTGAGAATCAACGTGAAGATCGAGACATAATACTCCGCGTCGCCGGGCTGAATGTGCATCAGGCTGTAGATCAACCCGAGGTAGATGAGCACGACGAGCGTCAACGCGGTCATCAGCGCGCGCCGAATCCGCTCATTGCCCTCCGCGCGTCTGCGCGCCGTCTCATAGTCGCGAATCTCATCCATCCTGCGCGCTCCGGCTCGATTCCAGCGTCCACACGGGCAGGCACTCCAGCAGGTGGCAGGCGACATAACGCCCATCGTATTCCCGCAAATCCGGCGGCTCTACCCGGCAAATCTCCTCCGCATACGGGCAGCGCGTGTGGAATCGGCAGCCCGGCGGCGGGTTCGCGGCGGTCGGCACATCCACTTCCTTCAACTCGATCCGCTCGCGGCTGCGCGCAACCCATGGATCGGGCACGGGCACAACGGAGATGAGCGTGCGCAGATACGGGTGCATCGGCGTTGCGATCACGCGCGTCGCCGCGCCTTGTTCGATGATCTGCCCGAGGTACATAATCGCGATTCTGCCCGTGCGCCCGATGTAGCGCGCCGTCGCAAGATCGTGGGTGATGTACAAAAATGAGATGCCGGTCTCGCGGTTTAATTTGCTCATCAAGTTCAGCGCCGAGACGCGCAGCGACACGTCGATCATCGAAACCGGCTCGTCGGCGATGATGAGCTTGGGCTTGAGCGAGATCGCGCGCGCGAGCAGTATGCGCTGGCGCTGTCCGCCGGACAATTGGTGCGGATACTTGTTGATGAACTGTTCGATGGGGCGCAACTCCACCGTCTCGAGCATCTCGCGCACCATCGCCATCACCTGCTTGTGCCCGCGTGCGAACCCGCGCTGTTTCAATGGCGCGCTGAGCGCATGCAGCACCGTGTGCGCCGGGTTCAGCGCCGCGTATGCGTCCTGCTGCACAATTTGCACCTGTTTGCGATATTCGGCAAATTGTTTGCGGTTCATCTGCGAGACATCCACGCCGTCAAAATACAGCTTTCCGCCCGTGGGCTTCAAAATGCCGCTGATGACGTTGCCGACCGTCGTCTTCCCGCCGCCCGATTCGCCGACCAGCGCGACGACCTCGCCGGGCATGATCGACAGATTCACCTTCGTCAGCGCCTGTATCTCCGTTTGTTTCTTGAAAACGCCGCGGCTGCTTGTAAATGTCATATCGACATCGACAAGCTCAATCACCGGTGTTTGATTCTCATTCGTCCTCATCGCCGCGCCCTCCCTTCTCGATCACCTCGCGCCAGCGAAAGCAGCTCACACATCGGTTGTCGCCGAAGGATTCGCTCGGCGGGCGCTCGACGAGGCATTGGTCGTCGCACAGCGCGCAGCGCGGCGAGAAATAGCAGCCCTCCGGGAGCTTGAGCAAGTCCGGCGGCGAGCCGGTGATGGAGTAGCGATCCGCCACATCGTCAAACAGCGACGGCGCGGACGCGATCAACTGGCGCGTGTACTCATGCGCGGGGCTGCGAAAGATGTCGAAGATGTCGCCCTGCTCTACCACGGTTCCGGCATACATCACTGCCATGCGCGTCGCCACCTTCGCGACGACCGCGATGTCGTGGGTCAGCAGTATCAGCGTCACGCCGAGCTCCTCGTGGATTCTTTTGAGGATCTCAAAGATGTAATCCTGGGTGATGACGTCCAGCGCGGTCGTCGGCTCGTCCAGTATGATGACCTTGGGCTTCAGCAGCAGCGAAAACGCGATCATCACGCGCTGCTTCATGCCGCCGGACAACTCGTGCGGATAGCTGCGCATCACGCGCTCCCCGTCCAACCGCACATAGCTCAAATACTGATGCGCCTCCTCCTGAAGCGCCTGCTCGCTGCGCGTGTCCCCGTGCTCGCGGTAGGTTTCGATGATCTGCTCGCCCACGGTATACACGGGGTTCAAGCAGCTCTGCGCCGCCTGAAAGACCATGGAGACCTCGCTCCAGCGATACTTGCGAATCGCCTTGTCGTCGAGCTTTAGGATGTTTTGCCCGCCGTAGTTCACCTCGGAATCGGCTTCGATCACCCCGGGGTTTGATACCATGCGCAGCATCGCCGAGGCGATGGTGGATTTGCCGCTGCCGCTCTCTCCGACAAGCGCCATGATCGAGCCGCGCGGGATGTCGAGATCGACGTGGTTGACCGCGTAGATCGTCCCAATATACAGCGGGAATTTCACGGTCAGATTGCGAAGTTCAAACACATTTTCCGTCATGCCTTCCCTCCTCATAATCCGCGCAGGCGGGGGTTGAGCGCCTCGTCCAGCCCGCTTGCAAACAGCACGCATGCCGTCGATAACAGCGCGAAACATGCCATGGGCGAGAAGAGGAAGAGCAGCATCTTCGGGGCGAACGCGCCCGCCGCCGCGTTCTGCGCCGTCGCCTGCAGCGTGCCCCAATGCGAGGGGGAGAACGGCGCGAAGCCCATCATGATGAGCAGCGTTGACATGTTGATCGCGGACTGCATGGACTGTATGAATGCGATCAACAGATAGCTTACCACATTGGGCAGCATCTCTACAAATATAATATAGAGATTTGAGAATCCCATCACCTTGCACACCGATATGAACTCCCGGTTTTTCAGGCTCATGATCTGCGAGCGCACCATGCGGGAGAGTTGCGCCCACGAGAGAAACGCGATCACGAGCGCCATCACCAGCCGATTGCTGACCGTGATAAACGCCGATAATATGAGCAGTACCGGAATCTGCGGCAGCGTCAAAAAGATGTTTGCGATAAACACGATGATCCGGTCGAGCCAGCCGCCCACAAAGCCTGCGAGCGCGCCGATGATAAACCCGATGAGGATCGAGAACGCCGCAGCCGTCACGCCGAGCGCGAGCACATCGCGGCTGCCGTGCACCAAGAGCCCGAAGATGTCGCGCCCCTGATAATCCGTGCCCAAAACATGCTGCCAACTGGGACCTTTGTAGCGCTCCATGAAGCCGAAATCCCGGATTGGAATGATGCGCCAGCCGACCGTTGCAAAGAACGCAAACATCAACAGGATCAAGAACCCGACGAGCGCGCGCTTGTTACGGTAAATTGATAGAAACAGGGAACCGAGCATTCTCATGTCCGTCAACCTCCCGCCTTGATTCTGGGGTCAAGCTTCAAATAGATGAAATCGGTGATGAGGTTCGCGAAGATCGTGCACATCGCCATCACCAGAAGCAGCCCCTGCATCACAGTATAATCGCGCTGCCCGGATGCGGTTGCCATCTGGCGACCCATGCCGGGGTAGGTGTAGGTAGTTTCGACAAACGAGCCGGTTGAGATCATCATGGCGAAAGTAACCGCGAGCATGGTGATCACAGGCAGCATGGCGTTTCGCATCATGTAGCGCTTGCGGATCACCTTGCTGGAGAGCCCGCGCGCATACGCCGCGGTGATGTAGTCCTCGCCCATGACGGTGATGCCGCTTGATTTCATCTGAAGCGCCCACATGCCCATCATGGTCAGCACATATGTCATCACCGGGAGCACCGCATGGTACAAAACGCTTGCGATGAAGGGGAGGTTGAAGCCGGGCGTGTAGGCGATGTCGTAAGAGCCGTTGATCGGAAACCAGCCCAATTCAAACACGAACACCACCATCAATAAAAACGCCCAGACGAACACCGGGATTGCGCTGGTCACCGTGCAGATCATCGTGAGCAGCGCGTTTAGAACGCCTTTTCTGATCCATACCATGAGACTGCCGAGCGTGATGCCGAGCACAAAGGTGATCGAAAGCGCAAGGCAGGAGATAAACAGCGTCCACGGCAATGCGTAGGCGATGATGTCGTTGACGGTCTTCGATTGGTAGACCATGCTCGTGCCCAAGTTCCCTTTTGCGAGCGCGCCGTAATAGCGCTGGAGCTGGTAGATGAGCGGCTCGTCCGGGTCATAATTGTAGCGCTGTATGACCTGGACATAGGCATTGTCAAGCGGGATCGATTGCTCCCGCGCGAGGTCGCGCGCCATGGTGTAGAACACATCGCCCGGCATCGCCCGCAAAAGGCAAAATGTCAACAGTGACGTGGCGGCGATGGTCAATAGCGCGAACCCCGTTCGTTTCAGGATGTTTTTGATTGCCAACAGGACAGCCTCCTTCCCGAAATGGATGATGGATCCGGGCGGGATCTTTCGATCCCGCCGCGCGCCGCGTATCCGGCGATCAGTCCACCGTCTGCGGGTAGAGGTAGAACAGCTTCATGTAACCGGAGAAGCCCCAGTTGAGGTTCACGATGTTGGCGAATTCGGGGTCGTCGATCGTCGGCACGGGCATAAATTTGCCGTTCTCGTCGATCGCGTCCGCGTGCGGCAGCCCGCCCGTGGTCGCCCGGTTCTCCCAGATGCCGGTGACATTCTGGTAGAGGTTGATGCCAAAGCAGTTCTCGTTTGCGATCCAGCTGAGCCGCTCGGCGATGGCGAGGCGGTCGGCTTCCTCGGTCAGATAGGGCATGGAGTCGATCAGCGCGATCGGGTCGGTGGGCTCGCCGTTGAAGTCCACAAGTCCCTCGTAGACGGGCTTGCCGGTTCCCTCGTCCAGATCGATGCCCATGTGCGTTGCATAGGTGCCGTAGTAGAAATCGCGCAGCGTGAAGTACGGGTCGGAGAACGACCAGGACACGTCGATCCACTCAAAGACCATGCAGAACTCGTTGTTGTTCAAACGCTCGGAGTACATCGTGGTTTCGACGACGAGCACCTCGGCGTTGATGCCAAATGCGTTGAGTTGATCGCCCACCATCTGGCAGACGTTCGCGACCACGGTCGCGGGCTGCCAGCCGCCGTTGACGCCGATGACAACCTTGATGCGCTCACCATCGGGATAGCACCAGTTGCCGCCCTGCTTCACATAGCCGGCTTCGGTCAGCAGCTGCTCCGCCTTGTCATAATCGGTGGAATAGAGCGTGAACTGCGCGAGCACGTCGGGCTGTATATATTTGTCGAGGAACAGCGGCGGCATGCCGGTGCAAGAATAATCAAACTCCTGCCCGTAATAGTTGCCGATTTGGCGGATGGGCGTTTTGTCGATCACATAGTTGATCGCTTTGCGGAAGCTCACATCGTTCATGGGCGAGTTCTCAGACCGCTGGTTCATGTACATGCCGTGGCATGCCGGGTCAACCGTCGGGAAGAACACGATGTCGTCATTCGCGGAGAGCACCGCTTCCGCGGCGTCAATCGCCAGAGAGCCGGGGTAGCAATCGGTCTCGGCGGATTTGAGCATCGCAACGCCCTGCTCGGGTGTGGTGTTCTTGTTGGTGATGATGTCGAACTTCACATTGTCGGTGTCCCAATAGTTCGGGTTCTTCTTCAGGCGGATGTCGGACTCGGTGAACGGGCCGTCCTGCAGGTACGGGCCGGAGGCGACATAGCCATTTGGCGGGACGAACGCGGCGAGCGCGTTCCAGTTCTCAGACCACGCGGCGGCGAACGCTTCGTCGGCGGTATCCTTGCCGAAGTAGTCGATCGAGCCTTCCGGTACGGCGGGCGCGGATGCCCACAGTTCCGCGGCGCGATCGATGAACTCGCCATAGATGTGGTAGGGGCAGCCGGCGTTGCGCCCGGAGTTGGCAAGCAGCAGCTCGCGCATCTCGTTGTACGGCGCGGGCTCGAGGAACACGAAGTCGAGCGTATAATCATCCACGACCTCGATTGCGCTCAGATAGCGCGTGACGGGCTGCTTGTGGAGCTGGAACCATCCCCAGATGTCCTTGGCGGTGATCTCCACATCGTCGGAGTACAGCGCGCCCTCGCGCAGCGTCACGGTGGTTACGTTACCGTCGTGGGAGATGCCCGTCGCCAGACGATAATAAATGTTGTCCGACAGGCGCGCAAACTGGAACATGCCGTCGTTTCCCAGCGAAACGAACCAGCCGCCGTTGTTGCCCGACCAGGGGTTGCCGTTCCAAGTCGCCGGGTCGCAAGGGGTGTTCCATGTCATATTATAGCTGCTTTCGGCAAAAGCCAGGGATGTTGAGAAGAGCACCATCAGGCAGAGCATTACCGACAAGAGTTTCTTCACAAAAGTTTCCTCCTTCTATCGATCCGAATGAGTCGTCGTTTTCGTGAGCAGTCGTTCCGATTGGTGAAAAGATGTGCGGGGCAAACGATCGATTGACCTCCTTTCCACATGATCGGTTCATGCACAATCGTACATAAACCGATCAATTTGTTTAACTAAATTATAGGAACGCATTATATTTGTAGCAACCTAGCGGAGCCGAAAACATCAATTTCAAGTGGTATCGCATCAATTATGATTTGGATTTAACAAATTAGGGACGTGAAAAGCACGCTTGGGAGCGGTGCGCAAACCTTCGACGCGATGATCAATGTTGAATGCTTTTTTATATACAGATTGGACTGGAAATGCTTGTTGGGCGGTGTTCTATCATTTTAGAGTTTGTGTTGGGAGTTTGTATTGCGTTGTATTTTGGAATTGATGCGCTGCGAATCAACGAAACCAACATTTCTTTCGGCAGTTGATGATGGGATCAATTTTAATGGCAAACAATGGTGATCCTTGTTCTTGGAATTTTGGCTGATTGGTGTCCGATGCTTCGGATGCTTTGGGAGAAGCACGCAATCTTTCTCGTTGGCAATTGTGCAGCGCAGCGTTATTCAATCTCAACATATTGGATATTGAAATACATGCTGTGCGCAGTTGCAGATCACATATCGTTGATTTGAGTAAAAATAACACCATCATCCATCTCGCTGCGCTCAAATGCAGATTCTCCTCTGACCAGTTCAAAATGATAGCCATATCCCTGATAAACTGATTCGTCAATTTGGAATGTGACGTCAGTTGCCCACTGTATCTCGTGATCTATGATCGCTCCTTCCGCCCTGAACAATATGACAAAGTGCAATGGAATGTCGCGGAAGGCGCGCAGTTCTCTCCATTCTTCCAAGGTGTTTAGTTCATCCATTGAATAGCCTTCGATCAATGTCGGACAGGAGATAAACGCGATCGTATCCCATGGCGCGTCACTTAAATCTCCTAGATCGATGACATCAAAATCACCTTCAATCAGGTCAACCAACGTCAACACGTCCTCCTCCAACAAGTCTGATATAAAGATGAATAGGACAAGCGCTGTTAATAAAGTCATCGCAATCGTGAGCAAACTCAACAATGCTCGAAAAATCAGCCTCATGTATCCGCCTCCGCTTCCATACATCCGTTTGCGTTGCGCATCACATTTGCATTTTACATCGTGCATCCCCGCGCTGTCAATCGAATCTGCTGCTTGACATGCCGCGTGCGACTGTTTACAATTGGTTATTATAATAAGGAAGTAACTGTCGGGGAAATCATCATGCTTGACTATGAAGCATACCGATCATATCTTCCTATGAATTGTAACCGCTGACGACTTCGCATATCGGAGGAGCAGTCCATGCGAAAAATCAAGCGCGCGCTCGTTTTACTCGCAATAGCATTGATGGTATTATTTATCGCAGTAATAGTCATATCAGCATTGCTAAAGTCGCCTGCGATGATCCCCGTCGATCCGGACAGGGACTATTTCGCGCGCCTATTCGATTATTCCTATGCATACAAATATGAAGAATGGGATTCGACAGTTTATGGTTATGAGTTTGCGATAATCAGCTTTCTGTTCCCGGATATCACCATTGAGCGCATGGTGACGCCATCATCTACAAAATATATCATCGGCGAAAATCGAGCGCTTCCATCGATCAAGGATCTCGAATATCAAACAACACCCGACGGCGACGATTGACATCGCATCGCGCAACGCAGGATCGCCGAGCGCCATCCTCCATGCAGGAAATGCGCCATATTTGGCAATAAATATGCAGTATTCTTTTTTTATGCATGCTTATCTGGGTGCTACTATGAATACACAACTCTTTCACGCAGACGCTTACAAGGCAGCAGCGTTTGCGCCAATTACCGAATAAAACAAGATATACGGACAAATATTGTCCGAATCGCAGAGTGCGTTGACATCATATATGGCGTGTGTTAATATGCGATTAGAAGTTTGGGTCATGTACGGTAGGTTTTGGGTCGGAACATGCAAGCATTGGCGCAAAACTTGGGCAAATATGCGCAATCATTGGCATAAATGCCCGAGGGCACGGAAAACGCGTCAACCCAACCCATTGCCACCTCGAAAATGACCCGAAGGAAAGAGGTGTTCCGGATGAAGAAGGTCTGCTTCCTGTTGATCTTCGCGCTCGTGGCCTCGATGGCTGCGATCCCCGCACTCGCCGAAGGAGCCACCTACTCGCAAGCGCCGATGCTCGACGAACGCGTCGCGAGCGGTGAACTCCCCCCTGTGGCGGAGCGTCTGCCGGCGGAACCCTTCGTGGTGACGCCCGGCGCGGTCAGCTACGAGGAATACTTTGACGACTATCAGATCGGACAATACGGCGGAACCCTCCGGTCCATCCGCAACTCCGCCACTTGGGACGGCTGGATCTGGTGCATCTTTGCCGAGCGCGCGATCGAGACGGTATCGGGCGAGGGCAAGGATTTCTACGGCAACGTCATCAAGGACTGGGAGGTCTCCGAGGACTTTACGACCTACAAATTCTACATGCGCGAGGGGCTCAGGTGGTCTGACGGCGAGCTGCTCACCACGGAGGACGTGGCGTGGAAGTTCGACATGGATCATGCGAATCAGGAATTGACGGCGACCTGGCCGAACTGGCTGCGCACGGGCAACTCCACCGCCGGCACGCCCTGCACGATCGAAGTGCACGACGAATACACCTTCACATTGACATTCGACGACTACTATCCGGGCTTTATCCTGCGCGTCGCCTCGCACGATGTGTATGAGATGCTCGCGCCCGCGCATTATCTCAAGGATTTCCACATCGACACCGCGGACAAGGATGAACTGACCGCGAAGTGCGCAGGCAACGGCTATACCCTCGAGGAGTGGTTCAAGCTCTACGAGCTCTACGACTATTCGTCTTGGGACATCGCCGCCGAGAACCAGATCGGCTCGCCCTCCTTGGGCGCGTGGATCATCACCAAAATGGACGGCTCGACCGCCATCCTCGAGCGCAACCCCTACTATTGGAAGGTGGACGCCGAGGGGCAGCAGCTGCCCTATGTCGATTACATGACCTCCACCTACGCGGTCGATGCCGAGGCGATCGCCGTGAAGATCCTTGCGGGCGAGGTGGACTACACCTACGAGTGGATTCCGCTCAGCGACATCGGGCTGTACGCGGGTTCTGCCGAGAAGGGCGATTACAAGCTGTTGACCAAGCCCATCCTGCACCGCACCGGCGCAGACCTCGTGCTCAACTGGACGTATGATGACCCGCTTTGGCGCGGCATCGTCAACGAGTACGACTTCCGCGCGGCGCTGTGCTATGCGATCGATTATGAGGAGATCGCCGACTCGGTCTACTTCGGCTTTGCCGAGCCCGCGACGATGTACTCCATCGTGGAATACGACGTAGTGAAAGCGGGCGAGCTGCTCGACGGCATCGGCATGACCGTCGGCGCGGACGGCTGGCGCACCTATCCTGACGGCTCGCCCTGCATCCTCGAGCTCGCGTACTCCGGCTGGATGACCACCTACGAGCCGACGGCGGTGCTCGTCGCCGATTACCTGCGCGCAGCCGGGCTCAACATCCAGATGAAGTTCGTGGACAACGATTTGATGGACACCCTGCAGCAGGCGAACGATCTGCAAATGTCCATACAATTCTCCCACGGACCGGTCTACATCACAAACACCGTGGACTTCGCGGTCTACAAGAACGCTTGCAACTACTATCTGTACGATCTGTACAACGGCGCGTCCGGCGAGGAGCCCAACGAGATATTCGCCGCATGGTATGATGAGTATCTCTACCGCTGCATGCAGGTCGCCGCCGACGACATCGCGGACGCGCATGCCGCGCAGATTGAATACTACAAGGACAATTTGCTCTATGTCATGCCGGTTCAGAACATCTCCCAGCCCTCCGCCATCTCAAACAGGCTGGTGAACTTCCCCTCCGAGGGCGGCTACAACCTCGACGCCTGCCGGGCGAACGAGGATGTCTGGGTCGCGTACTAAACCTGCGTAACTGATTAAATCAACCGGAGAGGGCATCGCCCTCTCCGGGCGATGCGGTCGGCGGCTGCCCCATGCGCGCGGCATGCCGCCGGCTTCGTCGAACAGGAACATAGGGCATCGCTTTGGAGGTGAATCTGCGTGCTTCTCTCCTACATCGGCAAGCGTCTTCTTCAAATGATCCCGCTCTTACTGTGCGTCACGATCATCATTTTCATCGTGATCCAGCTGCCGCCGGGGGATTACCTGACGACCTATATACGGCAGCGGGAATCGACGGGTACCATCGTCGGCGCGGAGGAGATCGCCGCGCTCAAGGCAAGGTACGGGCTCGATCAACCGCTGTATCTGCAATATTTTGATTGGATTTGGGGCATCATCTCGCGCGGCGATTTTGGCAGTTCGTTCTCGTGGGATATGCCGGTCGCCAAACTGATCGGGCAGCGGCTGCCGTTGACGCTCGCGGTCTCGATTTTGACGCTCATTTTCGTCTGGGGCGTTTCGATCCCCATCGGCATCTACTCCGCCACCCATCAATATTCCATCGGCGACTACATCGTATCGGCATTCGGATTTATCGGCATGTCCGTGCCGGGATTTCTGCTCGCGCTGTTTGTGATCTACCAGGTCTACCGCTTCTCGGGCGTCGCCATCTCCGGCATGTTCTCCTATGAATATCAGATGGCGGCGTGGAGCTGGGCGAAGGTGATGAACATGCTGCCGCGCTTCCTCGTGTTGGTGGGCGTCATCGGGGTGGCAAACACCGCGGGCATGATCCGCACATTCCGCGCGATGATGCTCGACGAACTCGGCAAGCAATATGTCACCACGGCGCGCGCCAAGGGCGTGTCCGAGCGGCGGCTGTTGTGGAAGTACCCCGTGCGCATGGCGATCACGCCGCAGGTATCGACGCTCGCGGCGACGTTCGCGGGGCTGATCTCGGGGGAGACGATCGTCTCGCTCGTGTTCAACATGGAGACCACCGGACCGATGATGTATCAAGCGCTGATCACCCAGGATATGTATTTAGCGGGGAGCTTTCTGCTCATCTCATCGGTGATGGTCGTCGTCGGCTCTTTGATTTCCGATATTCTGCTGGCGCTGATCGACCCGAGAATACGCTTCGGCGGGGTGGTGGAATAAATGGCAAAGAAAGCGAAAAACACGCGGGCGTATACCCAGGACGAATCAACCTACGAGGTCGCTTCCCAATGGAAGCTGATGCTCTGGAAGTTCAAAAAGCATAAACTTGCAAACATCGCGTTCCCGATCCTGCTTGCGATGTATCTGATCGCGATATTTGCGGACTTCCTCTCGCCGTCGCTGCCGAATTACCGCTACACCGACTTGAAGGACTTTGCGCCGATGGACATCCATTGGAAGGATGCGGATGGCAATTTCACTTGGCCCTACGTCAACGGCGTAACCAGCGAGATCAACACCACAACCTGGCTGCGCGAGTATGTCGAAGACCCGGATCAGGAATACAAACTTCGTTTCTTCGTGCGCGCCGATCCGTACAAGCTGCTCGGGCTGTTTGAGACCGACCTTCATTTCTTCGGCATTGAGGGGGAGGGGCTCGACCGTGCCAAATTCAACATCATGCTCTTCGGCACGGACACGCTCGGGCGCGATCTGTTCTCGCGCATCCTCTACGGCAGCCGCATCTCGCTCTCGTTCGGGTTCATCTCGATCATCTTTACCTTCGTGATCGGGCTGACGCTCGGCGGGCTCGCGGGCTACCTCGGCGGCATCGTCGATAACATCATCATGCGGCTCATCGACGTCATCATGTGCATCCCGACCATCCCGCTCTGGATGTCGCTCGCCGCGGCATTGCCGCGAAGTTGGAACACCTACCAGGTGTATCTGGGGATGGTGCTGATCATGTCGCTCATCGGCTGGACGGGGCTGTGCCGCGTGGTGCGCGGCAAGATATTGCAGCTGCGCGAGGAGGACTTCGTCGTGGCGGCGCGGCTTTGCGGCGCGAACGATTTCAATGTCATCTTCCGGCATATGATCCCCTCGTTTATGAGCTACATCATCGTCTCCATGACGATCTCCATCCCGCAGTCGATCCTCGGCGAAACGTCGCTGAGCTTCCTCGGGCTTGGGCTGCAAGAGCCGGCGATCAGCTGGGGCGTGCTGCTCACCGATGCCAAGAGCATCGCGCAGATCGCGAACAAGCCGTGGCTGCTCACCCCCGCGATCTTCATCATCATCACGGTTTTGATGTACAACTTCCTCGGCGACGGCTTCCGCGATGCCGCCGACCCGTACAAGTAAGGAGGGAAACGCATATGGCACACGATCAAGGCGATCTCCTCCTTGAGGTCAAGGACTTAAAGGTGCATTTTCAGCTCGATGAGGGACTGCTCAAAGCGGTGGACGGCGTGGACTTTCAAGTGCGCGAGGGCAGAACCCTCGGCATCGTGGGGGAATCGGGCTGCGGAAAGTCGGTGACGAACCAGGCGCTGATGGGCATCGTGCCGCACCCCGGCAAGGTGACGGGCGAGATCCTTCTATATAAGAAGGGCGGAAAACGGCTCGACGCGCCGCTGGACTTGGTAAAGCTCCCGAGAAATGGGCGCGAGATACGCTCCATCCGCGGCGGCGACATCGGCATGATCTTCCAAGAGCCGATGAAGGCGTTCTCGCCTGTGCACACCATTGAAAATCAGCTCTGCGAGGGGATACAGATCCACGTCGCGGACGACGCGAAATCGGCGCGCGGCATCGCGCTGAAGGCATTGCAGGACGTCGGCATGAACAACCCCGAGCAGCGTTTGGGCGAATACCCGCATCAGCTCTCCGGCGGCATGCGCCAGCGCGCGATGATCGCCATGGCGCTCTCCTGCAACCCGGCGATTTTGATCGCCGACGAGCCGACGACCGCGCTGGATGTGACGGTGCAGGCGCAGGTGCTCGCGCTGATGAACCGATTGAAGCGCGAATTCAACTCCGCCGTCATGTTCATCACGCACGATCTGGGCGTCATCGCCGAGATGTCGGACGAGGTCGCGGTGATGTACCTCGGGCGCGTCGTCGAGTATACGGATGTGGACACGCTGTTTCACAACCCGAAGCATCCGTACACCATCGCGCTGCTCAAATCGATCCCCTCGGTCACGCGCACGGCGAAAAGCGAGCTCGAGGTGATCGAGGGCACGGTTCCGTATCCCATGAATCTGCGCCCCGGCTGCGGCTTCTATTCGCGCTGCAAGGAGCGCATCGACGGTCGTTGCAATGTAGAGGACATCCCGCTTGTTGACATCGGCGGCGGACACAAGGTGCGCTGCGTGCTCGAAGAAGCGCTGCGCAACTGAGCGAGGAAGGGAGGAAATCAATATGGAAGAAAAGCGTGTGATTCTTGACGCGAAGGGCGTGAAGAAGTATTTTCCGATCCATTCCTCGTTTCTGCGGCGGCATGTGGGCGATGTGTACGCGGTGGACGATGTGGATGTCTATGTGCGCGAGGGAGAGACGCTGGGCATCGTGGGCGAGTCCGGCTGCGGCAAGACGACACTCGGCAGGACGCTCTTGCGCGCGGTCGCGCCCACCGCGGGCGCCTGCCATTTTGTCAACCGCAAGGGGCAGACGGTGGATGTATTTCAACTCAATGCGAAACACCTGCGCGATGTGCGGCGCGACATGCAGATGATCTTTCAAGACCCCTATGCTTCGCTCAACCCGCGCATGATCATCAAAGATATCATCGGCGAGCCGCTCAAGTACAATGAAAAGATGACGGGCGGCGACATCACCGAGCGCGTGACGGAGCTTCTCGAACTCGTGGGCTTGAACCCGCGGCATTTGGAGCGGTATCCCCACGCGTTTTCGGGCGGACAGCGGCAGCGCGTGGGCATCGCACGCGCGCTCGCGACGACGCCGCGCTTCATCGTCTGCGACGAAGCGGTTTCCGCGCTCGATGTTTCGGTGCAGGCGCAGGTGATCAATCTGCTCCAAAAACTGCAGGCGCGCATGAATTTGAGCTATCTGTTCATATCGCATGATTTGAGCGTCATACAGCATATCTCCGATCGCGTGGGCGTGATGTATGTCGGGAAGATGGTCGAATTGTCGAAAAGCGATGAGATTTTCAGGCGTCCGCTGCATCCCTACACGGAAGCGCTGTTGTCCGCAAAGCCCGTCGCAGACCCGCGCATCAAACGGCATAAGATATTGCTCGAGGGCGAGACGCCGAACCCGGCGAAACCGCCGTCCGGCTGCTATTTCCACCCGCGCTGCTCCTACACGCGCGAGATTTGCAAGGAGGTTGCGCCGGATTACCGCGCGCTTTCGCCGGGGCACTATGTCGCCTGCCATCGCGCGGACGAGCTGGAACTCTCCGGCGTGTACCGGGTCTGATGTGCCGCGGCGCAAGGTGTGAACCCGCGAAGCGGCAAGGAGTAAAACTTACATGATCGCAATACAACTGCTCGTCGGCATCGGGCTGCTCGCGCTCGTCTGTGTCGGCGCGTACTTCTACTCGCAAAAGTGCATCGAATGGTTTCTGCACAAGGATTCGGATGATCTGGATTTCGTCCTTGAATCGGAGGGCGTGCCGGCGCGCTGGTGCGCGGTGCGCGTTCGGAAGATCGAGCGGATGCGTGCGCGCGGCGCGAGCGAGGCGCAGATTGAACGCGCGCGTGCGCGGGCGAATAAGCGGTACTTGCGGCGCATGAACCGCATTATGGCGTTTGCGCGCGGCGCGCCGGTGTTTGAAAGCGAGAGCCATCGGCAGGTCGCGCTGCAGGACCTCGCGCGCATCCGGATGGCGTGGGAGAGGAGGGAGTACCTGCATGAACCGTACTGATCCAAAGGCGCAGCGCACGCGCGCGTTGCGAAAGGCGCTCTCCCATGGGTACGCCCTCTTTGACGCGGCGCTCGCGTTCTTCGCCGTGTGGACATTCGCGTCCATGATGCGCGTTGCCGTCGGGCTGAGCCAAAGCATATATTGGCTCGCGAAGGCGTGGATACAACAGGTTGCCATCATCGGGGTAGCCGTGCTCATGCTGGTGCTGGTCATCGGCGGGCAGCATTTGTTCGAGCGCGCGATGTTGGAAAAGGAGGTCTGGCTGCCGAAGTCCTTTTTGGCGATCACGGCGTTGATGGTACTGGTTTACGGCGTGAGCAAGATCATCCTATGGATGCATTGAACGCGCCGCATGCGCGTCTGACAGAAATCAGGAAACAGGAGGGAAAGCGTATGGTCAAAATCGCAATGATCGGCGTTGGTGCCATCAGCGGCATCTACTTAAAGAACCTGACGGAGACCTTTCGGGAGGTCAGCCTAATCGGTGTGTGCGATCTGATCCCCGCGCGCGCCGAAAAGGGCGTGGCGTTCGTAAAAGAGCAGCAGGAGAAAGGCATCCAATGCGCGACGCCGAAGATCTACAAGGACATGTACGAGGCGTTCAACGACCCGGACGTGGACGTGGTGCTCAACCTTACGCGCCCCTACGAGCACTATGAGGTGACCAAGCAGGCGCTGTT